>CAYZCF010000032.1:0-19545 GCA_964476855.1 uncultured Chlorobiaceae bacterium
AGCGCGAACGACGAGAAGAAGAGAAGCGTGGCGGTCAGAATCACCTTGCCGGGGTGCTTCAGCCCCCAGCCGAGCAGCGAGATGTACCAGTCGCGCCCGCGCTCGTACCAGCGCTCGAAGCCGAGGGCGAGACGACCCGCCAGCGTGGCGTCCGAGAGATGATCGACCTTCGAGAAGCGCGAGGCGAGCAGCGGCGTCACCGTGAAGGAGACGAAGAGACTCAGCATGGTCGAGATGACCATGACCACGGCAAACTCGCGCAGGATGTCGCCGACGAGGCCGCTGAGCAGCGAAAGCGGCAGGAAGACCACTACATCAACAAGCGTGATCGCC
Organism: uncultured Chlorobiaceae bacterium; assembly: GCA_964476855.1. Lineage (GTDB taxonomy): Bacteria > Bacteroidota > Chlorobiia > Chlorobiales > Chlorobiaceae > Chlorobaculum. The sequence goes on from CAYZCF010000032.1 coordinate 334, forward strand.
ACCGCCGTGAAACCGATCTCGTTGCGTCCGACGAGCGCCGCGTCGCGTGGCGCGTCGCCCCGTTCGAGGTGACGGTAGATGTTTTCGAGCACCACGATGGAGTCGTCCACCAGCACGCCGATCACGAGCGAGAGGGCGAGCAGCGTCATGAGGTTCAGCGAGAAGCCGAAGAGGTACATGCCGATGAAGGTAGTCACGAGCGAGGTGGGAATCGAGACCATCACGATGAGCGAGTTGCGCAGGCTGTGCAGGAAGAGCAGCATGACGAGCGCCACGAGCAGGATGGCGAGGAACAGGTCGTGCTGCACCGCCTCGACGGCGTCGCGGGTGAAGGTCGAGGCGTCCTGCGCGATGTCGAACTTCAGCCCCCGGTCGCGGTACTGCGCTTCGAGCGACTGGAGCTTTTCGCGCACGAGGCGGCACACCTCGACGGTGTTGGCGTCGTTCTGCTTGACCACCACGATGCCGACGGCGTTCCTGCCATCGATCCTCGTCATCGTCCTGATCTCCTGAAAGGTGTCCTGCACCTCGGCCACGTCACGCAAGTAGACCGCGCCCTCCGCGCCGACATCGCTCACCACGAGGCTCTTCAGCTCGTCGAGGCTCGTGAACTTGCCCGACAGACGCACCACGAACTTGCGGTCGGGCGCTTCGACCGTGCCGGTCGGAAAGTCGATATTGGCCTTGCCAATCGCTTCGAGCAGGTCGCCAACGGTCAGGCCGAAGCTTTCGAGACGCCCCGGATCGATGTTGACCCTGATCTCCCGCTCGCGCCCGCCAAGGATGCCCACCTGCCCGACGCCGCTGATGTTCGAGAGCGCGGGCTTGATTTCGTCCTTGAGGAGCTGGTAAAATTCGGTATCGGAAAGGTTCGAAGTCGCGCCGAGGCGCAGCACCGGCAGCTCGTCGATGGCGAAGCGGGAGACGACCGGCGTCTCGATGCCGTCGGGCAATTCTCCACGCGCCTCGTTCACCTTGCGCTGCACATCCTGAAGGGCGATGTCGATGTCGGCGTCGCTGTCGAACTCGATGGTCACGAGCGACATCCCTTCGCGGGAGGAGGAGTTGATGGCTGAAACCTTTTCGATGGCCGAAACCGCCTCTTCGACCGGTTTGGTGACGGAGGTCTCGATTTCGTCCGGCGACGCGCCCGAATAGACCGTCGAAATGGTGACGTAGGGGGTGCTCATGCGCGGCAGAAGCTCGTACTGAAGCTGCCGGTAGCTGAAGAAGCCGAGGATGAAGAGCACCGAGAAGAGCACGGCCACCAGCGTCGGACGTTCGATGGCGATCCCCGTAATCGTCCGTTTCACCGCCCGGCCTCCCCCTGCGAGACCGTCACCGGCGAGCCGTCGTCGAGGTCGCTCTGGCCGCTGACGACCACCCGGTCACCGGCGGCAAGCCCCTGCAAGACTTCGATGCTGCTGCCGTATTCGCCTCCGGCAACGATCTTTTTCAGCCGCGCCCTGCCGCCGCTGACGACGAACACTTCAGGCGAGGCGATGCTGCCGGTGAGCGCCCGGCGCGGGATCAGGAGCGCCTGGCGCGACGAACTGCCGACGAAAGCTGTGCGAGCGAACATCCCGGCGCGACACGGCGTCTCTTTCGGATTCTCCATGACCGATTCAACCCTGTAGGTGTGGTCGCGCGACGATTTGGCGCTCACCGAGAGCACCTTCGCCAGGAACACCTTGCCCGGCCAGACATCGGTCGTCACCTGCACCGCCATCCCTTCGGCGATGGAGGCGACCTGCTTTTCAGGAATCGACGAGACGATTTTGAGCTTCGAGAGATCGACCATGTTGGCCACCTTCATGCCCGGCTGAACGAGATCGCCCACTTCGACGAGCCGCGAGGTGACGACCCCCGCGAAGGGCGCCTTGATGGCGGTGTCCTCCACGCGGCGGCGTGCGGCGACCAGGTCGGCCTCGGCATCTTCGAGCCGGAGCTTCACCGCCTCGAAGTTCGAGATCGCCACGGCCCCCTCGCGCTGAAGCCTGTCGTAGCGCTCGAAATCGCGGCGGGCCAGCTCGCGGTTCACGCGGGCCTTGCGCAGGGCGGAAGCCGCCACCTCATCATCGACCCTGAGGAGCGGCTGACCGGCGGCCTTGCGATCACCGACCTCGGAGGAGACCGAGCGGACGATGCCGGAGGTCTCGGCGTGAATATCGACGTCACGCCACGCCTCGACAAGCGCGACGACGGAGAGGCTGTCGCGCACGGCAGCCACGGATGCCGCCTCGACGCTCACGGCGATGGCCATCGCGGAGGGCTGGCTCTGCTTCCGGCCTGGCGCGTCGGGCTTTTTCCCTAAAAACAGGAACGATACGGCGGCAACCGCCACAAGCACAACCAGCGCGATGATCCGGTTACGGTATTTCATGAACAATGGACAACGATGGATGAAACGGACGTTGTGAACACTTGCCGCAACGATCTCTTTCATCAATGATAGGAACTTCGGACGAAAAAAAAGAAGGCGGGACATGCCCGCCTTCTGAAAATTTTCAATGCCTTGACCTCAGCAGAAGTGTCGGGCGATCACGCAGGAGATTTGGGCGCAGGCGTGAACGTGCTCCACGACGGAGAGGATGCCGGTGTAGTTGGTGATGTTCGAGTCGTTGACCTCCGCCTTGAGCTTGGCAACCGCTTTCTCGTAAAGATCGTCGATCTTTTTCATCATCTCGAGCGTCTCCGAGGCGTGTTTCGAGTTGCCGCTGACAAACGCCTCGACCGCTTTCTTGATCATCTCGGCGGTGTCGTCGCCCATCGGCTTCAGATCGTATTCATCCTTGTGCAGAACCTGAACGTTGGCGAGCTGGATGTATTCGGTCTTGTCGGCGATGTTGAGGCAGAACTGCGCGATCCTCTCAAGCTCCTTGAGAATCATGCGGGCATGGGCGACGGTTTTTTGTTCCGCCTCGCCAAGCTGCTGGAAGTTCTGGTAGGCGAGCGTGAGGTACTCGACCTCGAACTTGCCTTTCTGGATGTAGCGTTCGTCGAACTCGAATGCCGAAGCGGCCAGCGTTTTGTCCTTCTTGGTCGAAGCGCGGACGACGAGCATCAGGTTGTTCTCGACGTTCGAGGAGAGCTTGGTGAGCTTCTGCTTGAGCGTTTCGAGCTGCTCGTGCACCGGCCCCGCGGGTTTTGTGGCAAGATTGAATTTCGAAGGATCGATCTGGATGGTGAACGCTTTGGGAACAGCGACGGATTTCGATGAATCGGAGGATTTCTTGCCGAACAGTGCCATAGTATAAAGCTCGTTGGAGAAGTTGTTGAGGCTTTGCCACCCGCCGTACGTCGATGGAGCAGGCGGCTTGAACAGGCCCTAATTTACGTTACCGGATGGGTTCAGACAAGCCGCAGAACGAAAAAAGCAAAGCTTAAGCCAATGATCTATCAGCAACAGATTTTGTTAAAGAGATGGCATCATCCAGAACCCCCGGAGTGACACGCTCATGGCTGCACTTCGCGCACCACCTGCCCGCGCGAGGTGAACGAAATCCCCTGCTGCATTCCCGTGCCGATCATCACGCTTTCGACGATGGGCGGCGCGGCCTTTTTGGATGACCTCCATGCAACGAGGAAGCTCGCGCCGACGCCGCCCGTTTTGTCGGACTCGTCGATCACATAAACGAGCGTCGAAACGGGGCGGATGACGAAAGGCGTTTTCAGCATGGCGCGGATAAAGCGCCCCGAAGCGTCGTAATAGTCAACCCGCGTGACGGTGATCGGCGTCTCGGGATCGGAGTTCCGGATCGCCAGAGAGGTGGTCAGGTCAAAGGTTTTCAGCCGGTTGCCGACAAAGATGTGCGAGTACGACGGCACATACACCGTCTGCCCCGTCGAGAAGGGCAACGGCTCCGCAGCGGCTGCCATCAACGGCGCGACGAGCAGCGCAAGAGCGACAAAAACGGATGTGAAGAGCGGGAACTGGCGGACAAGTTTCATGGCGATTGCGGCTAAGGTGACAAGGTTGCTCATTCAGCGCAGGCTGTCAGCTTCAAGGTAGCATTTCCGGCGGAGAGTGCGCAAATCGGGTGGAGGGAAAAACAGTGAAAAGCAAATTCGGTAAAGCAACTTTAAAAAGTCAATTTCTTATGGATAGGCTGCTACCAAACCTGCTCTATGTTCTTTTGTCATCTCAGACTCTAACCCATCAAGCCATTTAACAAAAACTTCAAAGTTATTCAGGCTGAAAACTTTGACAGCATAACGATTTTCAATATCAATGCGAGGATCAGACACCAGTTCAGCCATTGCTTTATCCATGAAAAATGCGTCGCAATATGGTGCATAAAATGAGACGTGTTCAATATCCTGAAAAAATCCAGAAAATTTCTTTATTGATTTTTCACGATTCAAATAAGCCCCTCGCTTTACCATATCTTTTAAAACCGAAAAAACTCTAACTGAAACCCATTGATAAGGAATATTTGCAAAATATTCTGAACCAAAGAATTCAAAGATTTTAGTCATCCTTATTTCGTAAGAAGTATTCTCAGAAAAGCTATCAAGAAGATCTTGGACTATCCAAGATATAATAGGAGAATCAATCAATGCCTCATACTCCCCACCGGCAATCCTATTACAATATCTCATATATGCATTAACGTAAATTTCTGCTGCACTTTTAAGTTCATAAACAACATCTTGCTCAAAAGTTTTTGTCGATCTTCGCCAAGAATCAAATGCGTTAATTAGCTCATCAACGCCCTGCAGTTTCAGCCTCTTAACATCTTCAATATCTTTAAAATAACTATCAACATCTATTCTAAAATAATCATCCCATCCATGAATACTTTGTGGAATTATATCTTGTTGCTGTAGTTCAAATAAAGGTGATTTGCCCCGCATAAAAGCATTAAATGCTTTTATAATCTGTCTATTCTCAATCTCGTAATAAGCATTGAATTTATGACCATGAGATGTTGACTTAATAAATTCCATTAGATCATCTCTATTCTTACCATCGAAACCTCCCCACTGATGAGTCTCATCTTGATGAATCGAAGAATACGGAACAACCAGCAACTGCGAATCGGATAGATCAGAAATACGTTTTGCTACCTCAACAAAGCGCATATCTTTCTCTTTAAATGAATTACTAAAGAAAAACTGATCTAAATACAGAATTTTCTTGCGAATCTTTGGCAACGGAATCACAATACCGTAATCACATCTCATGCACCCACGAATAACCTGATCATTCTGAACGCTAACATTTCCATATTGATTCTTTGCTCCACATTTAGGGCAGTCTCCGATTATTGTCGTTATCAGCATATCTAATTGCTTAAAGACTTTTTATCCATACGAAATAACATACGCAAAATCACACTTATCTGAACATTGTTCCCCCACCTCCACAAAAAAAATCCCGCCACCGGAGCACACATTCCGATGGCGGGATTCAGTATCGTAAACCGCGATAGCGGCTGATGTTACAACTTTCAGTCCTTGAGCGACTGGATCAGTTTTTCGAAGGTGTCGTCGCTGTGGCGGACTATTTCGCCGGTGACGAGGTAGATCACCTCGAGGGCAATGCGGGTGGCGTGGTCGGCCATGCGCTCGATGTAGCGCGAAACACTCAACACGGCAAGCAACTGCTCGGTGTCGGTGTTGCAGGCTTTCATGGCGTCGGCAACCTTTTTGAAAACGGAACGATGCATGGTATCAACCTCCTCGTCCATCGCGCAGACTTTGTCGGCAAGCGGCCGGTCTCTGTTGATGAAGGCTTCGATCGCTTTCCGTACCATGGTGGCCGACAGGATTCCCATCTTTTCGAACTCGTAGCGTTCCATGACCTCCTGGCCGAGTTCAGGCATGCGCTCGATGATGTGCACAGCCAGATCACCAATGCGTTCGAGGTCGTCGTTGATCTTGATGATTGTCACCATCGAGCGCAGATCGCGCGCAACAGGCTGGTGCAAGGCGAGAAACTCAAGACACTGCTCTTCGAGACGCACCTCGGCCTCGTCGATCTCGTCATCGATAATACGGATTTTCCGGGCAGTCTGAACATCCTTGTGCGTTACCGCATACAGGGCTTCATTGAAATTTTGCAACACCTTCTCGGAAAGCTGGACAAGAGCTTCCGAAAGTTCCTTGATATACTCGTGCACGGGTCTTTCCGACATGGCGCTGATAGTGTTTCGTTAGCTGAATCTTCCGGTAATGTAATCCTCGGTCATCTGATCCTTTGGCCTGGTGAACAACTGGGCTGTTGGCGCGTGTTCGACGAGCACGCCCTCGTAGAAAAACATGGTGGAGTCCGACACCCTGGACGCCTGCTGCATGTTGTGCGTCACGATCATGATGGTGTAGCTGCCGCGAAGCTCCTGGATCAGATCCTCAATCTTGGCCGTGGCCTTCGGGTCGAGCGCCGAGGTCGGCTCGTCGAGCAGAAGAATCTCCGGCTCGACGGCGAGCGTCCGGGCCACGCACAGGCGCTGCTGCTGTCCACCCGACAGGCCGAGGGCATTCTTGTCCAGCCGGTCGTTCACCTCGTCCCAGAGTGCCGCCTTGCGGAGACTCTTCTCGACAATGCCGTCAAGCGTCTTCTTGTCCTTCACGCCATGCAGGCGCGGCCCGTAGGCGATGTTGTCGTAAATCGATTTCGGGAACGGGTTCGGCTTCTGGAACACCATGCCGATCTTCTTGCGCAGGAGCACTTCATCAGTGAATTTACCATAAACATCCTCGCCATCAAACATGAGTGCGCCGGTGGTGTGGCAACTTGGAATGAGGTCGTTCATCCGGTTGATTGCGCGGAGGAAGGTGCTCTTGCCGCAGCCGCTGGGGCCGATGATGGCCGTAACGTATTTCGAGAGAATATCGGCATTAACCTTCTTGACCGCCTCGAACTCTCCGTAGTAGATCGAAAAGTTCTTCGCCACGACGTGCGGCACGCCACCGCCTTCGATCTTTTTACGCTCTGGCGGAAGATAAATATCGAGCACGGCTGAGTCGTTGCTTATTTTCTTCGTATCGGCTGCTTCGAGTGCCATTGGCATAAGTCTCACCCTTTAAGTTTTTTGGAGATACGCGCCCTGAGAATGATGGCGGACAGGTTGAGCAGAAGCACGACCGTCACCAGCGCCAGCACCATTCCGTACTGGACATGGCGGATTTCGGCGGCGGCTTCGTGCTCGCTGGCGAGGTTGTAGATATTCCAGGAGAGTGCGGGTGTCGGTGACGAGAGCACGTCGCCAAAGCCGATGGCCGCGCCAACGCTGACCGCCGCCGTGAAGATGATCGGCGCGGTTTCGCCCGCCGCCCTGCCGAGACTGATGACGCCGCCGGTGAGGATACCCGGCAGGGCCGCCGGAAGAATCACCGTGACAATCGTGTTCCACTTGGTCGAGCCGAGGCTGAGCGAAGCCTCCTTGTAGGTCTTAGGCACGGAGAGAATCGCCTCTTCGGCGGCGCGGATGATGGTCGGCAGAATCATGATCGCCAAGGTCAGCGAACCGGCCAGCACGCTTTTCGACTCCGAAACGTGCAGCGTGTTGATGAAAAATGCCAGACCGAACAGGCCGAAGACGATGCTCGGCACGCCGGCGAGCGTGCTGTTGGCACTGCGCAACATGCTGGTCAGAAAGCCGTCGCGGGCGTACTCGGTGAAGTAGATCGCCGCGATCACCCCAAGCGGAAAGGCGAAGAACATCGCGCCGATGGCAAGAAAGATGGTGCCCTGGATTTCAGGCCAAATGCCACCGAAAAAGTGCGCATCGAGCGAGTTGTCGGTAATGAAGCCCCAGTAGAAAGTCCATTCGGGCATCATCATTTTGTCGATATTCTCTTCGACATAAGGAAAGAGCCTCACCAGCGATGTTCCGGCAAAACTGGCTGCGCGGCTCACATCGTAGGGCTTGGCGATCACGTCGGGGTTGGAGTAGTCCCACTTCTGTTCATAGAGCAGCTCGTGCAGCTTCTCCTCGGCCTTATCCCAGCGGGTCTGGCCGTAACGGAACCGGGTCAGTTCAGGCTGCTCCTCGCCGGGCAACGGGCCAAGCAGGGTGCGAAGCGCGTTCTTCACCTGGCCGTAGCTCTCGCGGTACTGATCCTGCTGCTCCGGCGGCATCTGTTCGAGTTCCCTGTCGAAGGCGGCGATCATGTCAAACGCCTTCTGGCGGTAGTTGTTCGAGAGCGCCACCTCTTTTTCGAGCTCACGGGCCGCGCCGTGATGAAACTCCGTGAAAAGCAGTTTCCGGTGCTCGATCGTGCCTTTGAAGACAACAGCCCCTACGCCGTTGGTGACAATGGGAAAGAGGACGACCAGCAGCGCCAACCCCATGATCACGATAGAGCCGATACCAAGGGCAGTGAATGACCGGTCGAGAAGCTTGCGGGTACCGAGAATCATAAGTTCACAACGTTGAATTGAATTGGCGTCACTGACCGGAGAGAATCTTGCGCTGGCGGACGACAATCCGCTCGCTGATGAGATTGCTTACGAAGCTGACGACCAGCAGGAGCAGACCCATCGCAAAGAGCACATGGAACCGCGCCGAGCCGGTCACCTGGTCGGCCTCGCCCATGTCACCGGCAATCGTTGCCGTGAGCGTGCGCACCGAATCGAGATAATTGAAAAACGGGTCGGGAATGTGCGAGGAGTTGCCCGAGGCCATCCAGACCACCATCGTCTCGCCGAGGGCGCGCATGATACCAAGGATAACCGCAGCGAGAATGCCGCTGCTGGCCGCCGGAAGCACTGTTTTGATAATGGTTTCTGCCCTGGTCGCACCAAGCGCATAGCTGCCTTCGCGAAGTTCGCGCCCGACCGCCTGGAGCGCGTCTTCAGAGACGCTGACAATGGTTGGCAGGGCCATGAAGCTCAGGATGATCGAGACGTTCAGGGCATTGGTTCCGCTCATGATCTCAAGGCCATGCAACTGGTTGCCGACAATGTAGAGAAGCACGAGGGCGACCGCGCCGAGAAGCATACCGACGCCGATATGCGCGCTCTTCTTCATCGACTCTTTGGTGATCGGGGCGGTCAGAAGCTCCGAAACCACGATGACCAGAAGCAGGAGAAACGGCGCGGCGATGATCCACCAGGCCCACATGAGAATGGGGCCGCCGGAGTTCTGCAAGAGCGGAGCGAAGACAACGAGGGCGAAAAAGCCGTAGGCGACCGACGGAATGGCAGCGAGCATCTCGATCACCGGCTTGACGTATTGCCGCATGGTGAACGGGAGAATATCGGAGAGGCAGATGGAGGCGATGATACCCATCGGCACGGCGATCAGTGCAGAACCAACCGTCACCATAAGGCTGCCGTAAATGATTGCAAACACACCGAAACGGGGTGGATCGTCCGCAGGATACCACTCGCTGCTGGTGAAAAATTCCTTGAAGGTCTGGAGACTGTCGAAGAAAGGAACCGCGTCGCGGGCGACAAACCAGAAAATGAAGAGAACAACTATGGCGACAAACGAAGCAATCAGAAAAAGGGCTGCTTCCCCGCTTTTCTGCGAAATTTTCTGAAGCTTGCGTTTTCGCGCACTGACGATGAAAACGGATGACCTGCCTTGCTTCAATGCTCCGTCGTCACTCATACCGCTGCTGTTTTGCATCCTGTCGGCCTGTATGGTTTGATACTGCTGAAGAACCCTTTCCGCAAGTTGGCCTCAACGCCATCACTGGAAGTTGTTCTCTCAAGAGTTGTTCTCTCAAGACGCTCCAAATGTAACAGGCTGCCGGTGAAGAAAAAAAAATTGACTGTTACAATTCTGGAAACAAGTGAGAATCATGTGCGCCTTGATGAGCATCACCAGCCGGAATCTTGCTGCCATCAACAAAAATGGCGGCTGCAAGATTCCGGGCCGTGCTCCCGATGGGCGAAAGGTGGGTGAATCAGTATCTTGAAATAAATCCAAGCTCCTGAATGATGCGCTTTCCATCCGGGGTTTTTGGCAAATCGACAAACTTGCCAACCATACCGGCAGGACGGCCATTGGTGTACATGTAAAGCTCGCGGGAAAGCCTGTATGTCTTGTTTTTGACCGTTGCGGAGGAAGGAAAAACCCCGTTGACGGCGATCTTTTTGACCGAAGCGTCGAGATAGCCGAGGCCGACGAAACCGATCGCACCTCTCGTCTGCGATACCCTGCTTTTCACTGCGCCGTTGCTGGCCTGGGTCTCGGCGTTGTTCACTACCTTGCGCCCCTTCAGCACCAGCTCCTTGAAGGTCTCCTGGGTGCCGCTGTTCGACTCGCGCTGGATCACCACGATGGGAAAATTCGGGCCACCAACCTGCTTCCAGCTGGTGATGCGACCTGAAAAAATGTCGCCAATCTGCGCTTCCGTGAGGTTACGAACAGGGTTGGAAGGATGGACGATCATGGCCAGGCCATCGAGCGCCACGACATTGGCGACGGGGTTGATCTTTCGTGCTTTGGCGGCGGCGAGCTCCTTCGGCTTCATCGCGCGCGACATATTGGCGATATCGCAGCTTCCGTTGATGAGGCTTTTGGCGCCGTTGCCCGATCCCGATTCGCTGACCGTTACCGGAATCTTGTATTTTTTCATAAAGTACGCTGCAAACGATTTGCCTATCGGGCCAACGGTGGTCGATCCATCGATCACTATCCCTTTGGTTGCCGCCCCGGCATTGCCGACCACAGTCATAGCCATGATCGCCATCGATGTCAAAACTGCGCCAAGCTTTCTCATGCGTTTCTCCTTGTCTGTTTGAAATGATTTCATGTGCCGGAAATTAATGAATGACGCTCCGGTTTACAAACGACGGCGATACGCACGGTTTGGCGCTCGAATTGCGAAAAAAAGATACCATCATAATACGCCCACAGTTGCACGAAATTGTACCTGTTTTCTCCAGCGCCTCTCCTTTCCAGTGGTGAGCGGCCAGTCGCACCTGCGAAATCCCGAATAGCATGAACAGTTATCTCCATCTCGCATCTCTTGTACGGACGACTCGCGAAACGCCCCTGCGGAATTCCGAATAACGCTAACATTTATCATCAGCGCATCTTCTGTACGAGCATCTCGACAAGTCTTGGTCACCCATGCTCCGATACAATCGTGCTGAGCAAAAACGCCGAAAGCCTGCCGGATAAGGGCAGGCTTTCGGGTAAAAGAAAAGAACACTCAGTTGTAAGGCAGCAGATCAATACTTGTTCACGAAGCCAACCTCGCTGATGATCTTCTGACCTTCGGCAGTCTTCGGCAGATCGATGAAGGCCTTCACGTTGCCGGTCGGCTGGCCGTTGGTGTACATGAAGAGCGGACGCGAAATCGGATACTTGCCGGACTTGACCGTCTGAACCGTCGCCTCCACGCCATCGACATCGAGCGCCTTGACCGAACCATCGACGAAACCGTGACCGATGAAGCCGATAGCGGTCGGGGTCGAAGCGACACGGCTCTTGACAGCGCCGTTGCTGGCCTGCGTCTCGGCGCGCTTGGAGATCGGCAGTTCCTTGCCCATCACCAGCTCCTTGAAGCTGTCCTGGGTGCCGCTGTTCGACTCGCGCTGGATCATGACGATCGGAGCATTCGGGCCGCCGACTACGCTCCAGTTGGTCACCCTGCCGGAGTAAATGTCACGAATCTGCTTCCTCGACAGACCGTTAACCCTGTTGCCGGGGTGAACGATCACGGCCAGACCGTCGAGAGCAACAATGTGCTCGACCGGATTGACGCCTTTCGATTTTGCCGCAGCGATCTCATTTTCCTTCATCGAGCGCGACATATTGGCGATATCGCAGGTTTTGTTGATGAGGCTCTTGGCGCCGTTGCCAGAGCCGGACTCGCTGACGGTCACATCGACGCCAGTGGTCTTCTTGAAGTAAGAGGCGAAGGCCTTGGCGATCGGACCAACGGTGGTCGAGCCATCGAGCACGAGCTTGTTGCCCGCGGCGGATGCGTCACCCGCAGCCATGAGACTCATGACAGCCGCGCCAAACATGATTTTCCTGAACATCTTCATAGTTAGTTCCTTGTTGTAATTGAATTGATGGATAAAAAAGAACGTAAAAGCTGATTAATTAACGATTGACATTGCCGCCGGACTCCGGAAAAAGGTCGTCCCGAAAGTTCGGGACGGCCTTCGCAGCAATCCGGATGAGCACCACACGCTCACCCAACGGAGAAAGAACAGCACACATGAGAAAAGAGCATGGTCACGGAATCATCAGAACTTCACGACCACATCGGCCTGGAGCAGGTGCTGACGATCGTCGCTATCTGCCACCGATACGAGGTCTTTGTTCTTCCAATCGAAATTATAGTAGGTAGCACCAATGGTCATGTTCTGCACGAGATGATAGACCGCGCCAATCTTGAAACCTTCCATATTGGTGAAGCTGCCGCCATTACGGTCGGAATCGGTAATCGGAGCCACGGCGTCGCGCTCGATGCTGACATACTCGCCGCTGAGCGACCACTGACCAGGAGCCTTGGCATTGCCAATCTGGAGACCGACCAGATACGCATCGCGCTCGGAATTGATGATATTGACTTTTTCGCCGTTATCGTGTTTGGCTGTATTGAAGGCATACTGGCCATACACTTTCCACGGAATGGTTTCGGTGATGTCGCCACCAACATTACCGAAGAACTCGACGACATCGAAATCCTTACCTGTCGCCATCTGAGACAATTTTGGTTTGCTGCTGCTGGTAAGATTATCCAGGTTTTCGAGATGAATGAAGTTGTAGTAGCCAGCACCGATGGCATATCCATAATCGCTGACAGAACCTTTCCACGAAGCCACCGCAGCGATCAGGCAGGGATCCTGTTCCTTTACTGTCGATGACATATTGTTTTCATCGATGAAGTAGTAGCCAACAGCAGCGCTCATTCCATCCTTTTCCTTGCCATCGCCATCCTTGCCGTACTGCAGGGTCGCGCCCTCGAAGGTGAGATCGCCGTCCCAGACGAGGTCTTTCTGTACAATCAATGTTTTTGCCACATCCCTTTTACCCAGAATGACATTCACATTGCCATCGAGAAACATCGGATGATAGTCGACAAAGGCTTCGTTGAGATAGATCGAATCTGCCTGAAAGAGATCATCGAAGGTCTCGTTGCGGGAAGTTGTTTCCAATCCGTCCCCAGCGGTCGAAAGCTGCAAGCCTGCCGACAGCTCTTCGTTGATCCAGGGATAGACGCCGAAACGGACTCTCATACGGTGACGGTCGCGGCTGTGGTCATCGGTAATGCTGAGGTTATCGTCTTTCATACCGGATTCATAGCGGTAGCGAATATCGCCTTTCCAGTTCCAATCGACAGCCTGGGCATTATTGAACCCAAGTGCGGTTGCAAGTCCTACGAGAAAAAGAGTTTTTTTCATAATTGATGATCTTTTGTGTGTTGTGCTGTGCCGAGTCGATTTTTATGAACCCGGAGGCCCGCATGGCCATCCTTTCCGGTCATTAATCTACACCGCCAATTATTGAGGAATCATTGAGACACTGAAAAGAGATTGTGAACAAACAGAGGATACAGACAGAAAAAACACTCCACCACTAACCATTTATCTTGCAACAGGATGCAGGCAAGCGGCAGAACTCCTCACGCCTGCGGACTCAGGCCGCGCCGCTTGCCGTAACCGCCCTCGATCTTGCCGCGCAAACCCTCGACCAGCTCCTGATACAGGCGGCTGCGGCTGTCCTTGACGCGGTTGTAGAGCTTGATGATGTCGAGCGTCAAAATGATGCGGGTCGAGCTGCAATTGAGTTCGCCGTACAGATGGCTGCCGATCACCTCGAACCCCAGCACCCGCGTGTGGAAGTTCAGCGGCGAGTGCTCCTCGCCCTCGAACACGTCGGTGATGAAGTGCGTGTAGCCCCGCTCGACCACCTCGCCGGTGGCGGCGCGCATGAGGCGCAGGGCGACCCGGTGCTGCCGCCGGAACTGTGGGCGGATCATGAAGCGCCCGATCTCCACGTACTGCCCCGCCGCCCGGAGCGTTTCGAGATCAACGCCCGGCGCGAACCGCACCTGGCACGCTTCGGGCAGCTCCAGCGGCGGATCGTAGAAGAGACGCATCACTCCGGCAGGCCGGTCGCCGACCCGGGCGATGAACCATGAATACTCAGAATTTCCGTCGAGAGAGTCTGGAATCTGCTCGGCGGCCTCCTTCATCCACTGCTTCTCACGGACAAACACCTCCTCGATCACCTCCAGCGCTTCGAGCCGGTCGCGGGGCGAGAGCACTTTCGTTACGGTTATGACGGACATAGCGCCTCCATTGATGGTTTGAGAGTCAGAATCGGTTCTGGTTCAGATTCGGTGTACGAATAACTCTTGCCGCAGAGCGACGATATGGCGAGCATCACCTCGTCGGCGATCTCTCCGGCGACGCGCCGCCTGTGAGCGCGGTCGCCGCCCGATGCGGCCACGGAAGCGCGGTGGCGCTCGAAGCGCATCGGCTCACCGAATCGCAGCGCGATTTTGCCGATGACCGGCACGCGGCCACGTCTGCGGGCGGCGATGAACTCGATGCCCACCGGAATCACCGGCGCACCCGATTCGAGCGCGATATAGCCGATGCCCGGCCTGGCTTTCAGGAGCCGGAAGGGATTGCTGTTGCGCGTGCCTTCGGGAAAGATGCCGATACTCGCGCCCGCGCGAAGCCGCCGGACGCACTCATCGCGGCTGGAGGAGGAGGCCGCTTTCACGCGGCGGCGTTCAAGAAAAGGCAAGGTCGAGCGCTTGTGCCAGACGTAGATGGGGTCGATCTGCTTCATCAGCCAACCAACGACCGGCAGGCGACCGAACATCCAGTCGATCACGAAACTGACGCGCTCTCCGCCAAGCAGCCAGATAAGCAGCACCGGCACAAAGAGCGACTCGAAGGCATTGTTGTGATTAAATGCATAGATGCAGGGCGAAGGACCGGTGCTCTGGAGTTCTTCAGCACCCTCGACCTCGGCAAGAATCAGATTCGGCACCATGAGCGCCCTGAGCAGCAAGGCTTTGCTCGCCGTGAGATGTGGCAACGGCCTCCGAAAAAGCTGGACGATCCGGTTCATAATTGACAATGGATAATTGATAATGGCACCACAGAACCATCCTCGATGCTTTATCCCACCAGTCTCACCCATCCCACAAGTCCCATTCACGATTTTTTTACCCTTGGGCAAAATTAACCGGGAATTGTTGGGCAGGCGTTGAGAGGGGGCTACGATTTGGAAACTTCTGTCAGGCTGCATAGGGGAGGTGGCGGGAATGCCGCTGTTTCCGGCTTTCACTCTTTGCCGGTGAAGCGTATATTGTGCGCGGTCAGCGACAGCGACCGTTTTCCGATAAACCGTCAAACCGCAGTACGACGATGAGCGACAAAAACTGGACCGATACCGAACGCTTCGACAACAAGGCCGCCGAGTGGGACGCCAACGCCGTCCGCGCGGCGCTCGCTGACGCCGTGGCCCGCGCGATCATCGCGCATATGCCGGTCGGCAAGCCTGCCAGCGCGCTCGAATTCGGCTGCGGCACGGGCCTCGTGACCACCCGCATCGCGCCGCACTGCGCGAAGTTGACGGCGCTCGACAGCTCCTCGGAGATGCTGCGGATGCTCGGCGAAAAGATCGCCGCCAGCTCCATCGCCAATGTCACGCCGCTGCACCTCGATTTCAGCCGCCCCGAAGAGGCTGCCGGGCTGGCGAGAGATTACGACTTCGTGTGCAGCAGCATGACGCTGCACCACATTCCCGATACCACGAGCTTTCTCCGGGAGCTGATCGACCACATGGCACCAGGCGGCACGCTGGCAATTGCTGATCTGGACGCCGAGGATGGCCTCTTTCACGACGACGCCACCGAGAAGGTGCACCACGGCTTCGAGCGCGCGGCACTGCAAGCGCTCCTCGAATCGGCGGGATTTGAGGGGGTGTCCTTCATGACCGCGCACGTCATAGAAAAGAAAAATCGCGACGGACAGCCCACCTCCTATCCGGTCTTTCTCGTCACCGCGCTCAAACCCAAGGCTTAACGAATAATGAATCAGTCAGTGACACCGAAATTCTCCGCCGTTGTGTTCGACATGGACGGCACGCTCCTCGACACGCTTGCGGACATATCCCACAGCCTCAACTCGGTGCTTGAAGAGGAGGGCTACCCGACCCATCCGGTCGAGGTATGTCGCGTCATGGTCGGCTTCGGAATGCGTGAGCTGGTCAGGAAAGCGCTGCCCAAAAGCGCCCACGACGACGCCATCACCGAGCCGCTGCTGAAGAGGATGCAGGCGCGGTACGCCGAACACTGGAACGACAGCTCCCGCCCCTACGACGGCATCGCGGAGTTGCTCGACGCCATCGACCGGCTGGGGCTGAAAAAGGCGATTCTCTCCAACAAGCCCGACCGCTTCACCCGCCAGTGCGCCGAAGAGCTGCTCGCGCCGTGGAAGTTCGACGTCATCATGGGCTTCCGCGAAGGCATCGCGCCCAAGCCAGACCCGACCGGCGCGTTGATGGTGGCCGAGGAGCTTGGCGTCCAGCCTGCAACGATACTCTACGTCGGCGACAGCGGCGTGGACATGAAAACCGCCAACTCCGCCGGAATGTACCCCCTCGGCGTCACCTGGGGCTACCGCCCCGGCGATGAACTACTCGCCACCGGCGCAGCGAAGCTGGTCTCGTCACCCGAAGCGATCATCCCATTGCTGATGGGGTGAGTCGGGGGGACGATTTCGGCTCGGATTTAAATCTTGTGGGTCGGGGTTATTTCGACGGACGCGAATGGTGGGATGATGATGGGGAGATTCAGGAGGGATCGGTTCATTTCCATCTTTACAAGCAGACATGTTAGCATTTTTTCAAACGCCTTTCTGATTTCTTTATAAATTCAATAGTATTTTGATATTTCACACGCACAGGATCTTTATCAATCAGTTTAACCATATCCAGAAGTATTGATACGCATGGATTTCTTTGATTCAATTGAATCCATTGTCCCAAAATACAAGCTGGAAGCTTGTTATGTAATGGAACAAAAGTTTTTTTAAATGGTATTTTATAGTAAGCATAGTTTAATCGCTCCGTGGCAGGCAAACCTATTTCATCAAGCTGAACTATGGAAGAAGGACAGAGCAAAAAACCTATCCATTCCTGAGCTTCTCCATACTCGTAGGCTTCAACAAGACTTGGCCCAAAAAAAAGATTGTTTTTATTATCCGCATAAAAACTACCATAGGATATTGCGCCTCTGACTGGTATTCGAGATGTTATGAGAAAATAAACAAACCACCTACAAACACTGTCAATATCTCTGAAGTCTTCAGCGCTTCCTGTTCTCGTGTAAATTATAAAAGTATCTGAAAACCAAGTCGCTTGAATATTGATCATGAAGCCGGATCTTTTTTTAACTTCTTCTATTGCCTTTGAATAGATTGCAAAAACCTGATATATCGATTTTGAATTTATCAAATCTTTTGTTCCCAGTATATCAAAGTAACCAAGCCAGCATTCGAGTTGGCATTCTGAATTTATATACAGCTCATCCATTTTTCTTTCTATCCTTAGTTTTCTCAATGATATATTTTTCACACACAACTATAAGTCTATCAAATCTACACTTATAAAATCCTATATTCAAAATACATTATTAAACACCACACAAGTAAATTATAGGCAAAATCTCCCACATTGCCAGCGACAACGCGCTGTGCTGACTAGTCGGGTACGGAAACGAAGCGGTGTCAAGGCTTTCCACACTGTGCACAGAATTGAAAATCCGTCGGCATTTGTCTTTTTTTTGCTTTTGAGACCGACGACGTATCAAGTCAATGCCAAACTGTCTTGTACATTCCTCGTCTTTGCGAGGAGCATAGCGACGTGGCAATCCATACGATTCAGCTCGATAGCGGAAAGGGATGGATCGCCACGTCCCGACAAGTCGGAACTCGCGATGACGAATCTCCGTCATTTTCTTTTGACACACGAGTAGCAAAGCTCGTCTCATCCCCCAAAAAGATCATCCCGCTGCTCACCGCCTGACCTGCCCGGCGGCGACAAGCTCATGAGTTCACACGTTTGTAACGGTTTCGTCACCAGTGATTGGCTATGTTTGGACATTGAGCTGATTCGGAGATTGTGCAGGCCGCCGGAAACTCTGCCGCCGTGCTTTCGCCGAAACAGTGACGGTTGCCGGAGAAAGCCGGTTGCCTTATCGACATTCAGTTTCACACGCAGAACATGGGCGAAACCACTTCATACACACTCATCTCCGGAGCGCTTCCGCTGCCAGTAAATGCCAACGGCAAGGAGCATCCACAGCACTTCACCGACCCGTCGCTTTACCTCAACCGGGAGTTGAGCTGGCTGCATTTCAACCGCCGGGTGCTCGACGAAGCGATCCGGCCCGGTGAGCATCCGCTCATCGAACGCGCCAAGTTCATCGCCATTTTCAGCTCAAACCTCGACGAGTTTTTCATGATCCGCGTCGCGGGCATCGAAAAGCAGGTCGAAGCCGGAATCCGCAAAAAAACAATCGACGGTTTCACGCCATCCGAGCAGCTCGAACGCATCCGGGCGAAGGTACTCGCGCAGCTCGAACTGCGCAACGCCTGCCTCTACGGCGACATCCTGCCCGCGCTCGCCGCGGAGGGGATCACCATCGCGCGCTTCGAAGACCTCTCTGCCGGGGAGCGCGAGGCGCTGAACGCATACTTCCGCAAGGAGATCTATCCCGTGCTCACGCCGCTGGCGTTCGATACCGGCCATCCGTTCCCCTTCATGTCGAACCTGTCGCTGAACCTGGCCATCGAACTCGACGACATCGAGCACGGCAATCTGAAGTTCGCCCGCGTCAAGGTGCCGAGCGTGCTGCCGCGCCTGTTGAAACTCAACGATATCGAGGGGCTGGGCGGCGACCCCGCGTGCCTGCGGTTTCTCTGGATCGAGGAGCTGATCCAGCACAACCTCGGCCTGCTCTTTCCGACGATGGAGATCGTGCAGTCGCACCAGTTCCGCATCATCCGTGACGCCGACATCGAGATCGAGGAGGACGAAGCAGGCGACCTGTTGCAAACCATCGAAAAGGGGGTGCGCTCCCGGCGTTACGGCAACGTCGTGCGGCTCGACATCAACCCCGAAATGCCGGAGTTCGTACGGCAGTTGCTGATAAACAACCTCGAAATCGAGGAGCGAAATGTCTACGAAATCGACGGCGCTCTCGGCCTCGGCTGCCTGATGGAGCTGCTCGCGATCGACCGACCCTCGCTCAAGGACGAGCCGTTCATCC
>CAYZCF010000033.1:0-19285 GCA_964476855.1 uncultured Chlorobiaceae bacterium
GCGGAAAACGTAGAACATCGCGAAGAGCAGCGGCATCTGGATCAGCGTCGGCAAGCAGCCGCCGAGCGGATTGACACCCGCTTCCTTGTAGATGCGTCCGAGCTCGCTCTGCATCTTTGCGGGATCGTTCTTGTACTTCTCCTGAAGCTCCTGCATCATCGGCTGGAGGGCGGCCATCTTCTTCATCGACTTGGTCGAGGCGTGAGAGAGCGGCCAGGTCACCAGCTTGATCAGGAAGGCGAAGATGATGATGATGAGACCGTAGTTGGTCACATACTTGTTCATCCAGTTAAAGATCGGCAGAATCAGATATTCGGCGAAGGGGCGGGTCAGCCAGTCCCAGCCGAAGTCCATGATCTTTTCAAGCCCGACGCCAAGGGACTTCACCGTGTTGTAGTCGAGAGGCCCGACATAGAGACGGTAACGGTCATCGACGACGTTCTGCCCGGCGGGAACCACCATCTTCAGGGCCGCGACATAGTTCTCTACCTCGCTGCCAGCCGTTTTCGAGCCTTGCAGATAGACCCCTTCGGTGCTTCTCTGCGGGATAAGCGCCGAGACGAAATACTTGTTCCTGACGGCAATCCATTCGGCCTTTCCGGACTCCTCCTCCCGATAGGATTTCTTGGCGTCACTTGCGTCGAGCTTGAGCAGACCTCCGCCGAGGTACGCGCCGGCAAGCGCGTTGGCCGACTCGTCCTTGTGATCCTTCTCGGAATAGACAAGACCGCCATCCCAGTTGAGCTGATACTCGTTGCCCGCGATGGTCGAAGCAAAACCGTTGAGCTTGAGATCGTAATCAACCACATAGCTGTCGCCGGTGAAGGTGTAGGTCACCGTGATGTTGCGCGCGGCATCGACATCGAGCACATAGCTGACCGACAACTTCTCCTTGCCGGAGACCGTCCGCGAGGTTTTGGCATCGAGGCTGCGGAAATAGAGATCGCGTGTGTCGATGCGCTTGCCGTCGTTGCTCAGGAAGAGCATGGAGAGCGCACCTTTCTCTTTCGAAGAGATGAGGTTGAAAGGCTTGCCGTTCACATCGAAGTGCTTTTTGAGCACGAGCGATTTGAGCGTGGCGCCCTTCGATGAGAGGGTCGCCTTGAACAGGTCGTTTTCGACGGCGATGGTCTGTTCGGTACCGGTCGAAGCCTGGGCGAAAGCACCCAGACTCTCCATTGAGGTTTCTGGAGCAGAAGCCACCGGAACACCATTCGCAGAAGGCTGTTGAACCGCCTCTCGTGGAGCTGCCGCCTTTTCAAGCTCCTGCTTCTGCTCTGGCTTCATGAACTGAAGCCAGACGATCATGATTGCAGCAATCAGGGCAAACCCTATCACCGAATTTCTATCCATTACTTCGACTCTTTTGAATTACCTGCGGATGTCATTTTTTTGGCGGAACGGGATCATAACCACCTTTGGAAAACGGATTGCAGCGCAGAATCCTCCAGACGGTCAGCCAGGAGGCATAGAAAAAATTGTGTTGCCGGAACGCTTCGAGGGCATAGCGAGAACAGGTGGGATAGTACTTGCAGGATGGCCCGAGCAGCGGTGAAATGAACGACTGGTAAAATTTTATCAGAAGAATCGGCACGATGTTCAAAAGCTGGCCAAAGGCTCTTCCACTTTTTTCCGCCCCGTGATTCTGTTGATCGCCCGCGTTACTCAACCCTGTCGCCCTCCCGTATCTGCGGCAGTCTGTTCGATAGAAAATGTTTCAGCATGTGCCGTATTTCAGCCCGGAACATCTCCAGTGATGGAATCGCATCCGCCTTTCCCCGGTATAAAAAAGCCAGAAACAACCGATGATCATCTTTCCGGCTTTCAGATGCAAGCACCCCGGACAAAATGTTTTTTTCAAGCCGGTAAGCCTCCCGTATCAGGCGTTTGATGCGGTTCCGGTCCACAGCTCTCGGTGCAAGCTTCTTGCCTACCGTGAACAACACCCTGACTGGTGCCCGGGACGCCTTGTCAAGCGGTCTTGAAGAAGAATAGATCAGCAGAAGAAAATTTCCCTTCAGACGGCTGCCGCGGTTAAACAGACAGGAAATAGCGCTCTTTCCGCGAACTATTTCACCCTTTGGCAGGGCATGAGCGCGTTTTTCAGGAAACATGCCTGGATGCACGCTGATCCGTCCGGAAATGAAACCAACGCTTCGTTCCGGCCAGTACGTTAACGCTTCGAAGCACTCATCGAGCTGCTGACACTCAGGGAGTGACGACCTTTGGCGCGACGGGAGGACAGAACCTTGCGTCCGTTCTTGGTAGCCATTCTCTGCCTGAAGCCATGCTTGTTTCTTCTTTTCCTGTTGCTTGGCTGAAATGTCCTTTTCATCTCCTCAAAACTCCTCTCAAATGGTTGTTTAAAATTACAGGACGTTTAATGTATCATTTTACTCACAGATAAGCAAGAGAAGTCACACCTCAAGCACTTATCAACACATACGCCCCACAAGTTATCCACCGTGTGGGTAACTTGTGGATAAAAAAATCTCTCTCCCCCAAAACCCAGCAAACAGCCGCCCAGCAACCCATCAACACATGTGGACAACTTTTTCATGACAAAAGATTAAGTATTAGTAAAAAAACAAGATAGGATGTTGAAAAACCCATTGGCAAACCAAAGCCTATCCGCAGCCAAAATCGGAAGCTGGATTGTTTTTTGTCCACTGAAAACAGTACCTTGTAAACAGAAAATGTTGATGAATCACCAAAACAACGCATCTCTCCCTAAAGTCTCATGCCCGATACGATCCAGCAAGAAGCTCCAGGTAACCTGCAAACCACCCCGGCGCATGGCCGGTCATTTGCGGAAAAGGTATGGAGCGCCTGCCTTGGACTTATCCAGGAGAACATCAACACGCTTGCCTTCAAAACATGGTTCCTGCCAATCAGACCATTATCATTTTCAGGAAGCGAGCTGACCATCGAAGTTCCAAGCCAGTTTTTCTACGAATGGATCGAAGAGAACTATTCGGTACATGTCAAGCAGGCTCTCCGGCAGGTCATCGGGCCGGAAGCAAAGCTGATGTACTCTATCGTAATGGACAAATCGCAGGGGCAGCCGGTCACCATCGAATTGCCCCATCAAAACGATGCTGCACCGGCGGAAAGAAAAGGAAGGTCAGAAGATTCTGGAGAGAAGCTTTCGGCTGGTCGTGGACGATATGAAACAGGACGATCCAGATTCGAGAGCAACCTCAACCCGAAATACACCTTTTCAACACTCATCAGGGGAGACTGTAACTCCCTGGCGTTCGCCGCCTCGAAATCGATTGCCCAGAATCCAGGACAAAACGCCTTCAACCCGCTGGTCATCTACGGTGGCGTCGGGCTCGGCAAGACCCATATGATGCAGGCCATCGGCAACTCTGTGCTGGAAAATCGCATCACCGACGCTGTGCTTTATGTATCGAGTGAAAAGTTCGCCATCGATTTTGTCAACGCAATCCAGAACGGCAATATCCAGGAGTTCTCCGCGTTCTACCGGAATATCGACGTGCTGATCATCGACGACATCCAGTTTTTTGCCGGCAAGGAGAAGACCCAGGAAGAGATATTCCACATCTTCAACACCCTGCACCAGTACAACAAGCAGATCATCCTTTCGGCAGACCGGCCAATCAAGGAGATCAAGGGAATCGAAGATCGCCTCATCTCGCGCTTCAACTGGGGACTTTCGACCGACATCCAGGCGCCGGATTATGAAACCCGCAAGGCGATCATCCAGAGCAAGCTCAAGCAGAGCGGCGTCAATCTCGATCCGGTGGTCATCGAGTTCATCGCGACCAACGTCACCAACAACGTCCGAGAACTCGAAGGGTGTATCGTCAAGCTGCTGGCCGCCCACTCGCTCGACAACCAGGAGATTGACCTGCAGTTCACCAAATCGACGCTCAAGGACATCATCCGGTACAACACCAAGCAACTGACTCTCGATACCATCGAAAAAGCGGTCTGCTCCTATTTTTCGATCACCTCGAACGATCTGAAGGGCAAATCGAAGAAGAAAGAGATCGCCGTCGGGCGACAGATCGCCATGTACCTGTCGAAAGACATGACCGACTCATCGCTCAAGACCATCGGCCTCCACTTCGGTGGACGCGATCACTCCACGGTCATCCACGCCCTGAACACCATCGAGAAAAAGATCGGATCATCCAATGAAGAGCGGAAGAAGATCGAGGAGCTGAGAAAAAGAATTGAAATCATGTCAATGTAATCAGTGTTATGTGTATAACCTGTTCAAAACCTGTTGGCGCAATCTTGATTTCAGGAGAGTTGTCAACACTGTGGCGCTAAGGCGCGAAACCTCCAACAAACCGTCAACAGTACCGCTTCAGGAAATACACATACTATCCACAGGCAAAGGAGCAGGAGTCAGAACAGCAAAACGTTATAGAATAATTATTTAAAAAGGGCCATTATCAATCAGTCCAGATTTCCACACGATCAACAACAACAACAAATCTTTTATATAAAAGAATAAAGATTGTAAGAAGATGAAATTCAATACAACCATCAAACGACTGCAGGAAGCTACCAACAAGGTCATTCTTGCTGTGCCGGCAAAGTCGCTGGATGCCCGCTATGACAATATCAGCCTGACTCTTGAGAACGGAATACTCACCATGTACGCTACTGATGGTGAGCTGTCGATCACGACGAAATGTGATGTGGCTTCAACCGACAAGGGCAACATTGCTATCCGGGCCAGAACATTGCAGGATTTTTTGCGCAGTATGTACGAAACCGATGTGACTTTTGACATTGAGCGTCAGTCGATCGGTGAACTTGGCACCATCCATATTGCCACCGATAAAGGCCGTTACCGTATTCCATGCAACTTCGCCTCAAAACCGGAAAGCCAGGAGCGGAATTTCGATCTCTCAATAGAGCTTCAACCCAACGAGTTGCAGGACATGATCCATAAAACGCTGTTTGCGTGCAGTGTCGATGGCATGCGTCCGGCGATGATGGGGGTGCTGTTCGAGTTCGATGAAGAGCACATTACTGCCGTTTCAACAGATGGGCACCGTCTTGTTCGCTGTCGAAAGAAAGCCGGAGTGGCAGTAGCTGAAAAGCAGAAGATCGTCGTACCGGCAAGGGTACTGTCAATCATTCAGAGAATGCTGACAAATGAAGAGGTGAAGATGACGATTGACTCTGAGCGCCGGAACGTCAAATTCAAAACCGCTACCATGGAGCTTGAGTCGGCGCTCATTGTGGAGCCTTATCCCAATTACGAGGCGGTTATACCAGTTGAAAACGACAAGCAACTGGTCACTGACCGCTCGCAGTTGCACGATTCGGTCAAGAGGGTCGGTCGGTTTTCAAGCATTGGTGACCTGAAGATCAGCGCGCAGGACTCATTGATCAAGGTGATGGCAGAGAACGCAAGCGAAGGAGAGTCTGCACAGGAAGAGCTGGCCTGCTCCTTTACCGGAGAGGAGATCACCATCGGCTTTAACACGAAGTTTGTCGAGGCAGCGCTTTCACACATCGATACCGATGAGGTTCTGATAGAGATGAACACTCCCAAGACGGCGGTGCTTTTCAAGCCAAAAAGCTCCGAGAAGCCGGATGAACTCATGATTCTTGTCATGCCGGTCAGAATAAACAACTGAGTGGAAGTGATTTGCGGCTCAAGTCCATCATTATTGAGAATTTCAGAAACCACAGACATCTGGAGTTCGAACCGGGTCGGCATATAACCGATATTCACGGAGGTAACGGCTCGGGCAAGACAACCATACTTGAAGCGATCCACTATTGCGCGCTGACCAGAGGGTTCAGCGGGAGCAGCGACCGGGATTGCCTGAGATTCGGGGAGGAGATGTTTACCATACGCTCCTCCTTCGAAAGCGACGACGGTGGCGAAACAAAAGTTGTTGTGGCCTATATGCCACAAAAGGAGAAGCGGATTCTGGTCAACGATCAGGAGCTCCAAACCTTTTCAAGGCATATCGGTCTTATCCCTTGCGTGACCTTTACACCAAGGGAGCTGGTAATCATCACCGGCGGCCCTGCCGAAAGACGTCGTTTCATGGATACGGCAATTTGCCAGCACGACAGAAAGTATCTTTCCGATCTCATGCAGTACCGGAGAGTACTTCAGCAACGGAATGCATTGCTTGCGTCGTACGACGATCCGGCTAAAGTTGGAACTGCTCTGGAGGTGCTGACCGAACAGCTTGCCACACATGCTGTAGAGATCGTCATGGCAAGAGAGCGATTTATAAGCAGTTTCAGCCAGATGCTTGGCGACGTGTATCGATGGCATCCGGAAGGAGCTTGCAGTGAAATCACCTACCTTTCTTCGATTCTGGACGGAGAAAGGAAGCTTTCAAAAGAGGAGATGTATGCGCATTTCAGCAGGAAGTACAGTGCCATCAAAAAGCAGGAATTGTTGAGACGGCAAACACTTGCAGGTCCACACAGGGATGATCTGCAAGTGAACTTCAACGGTCGGGAAATACGGAGATATGCATCGCAAGGTCAGCAAAGAGCATTTCTTGTGGCTATGAAAATGACCATGCACGCCTATCTGCACAACCATGCAGAAGAAATGCCGATTACACTGCTTGATGATTTGTTCAGTGAGCTGGACTCGAAGGTATCAGCCGTTATGCTTGAAACTCTCTCTTCGAAGGGTCAGGTTATCATTACATCGACTGAAAAAAAGGGGGGAAACGGGATTACTGCTTTTTCAATCGATGATTACAGGTACATGTCAGGCAAAGAGCAATGACAAAAAAAAAATCACCTAGAGTGCTTGGTTCACTCATGTCGGATGTTTGCAGAAAAATAGGCATGACCGAGGCATACGAAGAGTACAAGACCCTTCGGTTATGGGATAGCGTTGTCGGAGACGCCATAGCCCGAATGACCACGGTTGAAAAGATGACGGAGGGAGAATTGTACGTGAAGGTAAGAAATCCTTCATGGCGGATGGAACTCAATTTCCGGAAAAGAGATATTGTGGCACGACTTAACAAGGCAATTGGCTATCAGATGATCAGAACAATCATCTTTAAATAACCAAGGAACGCTGTCGAAAAAACAGCGTTCCAATAGGATTACAAGCTATTGAAAAAATAACTTGATCAAATACTACACGTAAGATTGTACATCTCGATTGTTCTTTCCGCAAATGCTTTTCCAAACTCACGGCACTGTTCGAACTCTGGCTCATGAGGCTGGAACTTGATCATCAGATTTTTTTCAAACACCTTGAGCTTGAGATTAGCGAGATTGCTCTCGATGATTTTCACTCCTTCCCCACTCCATCCATAGGAACCGAATGCGGCGGCAAGTTTGCCACGATCGCGTAATGGATTAAGTACAGCGAATATACTGTAAATCTGATGAACGATGTTCTGGTTGATGGTTGGAGAGCCAATAATGATTCCCATCGAGTGAGCGATCTTTTCTTCGAGTTTCTCAGCGGGCATGTTCTCGATATCACACACATCGACATTGAAATCGCAGGCAGATTTCAAACCTTCTGCGATCTTTTGCGCAAGCACCGAGGTGTTTTCGTATGCCGAAACGTAAGCGATGAGAATGCTTTTTTCGTTCGGCATCGCAATAGCCGCCTGAGAATAACGCTGGGAAAGATCGACATACTTTTTCCAGTCAGATCTCAGAATCGGGCCATGGCCAGGGCAAATCGTATGAATGTCGAGCGGGCGGATCTTTTCGATCGCCTGAAGCATGTACTTGCTGAACGGTCTCAGGATTGCGTCAAAATAGTATTTGAATGCGTCATCGAAATCACCGCAAAGGTCGTCATACATCGCATCGTTGCAGTAGTGGCAACCGAAAGAGTCGCAGGTGAAGAGCACGCGATCTTCTTCCAGCCAAGAGTAGATCGTGTCGGGCCAGTGAAGATTGGGAGCGCCGATGAAATGAATCGTCTTGTTGCCGAGATCGAGCTTGTCGCCGTTCTTGACGACGAGATGCTTGAAGTCGTGACCTGTCTGGTCGCGAAGGAACTTGATCGCATTGCCACTGCCAACAACGGTGGCGTTAGGCGCAACGGAGAGCAGGTTGTGCACGTTGCCGGAGTGGTCGGGCTCGGTGTGATCGACTATGATGTATTCGATCTCTTCGGGATTGACCACCTGCTTGATTTTTTCGAGGTAGGTAGGCCAGAATTTCACCTTGGTGGTTTCAACGACCGTTTTTTTTTCGGCATTGATGAAATACGAATTGTACGTGGTGCCGTACTTGGTTTCCATGACGATATCGAAGGTGATAAGGCCCGGATCGAGCACGCCAATCCAGGAGACATCGTCGGTAATCGGCAGTATTCTGGTATCTGACATGATATTTTAAGGATTAGATTGTGAAATGTATGATTATATAATTATAGAAAGGGATAAAGAGTTCAAAAATTCAGGAATCAAAATGGAGTTTCATCCCTATAGATATCTTCTGCCTCAAGTTGACGAATTTCGCGAACAATCTCTATGCCATCAGGCGAAAAGGCGAAAAGAGTGTCAGCGGAGAAGATCGTACTGAAATCCTGAGGCTTGAAAAACGGAAGAAACTTCTGCGCGAATTCATCGAGGCGTTTCAGATAAAAACTTGTGTTTTCATCTGGTTGTTCCTTTTTCCACTCTTCAGCAAGACGCCCTTTATCCACGAAGGTCGCAGGATTGCCGGAACCGGAGATGTAATAGGTCATGCGATCTCCTTTTGAAATCTCCAGACCCTGGCGAAGAGCGATTTCGTAAGTGATTGATTTGGAACGCTTTCCAGATCGAACATCGGCTGCATACAGATCGAGCGGTGTTTTCATCGACTCGGTTCTCGAAAAATCGGTAATATCGAAATGATGGTTCAATAGATTGTCACGATAACGGATGTACAGGTCATGGAGTCCCTGGATGTCATCCCTGAGCAGGAGAATGAATCCTTCCCTGATGAAATCACGTCCGAACTTTTCGCCGCTCCGGCTCACGAAGGCCGATCCTTTCAGTTTCAGTTTGTCTTGGTAATCGAGAAGAACGTAGTTCTTTTTCATGTAGGAGATCATTTTCCTGAACCGTCCGTCGAAAGCGATTCTGATGCCAGAGGGCATGGTGGATGAAACCTCCTCGACAAGACGCCGCTCATCATTTTCAGAAACCACATGGGGCGGGGGCACAAGGAAGATGCCGTCGGTATCGACCTCGATGACCTGCGCGCCACGAGACTCGAACTCCCTAATCATCGAACGGGCGATCTCCTGGCCTTTGGTGGTAACGCGGTCAGCCTCCTCGAAATCGTTGAAAATGCCGCTGCTGAAGCCAAGGTAGCCGTACATGGCGTTGATGATGATCTTGAACGACGATTGCATGGCATCGAAGTTGTAGGCGACCGATCGATTGCCAGCGGCGCTCTCCTCATGCGCACGTTTCTTGGCAGCGAAGCGCAAATCCCTGAGATCCTTGAGTATGGTCGGAAATGCCTTGAGCGTATCGGTTTTCGGGCAGACTCCGAAAGAGAGCATGATTGAGGGATAGAGCGATTCGACGTCAGCATAGACGACAGGCCCGAGAATGCCCTTGACGAAAACCTCGGTAAAGCCACCAGTATGCTGCTGGCCGATCGATGGCCTCGGGATGGAGACTTTCCGGCGGAGGTATTCGCGAATCATGATCGCTTCGATCTTGGCTGCCGGACCAAGCCTCGACGTGTTGGCATAGGTGTAGGGCACCATGCTCGTCATGCTGAAATTGGTGCCCGAGAGCAGGGCGGCGATTTCACGGGTTTCACGGACATCGTCGAGCGCGTAGGCCAGCAGGATTTCTGGATTGTTGTCCCATGTGAATGCAATATCCTTGTAGCTGACGTAGGTTCTGTTCGGCGAGGCGAAGCCGAAAAATTTGGCCACGGCCTTCAGTCCGTAACTTGGAAGCACACGTTTGGAGGTGTCGTAGTTCTGGACGAGGAAGTAGGTGTCGATGACGTGCCTTCCCGGAATGTCGAAAAACTGGAAATCAGCGGTGCGTTCCGCGAAACGGATCGATGACGGATAGGAGCGCGGCATCTGACCATCGCGTCCAATGGCGAAACGCACTCCGTTAAGTTCGCAACGGCGCTGCAGATAGGGCAAATCAAAGCCGAAAATATTGTGTCCCTCGATCACATCGGGGTCTTTCTGGCGAATGATAGAGACCAGCTCTTCGAGTAGCGCTTTTTCGCTTCTGCCTTTAGAATGAATGACATGCTCCCAGGAGCGGTTGTCGCTGAGTGAGACGATGATGACCGGGTCCTCGCCAATTCCCTTTCTGTTACCATCATTTCTTTCAGGGCGAAAGTAGGTTTCGATATCGAGCTGCAAACGGTACAGGTCGTCGAAAAGCATCCCTTTGAAGAGCGTCTTGCCGGTCTGCATGAGAAACTGCGTGATGGCGTCACCCCTGCTGTAGGTCAGGTGGCTGTTGAAGCCAGAGCCATTCAGCGACTCGCCGCCAGCGGAAGAGTCCGGAATACTGGAGTTGACAAAATCGAGCGCCGCACGATAATTTTTCCAGCTCCTGAAAATTGCGAGATAACGGTAGTAGTTCAAGCCTTCAAGCGGAATCAGCCAGAATTTTTCCTTGTCGAACGGAGTGAAGCCGTCAAGAAGCTCGTTGTCGGAAAGAAAGAAAAAAGGGAAGAATGGCTCGTCACGTCGGGAAACGCCATCAGGGGTTCTTATAAAAAGGCGAATTTGCGCGTCATTGAGCTGATATGCACCGACAATGTTCTTTTCGGGGTCCTTGCCAAAAAGCAGTTCATTACCGATGGATATATCGACAAGGTTATTCATGGAGCCAGAGAGCAAGATTGAAAAAATGTTTCACGTGAAACAGAATTACCGGCCAAGCCTGATCATGAGGATAGAGACGTCGGACGGTGAGATGCCAAGAATTCTCGAAGCCTGTCCGATGGTCGATGGGCGGTGCTTCATGAGCTTTTCTTTTCCTTCGCTTGACAGGGAGTTCAGTGACTCGTAATCAAAAGTGTCAGGAATATGCAAGGAGTCGAGACGAGCTATTCTATCGGCGACGAGTCGCTCTCGTTTGATATAGCCCTCATACTTGATTTCGATCTGCACCTGCTCGGCAACACGAGGGCCATTGCACAACTCTCCCGCTACGGAACGCAAGGTGGTGGAGTGATGCAGAATATCCCGAAGCTCGATGCCTGGACGCTTGATCAAGCTCAACGCGCTTGTAGGGGTGTCGATCTCCTGTAACCCTTTGTTTTTGAGCAGAGCGTTGATCTCAAAAGGAGATACTCTGGTTTTCTTCAGCAGATCGAGACAGCGCTGAATCTGTTCGGCAATCGATTCGGTTCGTGCGAGTTCACCGGATGAAATAAGACCGCAATCGTAACCGAACGTTCTCAGTCGCAAATCGGCATTGTCGTGCCGAAGGATGAGCCTATGCTCGGCCGAGGAGGTAAACATGCGATACGGCTCCCTCGTCTCCTTGGTGATCAGGTCATCGACGAGCACGCCGATATAGGCCTGATCTCGTCCGAGAATAAGGGAATCTTTTCCGAGAATCTTGCGAACCGCGTTGATTCCCGCCATGAGACCCTGCGCGGCGGCCTCTTCATAACCGGAGGTGCCGTTGATCTGACCGGCAAAAAAGAGGTTTTCGACGGCTCTTGTTTCCATCGTCGATCTGATCTGCCAGGGATGGAAAAAGTCATACTCGATGGCATAACCAGGGCGGATCATCCTGGCCTCTTCAAGGCCCGGGATGGAGCGAAGTCCGGCCAACTGAATATCTTCAGGCAGAGAGGTCGAAAATCCATTGACATACATCTCGATGGTATCGACACCTTCAGGGTCGAGAAAAATATGCTGACTTGTTTTTTCCGGGAAGCGAAAGATTTTGTCCTCAATCGATGGACAATAGCGTGGCCCGATCCCCTGCACCTTGCCGGTAAAGAGAGGAGAGCGGTCGAAGCCAGAGCGAAGTATCTCGTGAGTTGTTTCTGTTGTTTTGGTAAGATAGCAGCTGACGAGATTTCTGTCTGCAACGCTGTTCGAAGAAAAGGAAAATGGTACAGGATCGGCATCGCCGGGTTGTTCGGTAACGATGTTGTAATCGACACTTCGCGAATCGATTCGTGGCGGCGTGCCGGTCTTGAGCCTGCCGAAAGAAAAGCCGAGCGAGGCGAGCGATTCGGTCAATCCCTCGACAGGCGGCTCCGCTGCACTGCGACCGCCAGGGAAGTGATCCATTCCGACATGAATAAGACCGTTCAGAAAGGTTCCGCAAGCGAGAATGGCCATTTTGGCGTTGATCGCGCGTCCGGATCGCACGGTGACGGAGCTGAACCTGCCAGATGAGGCTGATACACCGATAACCGTATCCTGCAGAATATCGATGTTTTTTTCATGTTCGATCACCCTCCTCATGTAGAGGCTGTAGAGCGTCTTGTCGGCCTGGGCACGAGGCGAGTGCATGGCCGCGCCCTTGCTGCGATTGAGCAGGCGGAACTGGATGCCCGTGGCATCGATGGCTTTGCCCATTTCTCCTCCGAGCGCATCGATCTCGCGGGTCATCTGACCTTTTGCGACCCCGCCAATCGCAGGATTGCAGGACATGCGAGCGACAGCCGACAAATCGGAGGTGACGAGAAGGCAATGAAGCCCGCTTCGCGCGACGGTCAGCGCCGCTTCACAGCCCGCATGGCCAGCGCCGACAACTATGACATCGTACATGAAAAAGAGTTGTTTCACGTGAAACATCGAAAAAAGACAAATGAAAATCCGTGCTGATGAGCTTGCTCTGAACGTAGCACGATTGCGATGAAGGCAACGGGGTAATTGGCCTTTTTACGCAAAGCATCCGGAACGAATGTCTCTATCGATTAGTACGTGATTGTATTGCATAAAGATATTTTGGTTTTTTTACACTATTATGTTCACCTCAAAAAACGAGCGTAGACAGTCATCCATTTCCATATTATTTGACAGCACTGGAGGTCCTGGCAATTCGGTCAGCAGCTCTTTGTGTTCCGGCGGACAAAAACCTCATAATAGTAAAAAATGATTAAAGAGGTCAATGCGCAGAATGGCAAGCTCATCAGCGCATTCTGAATATCTCCTCATGCCTGGCAGCACACAGGACAGGATTCGCTCGATCCAAAGGTTCTCCGCAGGGAATATTAACTCCTGTCCACGATCAAAAGAGTGTACAAGAGATTTTTGCGATGGTCGTAAAATACGATTTTACCCTTAACTTGTTTCGCTGCAGCAGGATGTGGGTGAATGCCGAACATGCTTCGAGGGAGCGAGGCAGTTGGAAATCCTGGCAAGCCGCCTCGCTCGCACTGTTTTGCGTCGATCAGGGATCTTCAGACGCCACCACTCGCTTCGAGTTCGCGCTTGAGTGCCTCGCGTTCGATTTCGAGACGTCGAAGTTCGCGGTTGATGCGGTCCAGCTCTTCGGGTTCGCTGTCGATCTCCAGCCGCAGTCGTGAAGAGGCTTCGTCGATGAGGTCGATGGCCTTGTCCGGCAGGAAGCGGTCGGCGATGTAACGGTTCGACAGCTCGGCGGCGGCCACGAGTGCTGCGTCCTTGATGCGCACGCCATGGTGGATTTCGTACTTCTCCTTCAGTCCGCGCAGAATTGACACTGTATCCTCCACGCTCGGCTGATCGACCACCACCGTCTGGAAGCGCCTTTCGAGAGCCGCGTCCTTTTCGATATGCTTGCGGTACTCGTCGAGCGTGGTCGCACCGATGCAGCGCAGTTCGCCTCTGGCCAGCGCAGGCTTAAGGATGTTGGCTGCGTCCATCGATCCTTCGGCGGAACCGGCTCCAACGAGAAGATGCAACTCGTCGATGAAGAGAATCACCTCCCCTTCAGCGGCCTGCACCTCCTTGACGAGTGCTTTCAGGCGCTCCTCGAACTCGCCCCGAAACTTGGTTCCGGCCACCAGGGCTGCGATGTCGAGCGCGGCTACCTGCTTCGACTTGAGGTTTTCCGGCACGTCGCCACCAACGATCCTTTGCGCGATCCCTTCGACTATGGCGGTCTTGCCGACGCCCGGCTCGCCGATGAGCACCGGATTGTTCTTGGTGCGACGGCTCAAAATCTGGAGCACGCGGCGGATTTCTTCGTCACGGCCAATCACCGGATCGAGCTTGCCCTTGCGCACCAGGTCGTTCAGGTTACGCGAATATTTCTTGAGCGACTGGTAGCTTTCTTCGGCGGTCTGGCTGGTGACGCGCTGCGAGCCCCTGAACAAGGCCAGCACTTTCAGAATGGCGTTGCGATCGATGCCCGCATCCTTCAGGAGCTTCGAGACCTTGACGCCCGCCTCGCTCAAGGCGATGAACAGATGCTCGGAGCTGATGTACTCGTCCTTGAGCTGCTCGGCCTCCTTAAGCGCTGTGTCGAACACCTTGCCAAGGTCGCCGGAGATATACTGGCCTGTTGCTGAAGCTCCGGTCACTTTGGGAATACGGTCTATTTCCCGATCTAAAACGCTGAGCAGCGTATCGACGGGCGCTTCAAGCTTGCGTGCCATCTGGCAGGCAATATTATCGTTGTCTCCAAGCATGACGCTCAACAGGTGCTCTGGTTCAATCTGCTGGTTCTGTTTGCTGCTGGCCAGCATCGAGGCTGCCTGGAGGGCCTCCTGCGCCTTGACGGTAAATTTGTTCGGATCGAAATGCATGGTTGATCGTTTCTTGCTGTTTCTGGTTCGTTCTTCATGTAGGCGGTAAGTTCAATCGCTTTTTCCGCCGTGCGTTATCATCTTTATAACCAATAAAAACGCAAAAAAGTCACACTGTTACACCCGGGATGTATCGAAAACCACTCCGTCATTTCCGTGAGTCAACAAACAAGAAAAAGGCCGTTTCGATCAACTGCGATCCATATTCTTCGGCAGGTTCTGCATGAAGGAACGTGTGATGAGCTTGACGATTTCACCGCCGGTAACCAGAAGTTCGGCGCCCTTCTCGCGGATGTGTATCTGGGTCGCTACCTGATCCTTGAAATAATCGACGCTTGCCTGGTCATAATTCTTGCCGCTCACGTACTCGTCTATGAGCACTTCGGCCTGGCTGTAGGGCAGATTGAATACCTTCACGCCAAGTTTGGCGCGTTCGATGGGATCGAGAATTCTCTGTCCCGATGCTTGCTGCTCCATATCGCTGCGTTGTCTTCTGGTGAAATGAAAAGTGTGAAACGAGCCGCTACAGCTCTGCTTTTACGGAATTTAACAATCTTAGGGCAAGATGCCAGCGCCCGCTCTACCCTCCGTAACAGTTCAGGCGTTTTGTCTGGATGGACGCCGGACATCGGTCATCATAGATCCTGACACGAAAAAGAGCAGCGCGACAAAGATCGTCTCTCCGTGCAACGGCACCCGCTGGCCCGGTGCCATGATCCAGCGGGCGGAGGCTGCCTCGGCGGCAATGTTGGCGGCGACCTGGTCGTTCACCGGCGCCTCTGGCCGACTGTAGTAGAACTTACCCTCCACTGTCTTGATGAGACCGGCGAGCAGATCGGGCCGGAACGAGGTCAGTACGACTCTGCCCCGGGCATCGCGCTTCGGGCCGCCCGGCATGGGTATCTGCACCGGTTGCACACCGCCCACGCCGATCACATGGAGATACACCCCCCGCTTCTTCATCGTCGCGGCAATATCGCCAAGATCGTACCCGTGATCCTCTCCATCGCTGCAAAGCACCAGCACCGTTTCGTTGCCCGACGCCCGCTCGCCAGAATCGGCGAGCCGTAGCGCCGAGTCGAACGCGCGGCGGTAATCGGTGCCCTGCGTCGTGATCAGGTCGGGGGTCGCCATATCGAGCAGGATTTCGAAATCCTCGTCGTCGCTCGTCAGCGGGCACTGCACGACGGGCGTTCCCGCAAACAGCAGCAGCGCCTTTCGCCCCTCGCCGAGGCTTCGACTGATCTGGAGCAGCTCCGACTTCGCGCGCGTCAGCCGGTCGGGTGCGGTATCCCTCGCAAGCATGGAGTTGGAGATGTCGAGCATGAAAACCACATCGATTCCCTTCTGGCGCACCGGTTTCTGGCCGCGGCAGAGTTGCGGGCCAGCCATGGACACGATCATCAGCGCGGCGGAGAGGAGCAGCATAAAGCGGCGCAGCACGAGTTTCCTGAAGCTCATGGCGGGCAGGATTCCGGAACTTCCGTCGGTGGCGTCGATCTTTTTCCAGAGCGAAATTTTTCGCCGGACTCCGTAGAACACCAGAGCCGAGAGTGGAACGAGCACCCACAAAAGGATGAGATAGCCGGGCCTTGCGAAGCACATGGTTATGGGATCCTGATGAAACGGGTTGCCGATAGCGCCTGTTCGGCAAACAGCAGGAGCACCGCCGACATGAGCAGCCACGGATAGAGTTCCATGGTTCGGCCCGGCATCCTGCCTTTCAGGCGTGATTTTTCGAGACGGTCGATGTCGCGGAAGCTCTTCATCAAGCCGAAAAGGTCACCGGCGCTGAACATGCGTCCGCCGCTGATGCGGGCCACCGCTTCGAGCTCGTTGCGCCCTTTGCGGCTGGAATCCGTGTTCTTGACATTCTCGAACGCACGGGCCTCTTTGCCCGCGAATACCGTGTAGATTCTGACGCCATGGTTGGCCGCGAGCCTCGCTGCCGTTTCCGGCGAAACCTCTCCGGCGTTGTTTTCTCCATCGGTGATCAGCACGAGTGCTTTTTCCTTTGACGGAGCGGCCTTGAGGCGGTTGGTCGCCGTCAGAATTGCCGTGCCGATCGCCGTGCCCGGTTTGTCGAAAAAGCCCGGTTTGAGCGTTTCGGCCAGCCGTTCGAGCACGTCGTGATCGATGGTCAGCGGGCAGCGAGTAAAGCTTCCGCCGCTGAAGACCACCAGCCCGATGCGGTCGGCTGGCCGGTTGTCGATGAAGCGCATAGCCGCGTCTCGCGCCCCCTCGAAGCGGCTTTTGCCGCTGAAATCGGGCGTACTCATCGATTCCGAAACATCGAGGGCGATCATGATGTCGATACCGACCGTGTCGCGCGAGGAGGGCGGGAACGGTGCCTTGGGTCCGGAGAGCGCCAGCACGATAAGGACAAGCACCAGCCAGTGCAGCCATTCAGGGAATTTCGAGAAGAGCGAAAGCGCGGCAAACCCGGCGCTTCGCAGCGCCGATACCGACGGAAACAGCACGCCCGGCCGGTTATTGCGCCAGAACATCCGGTACGTGATCGACCCGCCGACCGCCATTGGCAGCAAGAGCAGCCACCAGGGATTGTCAAACCGAATGCCGGTAAGTATGGTGAGCAAAGCATTCATCTGATGTGCCGTCTTTTTCCAGAAGATGCAAAATCCCCAGCACATCCCCCACTATGCCGCCAAACGCAGCGCATCTCAAACCCTAAGCGCAGGCGTTCATGAAGCCGTGGAGTTCAAATTGTATCATCGAATACAAGCAACTTTCCGCGAGTCAGCAGCCTTCCGGCAGGCACATCAGCATAAACTCGAATTCCTCGAAATCCAGATCGCTATCGAAATCGACGTGCCGATGGAGGATTTCGATAGCAATTTGGATTGTTGGAGGATTCAATGTACCGAAGAAATATCCGTCTTCTCCTTCTTGTCCACCCGGATGAAGAGCAGGAGCGGCAGGC
Source organism: uncultured Chlorobiaceae bacterium (assembly GCA_964476855.1). Classification (GTDB taxonomy): domain Bacteria; phylum Bacteroidota; class Chlorobiia; order Chlorobiales; family Chlorobiaceae; genus Chlorobaculum. Next base: position 17,621 of record CAYZCF010000033.1, read on the forward strand.
AGACGGCGAATACTATAGCGATCAGTTTGAAGGCGTCCATGTAGGCCAAGTGGTAGCTCTGGGTCGTCACGGTGTATTCCATCGCTTTCATCGCCATCTGGTGCGCGTCGACCGGGGCAGCTCCCGCTGAGCCGAAGGCCTGTTCGAGGCCGCCAATTCTCGATACGGCAGCCGGGTTGTAGGGCGTGATATGGGTGAGTATCTCGCTCCGGTGGGCGGCGACGCGCTGGGTGACGTAGGTGTTGGTGATGGCGATGCCGAACGAGCCGCCGAGCTGGCGCACCATGTTGTTCAGGCCGGTCGCCTGGCCGATGTCCCTGCCGTGCAGGCCGGTGACGGCGAGCATGGTCACGGGGATGAAGATGAAGCCGAGGGCGAGGCCCCTGAGCATCAGGATCCAGAAAAAGTTCGTCGCGCCGGACTGCATGGTCTGCATACCGAGTTCCCAGCAGAACCAGAAGAAGGCGATCATGCCCACCGCCATCAGGGCTTTCGGCGAGGCACCTTTCTGCAGGGCGATGCCGAGCGGCATCGAAATGACGCCCGTGAGCATGGCGCTGGGAAAGAGCACGAGGCCGGTCAGGAGTGCCGTGAAACCGAGCAGGCGCTGCACGAAGACCGGAAAGACGAAGAGCGAACCGTACAGCCCGTAACCGACGATGAAGGTCAGCACGGCGGCGATGGCCAGGTTCTTGCTCCGGCCCAGCACGGAGAGATCGACCGCCGGATGCTCCGTGTGCAGCTCGTGCCACACGAAAGCGACGAGCGAAACGACGGCGATGATCGTGAACCAGGTGATGTAGGGTGTCTCAAACCAGTCTTTCGACTCGCCGCGTTCGAGAATGAACTGGAGCGAGCCGATGCCGACCGAGAGCAGGCCGATGCCTGCCCAGTCGATCTTTTCGACCGTATGCGTCACCCTCGGCTCTTTGACGTAGGTGAGCGCAGCCCACGCGGCGAGCAGGCCGACCGGAATGTTCACGAAAAAGCACCACTCCCAGGAGAAGTAGTCCACCAGCCAGCCGCCGAGCAGCGGGCCGATGGTCGGGCCGAGCACGAGGCCCATCGAAAAGATGCCGGTGGCCGCGCCGCGCTCTTCGGGCTTGAAGGTTTCGTACAGGATCGCCTGCGAGGTTGGCAGGAGCGCGCCGCCGCCGATGCCCTGGATGAAGCGGAAGAGCACCAGCGTCCAGATGTTCGTGGCCATACCGCAGAGCAGCGAGGCAGCGGTGAAGAGCAGGATCGAGCCGATGAAATAGTTGCGTCGCCCGAAAAGGTTGCCGAGAAATCCCGACAGCGGGATGACGATAACGTTAGCGATGGCGTAACTCGTCACCACCCACGAAACATCCTCGATGCTCGCGCCGAGGTTGCCGCTGATGTGGTTGATGGCGACGTTGACGATCGTCGTGTCGATCAGTTCGAGCATCGCGGCCACAATGACCGTGATGGTGATGATCCACTTCCTGATCCCGGTTTCGTAATGGTGCTCCGTTGCTTGAGCGCCCGGAACGGCTGTTGCGATAGTTTCAGACATTGATACTCCGGCGACAAAGCGTCGCAACTGTTGTCAAAAAAAGATGTTGCCTGGGAGCGCCGTCCCGAAAGCTTTCGGGACGGCGCTCCCCGGTTACAGAACTTCCGCTATCACGTCACCTTCACTTC
>CAYZCF010000034.1:0-19185 GCA_964476855.1 uncultured Chlorobiaceae bacterium
ATTCGGCGACGAATAATGCCATGAGCACGAGCGGAGAACATCCCCTCAAATTCGGCATCGTCACCGACATTCACTACAACCCCGAAAGCGAGACCGGCAACGAGACGAAAGCCGGTCTCGAACGGTGTATCGAACGGTGGACGCGCGAGGGCGCGGAATTCGTCATCCAGCTCGGCGACCTCATCAGCCGCGAAGGCCCCGAAGCCGAGGCCGACCTTATCGCCGTGCGCGACATGCTCGCCCGCTTCCCCGGCAAAGTGTACCACGTCGCAGGCAACCACTGCCTCGCCGTGCCACCGGAGCGATACAAAGCCATCATGGGCCTCGACAGCCTCTACCACACCTTCGCCCAGCACGGCATTCGCTTCATCGCGCTCGACGGCATGGACGTCTCCGCCATCAACGAACCGCAGACCGAAGCCGACCGGCACCTTTTGGAATACTACCGAGACGTCGTCAAAGCCCCCTTCTACTGCGGAGCCATCGGCGCCCGCCAGCTCGAATGGCTCGTGACGGAACTCGACCTCGCGCTGAACAACGAAGAGCCGGTTATCATCCTCAGCCATTTACCGCTGCTCGAAGAGACCACCGACGAAAAGCACGGCCTGCTGTGGAACCACGAAGAGGTCGTCGCTATTTTGTTGCGCTATCCGAATGTCCGCGCCGTGCTGAGCGGACACTACCACGCCGCTGCAAAAGCGGTGCGGGGCGGGATTGAGTTTGTGGTGCTGGCGGCGTTTGGGAATGGGAGCGCAGGTTGCAATTACTGCTTTATGTCAAAAAGTCTTCTAACTTGTTTGTGATATCATAAGCAAAAAAAACAATACCTTTTGGCTTCGAAATATCTATACCCATAACCTCGCATCAGCATTAGCACCAAACCAACTCTGTTACCAATAGAACCAGCATAATCAAATGCTATTCCATATCTTATAGCACTTTCTATCAGCATGTAATCTATTAAATAAAAAAAACAGAATTCTAAGCAATCACAATACTATATAGCAACAAATCAAAAAAAGCGCCATCACCTTACTTCCCAAATCTTTTTCCACAAGCAATCTCGCCAAACTCAGATACAAACAACTACAAGTCTTTCATTCGCGGAAGAATTTTAAGCTTAAAATCACAGAAAAAATATCCCTTTGTACTAAAAGCCCCACTAATAGCATCTCGCTCAAGAATATAATACAACAAAGTATAATTCCTCTTCCCGAATTCTCTTATTCTTGACTGCAAATAAACATCTATATATTCAAATGAAATGTATTCTGTAGGATTATCCGGATTTGGCAGTGGACGAGACTTACGATCAATGATCACCTGCAAATCCGTCATCAGATTAACCGATGATGGCTTATCAATAATATCATAAAGAATAGCATAATATCTATCACTTGCCATCAAACTAAAATGCCAACGCAGCACATCATCTTTTTGGGAATAAATTTCTAAATGATGCGCCCCATTATGCACCACACTTTTTCTCGGAGTGACCACAAAAATAACTTCATCAGCTCCAATTGCTGTCGGTTTGTCCAAGCGAAGACTAAGATTTTGATGCTTTTGCCAAAAAACAACCGACTCCAGCACGACCTTCACATCAATTATCATTACCTATAGGTTAACAAACTGTTTTCTAAAAGGAGATACTCAGAACTATGCCACCAAGCATTAAAAGAGTTTCTTCTCCACACGACACACAATCTTCTTTTTCAAAAAATTAAGTCTAAAATATCAATCAACCATTCCCCATTTTTCTGAGGAATGGTCGATTATATCAGTTAAGCAAATCAATTATCCAATAACTTTAATAGTCGGATCCCAGTAATAATATCCATAAGTTTTCAACACCCCTGTAACCTCATCTTTATTAACGAGATAGAAGTAAATCATGTAACCTTCTTTACCTTTTCTCAGCACCTCGCAACTCATAAAAATATCCGCTTGCGTATCAACAGACGTATATGAAGTCGGATTGCTGGAATTAGGGATCGGAGTAGGAGGATAAGAAACTCGCATTTGTACATCAGAGGTAACTTGATCCCCTGAAAATTTTGCAATCTTATAAATAATCGCCGATTGATCCGTATTCCCACTCAGGGACTCTGAGCGCCAACGAATCGTATCATTTACAAGAGCCTTAATCACAAGATCTGCAGTTGCCTGCCCGCTCTCTACAAGCACTTGTTGTGCAATCATATAGGCATCACTATGCGCAATACCTATTGGCTTATCAGAGCTACCACCAGAGCCGTATTTACTTTCAATAGTTACCGTATCAAATACGACATCAATATTTATTGTTTTTGACATTACTTCACCCTCCTTCTCAATGTTAAGAATGGTTAAACATAACTCATCAATCAAATCATCAACACAAAGAACATGAAACACCTGATCACTTCAATATGAAGAAAATATTTTGCATACCAAATCAACGTTTACTCATACTTCCCAACAAGAAATAACAATCAGAAAACATCAGTTTTCGATTTCGATTTTTGCGGTAAAGATATAACCAGTGCCATTAACCGTCTTTACAGGCGTTTCAAGATTTGGCGAGATTTTTTTTCGGAGGCGATAGATCAGCGATTCGAGCGAACGGTTGCCGTGCTCGTCGTGGGAATAGCCGAGTTCTTTTAGCAGAATAGTCCGGGATACCGGTACACTCGGCGTTTCGACCAGTTTGTGAATAAAAACATATTCCTTTCCTGTAAGATGCAGCTTTTCCCCAGCGGGAGTAACAAGCGCCCAGCCTTCAGTAAGCAGCCTCCAGGTATGCGAACAGCTCTTTTCTTCCACTTTGCTTATGAGCACTTCAGACAAACCGTCAGTTTGTCTGGCGGCCCTCTCAATCAGGTTGGCAACCGCCGCATCCAGCAATCGAAAGTTGACAGGTTTCGTCAGAAACTGATCAGCGCCAGCCTCATAACCTTCTATCCTGGTTTCAGGCGATGTGTCGCCGGACAGCAGAAGGATTCGAGTCGATGAATTTTCACGAACATACTTTGTAAGTACCAAGCCACATTGATCGGGCAAACCGACATCGATAATGGCAAGGGCGTACGGCTGCTTGTCGAGTTCCCTGTAAAAATCAATGGCGGAGCTAACTGAGGTAACTGGATAACCGCTTTTTTGAAGGTACTTTAGTATAACGGATAGAAAAGACGGATCATCATCCACAAAGATGATCCGATTGAAACCTGCATCCGATTGGGTCATTTTGCACTGTCTCCCAAGAATAAATTTCAAGGAATAAGTACTCTTTTAAATAAGAAAGTAATTATTAACCGGATTGCGAGAACACGATTTCTGATTTTTTCTTACAACTACAGAATATTCCAGAGCCTTCAGGTAAAGAGATATTTCCAGGATAATCCGAAATCACGATAAATACTCTTGTAATATTTTCTGACAGAAAAAGAAGCTGCTCGAAATGCTTGCCGATCCTTAAACTACGGAACGGCAAGCTACAAGCAATTGTGACTTCTCACGCCCCCCGTTCGAGCACTTCGGCTACGCGCTTTGCTGCTGCGCCGTCCCATTTTTCGGGAATGAGCGTCTTTTCCGACGGTTTGCCGGAGAGGATGACCGAGGCGCGTTCGAGAATCTCCTGCTCGTCGGGGGCGACCAGCACGTTGGTGCCGATTTCGACGGTCGAAGGGCGGGCGGTGGTGGGACGCACGGTGATGCAGGGCACGTTCATCACGGTCAGCTCCGCCTCGAACTCGGCGCTGTCGGTGAGCACGAATGCCGACTCCTTGAGCAGGCGCAAGAGGTCGATGTAGCCCGGCATGTCGATCATCCGGAGACCTTGCATGTCGCCCGGTAGCTCATCAGAGATCGAGCTTCCCGGAAGCAGCACGGTCGAGGTGGCGGCGAGCGATTCGAGTACCTTGCAGAAGAGGTCGCGATTGCCGGAGCTTTTCGGCTCGATCAGCACGGTGACGAACTTTTTCGGGGTGAGCGAGAGCGATTCGAGCACGCCGGATTCGTTGGCCTGCGCCATCAGCGTCACGAGGCTGTCGATGGCGGTGTTGCCGACGAAGATGATGCGCTCGTCGGCAAAGCCCTCGTTCATGAGGTTGTAGATGCCGCTGTGCTCGCTGACGAAGTGGAGCGCGGCGATCGAGTCGATGACGAGGCGATTGATCTCCGCCGCTTCGGCGCGGTCGTAGCTGCGCAGGCCGGCGTCGAGGCTCGCCACCGGAATGCCCATTTTCGCGGCGGCAAGCGCACCGGCGAGACTGGCACTGCCGTGGCCGCCGGGCACAGCGAAGGCGGGTTTGAGCTCACTGAACAGCCGCTCGAAGGCGAGCATGAGCGACGCGGTTTCGCCGACCGGCGTACCCGGCTCGGCCTCGATGATACGCAGTTCATCCGGCGAACCGAACGCAGCGGCAAGCGCGTCGTGTTCAGCGCGGTTGCCGGGCGCGAGTACGCGAACGAGCACCGGCTCGAAGACGCCGTTTTTACGGAAGACGCTGACAAGCGAGGCGACATGGAGAAATGCCGCACGATCCTGGGCAATCAAGACTATTTTTTTCACACCGGAAAGCTTTATTACATTAAGTAACTGAACGATAAACCTCTGAGACAAGCCAAACCAGCCGCATGACAACAAGACGATCGATCACGATAGCCGCATGGTGCATGCTGCTGCCTGTCGCCGTAGGAGTGACATCCCTGCCGGATAATACGGTCTCTGCGGAAAATAAGAAAACAATCCTCGAACACGCCGACCAGATAGAGGGCGGTGAAAAACCCGGCCCGACCGGCACGGCCATTCCTTACCGCTCGGCGGTCGGCAACGTCAAATTTCTGCACGGTGAAGCGATCTTGCAGTGCGACCGCGCGACCGATTGGCCCGACAGCGAGCGTATCGAACTCGAAGGGCACATCATCATCAAGGATAAAACCGTCGAAACGCGCTCAGATCGCGGTGTTTACCATACCGACAGGGAAACCGGCGAACTGTGGGGCAACGTTCGCGGACGGGTGACCGGCGACAGCCTGACCGTGAAATCGGCACGGGCGACCTTCGACCGAAACAGGAACGAACTCTGGCTTTTCGACGATGCCGTGGCATGGCAACAAGGCCGCCAGCTCAGTGGCGACTCGATCCGTGTGCATATTAGAGAGATTGCCGGGAAAAAGAAGGTGGATGAAATCCAGGTCTTCGGCCACGCCTTCCTTGCGGCCAGAGATACCCTTTCGAAATCACCGGCGCTCTATGACCAGCTCTCCGGCAAACAACTGACGGCAAACATGGACGAGCGCTCCCGCCTGAAAAAGGTCACCGCGACCAGCAAAGCCCGAAGCCTGTATCATATCTATGACGACAAGAATCAGCCATCGGGAGTGAACTTCACCTCCGGCGACAGGATCAGGATGTTCTTCGTCGAGGGCAAACTCGACCGGATACTCGTCACTGGTGCCCCGCTCGGCAAGGAGTACCCGAACTACATGCGTAACAATCCGGAGATCAACCTGCCTGGCTTCCGGTTGCGAGACAAGGAAATGCCGGTTTTCGAGTAGCTCTGACAGATGTGCGCCGATGCCGATAAAAAATACAAATCACCAAGGCATTACGTAAGGGCGCGTCGCGAAGCGCCCCTACAGGATCACCGGTCAAGGACGCATGTTCGATTGCGAAAAAATTACCGGAAATGGCCATAAAAAAGCCTTCCCGTTTTGCGAGAAGGCTTTTTCTGTTCTATGAGATCACCGCGTGATCACTTGGCGAAGGGGCAGGCACCTGTGGAGCATCCGCCGCCGGACTCCGAGCCTTTGGACGACGATTTGCTGCCGCAGTAGTCAGTGCTGTAGAAACCGGAGCCTTTGAGCACGAAGCCGCCTTCGGCGCTGATGACACGCTCGTATGACTCCTCACCGCACTTGGAGCAGGTCGTCAAAGCGTTGTCAGTCATGCGCTGAAAAACCTCTTCTTCAAATCCACAGCTGTTGCAGCGGTAATGATAGGTTGGCATATTCTATTCCTCCGTTGAGAATCTGTTTCCTGGTGTGTTTTTGATAGATTCGGGTCGCGAAAACCCGATAATGTTGGACGCTGTATATAAGTATATTTAATCTCAAAAAAAAGTTTCACCGGTGATCGTAAAAACGCGCGCGGTTGTGCTCCGCGACATCAAGTATCGCGACCAGTCCAAAATCTGCCTGCTGCTGACCAGGGAGTATGGGCAGGTGTCGGTGATCCTCAAGGGCGGACGAAGCGCGAAGAGCCGCACCGGCCCGCTTTTTTCGCCGGGCAACGTCATCGATGCGGTGCTCTACAAGAATGGCAATCGCGACATTCAGCTCCTGAGCGACGCCAGCCTCGTGCTCAGCCCGCTCGCCGAGTCGCCCGACCTCGAACGCTTCAGCGTGCTCTACCGGGTGCTCGACCTGGTGCGTTACGCTTCGACTCACGAAGAAAAAAACGTACCGCTTTTCACTATCGCTCATTCGGCCATCTGGAGGCTGTGCCATTCGGAGCGCAATTTCCAGACGATCCTCGCCTGGTTCCTGTTGCGCCTCGTCAGCGTGCTCGGCTTCGCTCCGTTGCTCGACCGCTGCGTCTTCAGCGATAACGACCTCGCGAGCAGCATCGAGGAGATGAAGCTCGGTGAACTGCTTTTCGTGCACGATCCCGGAGGCTTCGCCCTGCCCGGCAGCGCCGTGCACCCCGACGCCGCCATCCAGCGAGTGCCGGCGAGCCGCTACCACTTCATCCGCGCCCTCGCCGCCACCGGAAACTCGCCCTGCCCCGAGGCGCCGCCGGACGAAGTCTCCGCCGTCTGCAACCTCTTGCAGGAGTACTGCGCCCGTCACCTCGACCGGATGCCGCATCGCAAGCACCTCGACATCGTCTCGCGGCTCATCTCGGTGTGAGCGCGGCAACAAGCGGGATGGCGGTTTTCAATCTTCGGGACTATTTTCTATCTTGACCAGTTATTCAGCAAAACTTTACTCCTCGACTAATTCAAACCGAACGATTCGACATGCCTGTACTTACCCGTTCTGCCGAGCTTTTTGAAAAAGCCAAAAAGTTCATCCCCGGTGGCGTCAACTCCCCGGTTCGCGCATTCAAATCCGTCGGCGGCACGCCTATCTATATGGCGACCGGCAACGGCGCTTACATGACCGACGTTGATGGCAACACCTACCTGGACTATGTCGGATCGTGGGGGCCGTTCATTCTCGGCAGCATGCACCCCCGCCTGACCGCCGCCATCGAATACACCCTGCGCAACATCGGCACCAGCTTCGGCACGCCGATCGAACTCGAGATCGAGATCGCCGAGCTGCTCTGCAAGATCGTGCCCTCGCTCGAAATGGTGCGCATGGTCAACAGCGGCACCGAAGCCACCATGTCCGCCGTCCGCCTCGCCCGCGGTTACACCGGCAAGGATAAAATCATCAAGTTCGAAGGCTGCTACCACGGCCACGGCGACAGCTTCCTCATCAAGGCGGGTTCCGGCGTGCTCACCCTCGGCGCTCCTGACAGCCCCGGCGTCACCAAAGGCACCGCCAACGACACGCTGAACGCCACCTACAACGACATCGAGTCGGTCAAGGTGCTGGTCAACGAGAACAAGGGCGAAATCGCTGCGATCATTATCGAACCGGTCGCTGGCAACACCGGCGTCATACCGGCAAAGAAAGAGTTCCTTCAGGCCCTGCGCGATCTTTGCGATGCAGAAGGCATCGTGCTGATCTTCGACGAAGTGATGTGCGGCTTCCGCGTGGCCCTCGGCGGCGCTCAGGAGCTGTACGGCGTCACCCCTGACCTCACCACGATGGGCAAGATCATCGGCGGCGGCCTGCCTGTCGGCGCATTCGGCGGCAAGCGCGAAATCATGCAGAACGTCGCTCCGCTCGGCGCGGTCTATCAGGCAGGAACCCTGTCGGGCAACCCGCTGGCCCTGACCGCCGGCTTGGAAACGCTGAAAATCCTCATCGAGGAGAATCCCTATCCGGAGCTCGAAAGAAAAGCCGCGTTCCTCGAAGCGGGCTTCAAGGCCAACATGGACAAGCTCGGCCTGAACTACGTGCAGAACCGCGTAGGCTCCATGGCCTGCCTCTTCTTCACCGAGACCCCAGTTGTGGACTACAAGAGCGCCATCACGGCTGACTCGGCCAAGTACGGCAAGTACTTCCACTCGATGCTCGACCAGGGCATCTACCTCGCCCCATCGCAGTTCGAGGCCATGTTCACCAGCTTCGTGCACACCGACGCCGACCTGGAGAAAACCGTCGCCGCCAACTACAACGCCCTCGTCGCCGCGCACCAGTAAGCTGCAAGAGGACGACAGATACGACAAAAGGGCTGCCCGAAAAGGCGGCCCTTTTTGTTGGTAGGATGATTTTTGGGATATGCCTGAGCGTGAAAGCGGAACGGAATGCAACCCGCCGCCGTCGAGGCGACGATTTTATACCTGATCTGATATAAATCGAATGAAAAGCACCAGAATTATACCCGTTCAGGGATACGTCCACTCCATGCTCGGCCAGCGAATCTACCTCGCCCAGTCGCAGTTCGAGGCCTGGGACGAGAGATTATCAATCAACGAGGCCCGGTATCATAACCGCTCAGATCGCTATCAAGCGACCAGATGAGCACCCGGCTCATGGAATGACGATCGCGAGTCTGTTCCCACTCTTTGATGATGGAAAGGTCACTGAGGCTAACACCTTCGCTGGTTTTAGTGTCGGACTTGTTGCGCTGGGCATAACCGGGAAATTCAACCAGCCACGCCATAAAGACCTCACGTCCGGGAAAGTAGGTCGGTTGATATGGCGACTCACCATCAAGCGCATTACAGACGTCTCTCGCCAGCTTCTCTGCGAATCGACGGCGCTGATTTCCATCCGGCAAATGCGCAATATGATTTCCCGTTTCCCATATCGATGCCATCGGTAAAAGAAAATGGTCGCCATTCTCAATACGACACCTGAACTCAGCGAGAATATCTTCTCGATCCTGATTGAATCCGGTCACATCCAGTATGTTCAGATAGACCGATGTATCGAGCAGAACAATATCACCCATTGGCTCCCTCCGAACGCAGCTTGTCCAACCATTCCAGAGCACGCAGCTTGCGCTCTTCACCTTTGGGATGATTTTTCACGAAACGCTCCAGCGTACCGGAAGTCATCAGGTGGCCAAGTGTTCCCTGAGCGATCAGTTCGGGATAATCCGGAACATCGGCTAACCGGACAAGGCGGCTTGAACCATCTTCAGGATCACGATAACAGAACACAACATCAGGCACTGCCGAATCTGGAAGCGCGTCGAGCATCGCCGGATTGTGGGTCGAGAGCAATACTCGCAATGAACGCTCTTGGGCTATTTGCTGGATCTGCTGCAAAAGATGATGGGCTCGGCTGGGATGTACACCGTTATCGATCTCCTCGATGACGACCAAACTGCCTTCCGGCGCTGATAACATCGCCGCTGCGATTGCAAGCACACGAAGCGTACCATCTGAGAGCAGTGAAGCATCATACTCCTTTGAACGCCCTCCAAACGTTTCGGTAAGCTGGAGCATCACCCCACCACGAGGTTCTTTCAAAAAAGCAAGAGATGCAATGTCCTGTTCTGGCAAACTCTGAATGAAACCAAGAATAGCCCGTCGATTGCTAGCATATGATTCCTTTTGCTTTGAAATAACCGGCAAATCGTCAAAGATGTCTAACTGAGGTTTTGCCTCCCCGCAAAGATTACAGAGCACTGCAGAAACATTTTTTCCGTTTCCCTGCAATACTGAATCGGATGGAAATTCATAGCCCCGCATTTGAGCTGGAACAGGATCGAGAAACAGCATCGCAGCAAGCCACTGTTCGAGCTGTTTCATCACTGGCGGGATGCGCTCGCGAGACATCTTGTGAGCTGCATCGAATGCGGCTGGTGCTGTCAGTTGGGTAAAAATAGCCGCCTGATCACTACAGATTACATGCGGTTTGTTGCGTCCTCTGGTAAAGTTATTATATGCGACGCTTGCATCTGTACCTTGTCTTCCGGATGGTTGATCAAGGGTGTATATCGGAACAGTTGCACCTTCATGTGTGAGCGTTTCAGAGGTAATATGCAGTCCATCTATTCTGCGTGTAAGTCCCATAGAGAGAGTATTCCATTCGTCGGTATCAGTTTCAACACCAAAACCGAATAGTTCACCCTGCTCATAAGTCAAATCTTCTACCCTGCCCCTAACAACCTTGTCACCACCTTGAACAGCATATTGGATAGCGGAAAGACGCTGTCCCTGCGCAAGCCATGACAACAGCCGCATTCCTTCGATGGCGTTGCTTTTACCCGAAGCGTTGGCACCGATCAGGACGGTCAACGGAGCCAGCGGAAGCCGGGCATGTCGATAACTTTTGAAATTGTTGAGGGTTATCGCTTTAAGCATGGTAACTCTCCTTTGAATGAAACAGACAATTTTCTATCAGAAATCAGCATAAAACCTTGCTCCATAACGACATTGAAACTTTCACCTCTACGTCGTCCACTGCCTCACCGCTTCCCGCGTCACAAGCGCTTGCGCACCGGACTCTTTCAGCAGCGCCTCAACCACCGGTAAAAACTCTTCGATCTTTTCGGTGATGTCCACGATTTCGATCACCATCGGTAATTCTCCGGCGAGTTCGAAAATCTTCGAGGTATGCACCTTGTGGCGCAGGCCGAAGGAGAGTAGGCCGCGAAAGACCGTGGCTCCGGCCATCCCGCGTTCGAGGGCTTCGCTGACGAGGAGTTCGTAAAGCGGGCGGTGATGCAATTTTGCCTGCTCACCGACGAAAATCCGCATAAGTTCCGATTCGATAAAGTTCATCATTGCCAGAGTTTTGCGAGAAGAGTTCCGGAAGCAAGACAGACCAGGCCGCCAACGAGACTGCCCGCGACATACAGCCCGGCGTAAAGCGCCTCGCCGTCGCGCATGAGGCCGCCGGTTTCGTACATGGCGGTCGAAAAGGTGGTGAAGCCGCCGCAGAAGCCGGTCGTCAGCAGCAGGCGCGTTTCGGGCGAGAGCAGCGTGGTCGAGAGGGCCAGCTCGCTGATGAAGCCGATCAGGAACGAGCCGAGCAGGTTGACCGCGAATGTGGCGAAGGGAAATCCCGTCCCTGAAAAGGGCACGGCGAGCGCCACGAGGTAGCGGGCGACCGATCCGGCGAATCCGCCCGCGCCGACCAGCAAGACATTCTTCATCACCGCTCAGCACCCGCAACGGTCATGGCCGGTCTGCCGACCCTCGATGCGTTTGTGGGCACAGCACATCTCGTCGTGGATGTTCATGAGAATGTTGAAAATACCGAGACAGATGATAGTTGGTGCCCAGAGTCCAATAAAGATCGCGACAAGCTGGCTGTTCGCCCATGTGCCGAAAATGAACACATAAATGGAGAGTATGATCGACAGGGCCGCAGCCACGAGGTAGTACATCGGCTTCATAACGGGAGCTGTTTGGTTGATCGGGTCTGTTCAGGAAATGTAACAATTTGGCGCTGTTCAGCACTCTGCCCGCCGTGCTTTTCCGGCGCCGAAGAGCGCGTTGGCGAGGAACACCAGCGCGGCGACGAGGATGATGGTCGCGCCGGAGGCGAGGTCGAAGACCCACGAGAGCCAAAGCCCCGCGATGCTGAAGAGGCTGGCGAAGAGCGTGCCCACGCCCATCATCCGGTAAAGATTGTGGCTGAAACTCCTGGCGACGGCGGCGGGAATCGTGAGCAGGGCGATCACCATGACGATGCCGACCACCCGCACCATGATCACCACGGTCAGCGCGATGAGACAGAGCATGACAAGGTCGAGCGCGAGCGTTTTCAGGCCGGAAATCCGCGCGTACTCCTCGTCGAAGGAAATGGCGAGGAACTCCTTGTCGAAGAGCCACACCACGGCGATGATCAGACAATCGAGTCCCGCGATGAGCCGGAGATCGGAGTCCGGCACGGTCAGGATGTTGCCGAACAGGTAGCTGAAAAGGTTCGGAGCATAGCCCGGCGTGAGGCCGATCAGAATCACGCCGATCGACATGCCAGCCGCCCAGAACGCGCCGATGGCCGTGTCCTCGGCGATCTTCGCCTTGCGCGACAGGAGGCCGATGCCGATGGCTGCGGCGAGGCTGAAGGGAATGATGCCCGCGAGGGGATTCAGCCCGAGGTAGTAGCTGAGGCCGATGCCGCCAAAGGCGGTGTGGGCAATGCCGCCGCTGATGAAGCCGAGCCGCCGGACGACCACGTACGTACCGATGATGCCGCAGGCGACGCTCGACAGGATAGCTGCGAGAAAGGCGTTGCGCATGAACTCGAAGTGCAGGATGTCAGGCATGGCGGGGTGGCGTTTGCGTTTGACGATGTTCGACCACATCGACCGGATAGCCGTAGAGGTCGTCGAGTGCCGCGCGGCCAAGCGTCGAGCCGGGTTCGCGCATGTCGAGCGTGCAGTTCAGGCAGGCGATGCGCGAGACGTGCCGCCCGATGGTGCCGGTGTCGTGCGTCACCAGCACGATGGTGTGGCTCTTTCTGAGCTGGTCGAGCAGGTCGTAGATGGTGGTCTTCATTTCGGGATCGACGCTCGCCGTCGGCTCGTCGAGCAAGAGCAACTCCGGCTCTCCGGCCAGCGCCCGCGCGATGAGCACGCGCTGAAGCTCGCCGCCCGAAAGCGCCCCGATGCGCCGCCGGGCGAGCGCCGAGAGGCCGGTGGTTTCGAGCGCGTCGAGCGCCTTCCGGCGATCTTCGCGCCCGTAGCGCTGGAAGAGCCGCTTGCGTGCGAGCCGCCCCATCAGCACCACCTCCATCGCGCTGATCGGAAACGAGCGGTCGAAGTCGAGCCGCTGCGGCACGTAGCCGAGCCGACCGGCGGCGCGGCCCGGCTCCTTGCCAAACACTTTGACGCTGCCGGAGGTGGGTTTGACGAGGCCGAGCATCACCTTGAGCAGCGTGGTCTTGCCGCCGCCATTCGGCCCGAGCACGGCGAGGAAGTCCCCCTCGTGCACCGAGAGCGACAGCCCGTCCAGCACCTTCGCGCCGCCGAGTTTGACGCAGAGCTTGTCGCACGAGATCAGCGTCTCCTTCATTGCATACTCCTTGCAAACGCGGTCGCCGCCTTGCGGAGATTGCCCGCGTAGTCGCGCGCGAGCGGATCGACCGTGACCGTGTGCCCGCCGATGTCGCCGGCGATGGCATCCGCCTGCGCCGAGCTGAACTGCGGCGCAACGAACACCACCCGGATACCCGCGCTCCGCGCCTGCCCGATCACCTGCTCCATCTGGCGCGGCGTCAGCGTCTTGCCCTCCTCTTCGGCGGCGATCTGCTCCAGACCGTACTCGTGGGCGAAATAACCCCAGGCGGGATGGAAGACGAGGAACCGGCGGCTCTTCACCCCCTTCAGTTGCCAGCGAATCTCGCCGTCGAGCGCTTGCAGCTCCTTGTCGAGCACCGCCGCGTTGGCCGCGAAATACGCTTTACCGGCAGGATCGACCGCCGCGAGCGAGCGCTCGACGTTCACCGCGATGAGACGCGCGTTTGCCGGAGAGAGCCAGAAGTGCGGGTCGAAGTGGCCGTGCTCGTGGCGATGCTCGCCAGTTTCGGATTCGTGCTCGTGCTCCTCCTCGCCCATCGGCAGCAGCGTGACGCCCGCCGAGGCGTTGCACACCGCGATCTTGCGATTGAGCGCGAGCAGGCGATCCATCCAGTCAAGCTCGAACTCGACCCCTGACCCGGCCTTGACGAAGAGCGCCGAGCGGCTGACCTCCGCCATCTGCTGCGGTGTCGGCTCGTAGGTGTGCGGATTACCGCCCGACGGCACCATCACCGACACGGCAACCCGCTCGCCGCCAATGCGCTCCGCGAACCAGGCGAGCGGCTCGATGGAGGCGATCACCTGAATCTTGCCCGATTGCGGCTGCCTGGCGGCGCATCCCGGCAGCAAAACGGCGCAAAGCAGCAACAGCAGCGCGAGAATTCGGGCGGAGCAGAAAGCGTGGTTCATTTGGCTTGGCCTGATCGTCATGCCGGATCTCCGGATTCGTTGTGAGAGATGCGGAAAGGATGTCTCTGTAAAGATAGGGGAAGAGTGGAAAATCCAAAAAGGAGGGGTTTGGCGGGAGGCTTCGGATGGGCCACCTCCCGCCGTGACCTTTCAGCTCCGCCTGAAGCGATTCAGGCCGCTGACAATCGCCTTGATCGAGGCGAGGCTGATGTTCGAGTCGATACCCGAACCGCACACCAGCGCTCCGTCGTCGAAGGCGAGGCGGATGTAGGCGATGGCGAGCGCGTCGGAGCTGTGGCCGATGGCGTGCTCCGTGTACTCGTCCACGTGGAAGCCGATGCCGGTATGGCTCACCATGCCGCGCACGAAGGCGTCGAGCGGCCCGTTGCCCTTGGCCTTGAAGCTGAACTCTCCATCGGGGCCGACCATCGAGGAGCTGATGAGCGTCGCCACCTCGTCGTTCTTCTCCGGGTCTTCATCGCTCCAGCTGATCGTGCATTTTTTCATGAGATACGGCTCCGTACCGCCGATATACTCCTTCTGGAACAGCTCGTGAATCTGCTCCGCCGAAAGCTCGTCGCCCGTGCGGTCGGTCACCGTCTGCACGACGCCGCCAAAATCGGGCTGCATCCACTTGGGAATCTGGATGCCGTACTCCTTTTCGAGCAGATAGGCAATCCCCCCCTTGCCCGACTGGCTGTTGATCCGGACGATGGCCTCGTAGTTGCACCCCACATCTTCGGGATCGATCGGCAGATAGGGCACGTCCCACACGCCGTCGGCAGCCCGCTGGTGCGCCTTCATCCCCTTGCTGATCGCGTCCTGGTGCGAACCGGAGAAGGCGGTGTAGACCAGATCTCCCGAGTAGGGATGCCGCGGATGCACCGTCATGCGGGTGCAGCGGCTGTAGACCTCCCTGACGTGCGGCAGGTTGGAAAAGTCCAGCTTCGGATCGATGCCCTGCGTCATCAGGTTCAGCGCCATGATGATGATGTCCATGTTGCCACACCGCTCGCCGTTGCCGAACAGGGCACCTTCGATGCGATCGGCTCCGGCCATCACCGCCAGCTCTGAGGTCGCCACCGCCGTGCCGCGGTCGTTGTGGGCATGCACGCTGAAGAGCACCGCATTGCGATCCTTGATGTGGCGGCAGAACCACTCGATGCGGTCGGCATAGACGTTCGGCGTCGAAAGCTCGACCGTCGAGGGCAGGTTCAGGATCACCTTGTTGGTGGCCGATGCGCCCCACTCCTCCATCACGGCGTGGCACACATCGAGCGCATAGTCCAGCTCCGTGCCGGTAAAGCTCTCCGGGCTGTACTCGAAGCGGATGCCCGGATTGCCGCTCGCCTCTTTCAGCTCGCGAACCAGGCGCGTACCGGCCACGGCGATGGAGATGATCTCCTCGCGGCTCATGCGGAACACCTGTTCGCGCTGCTGACGCGAGGTGGAGTTGTAGAGGTGCACGATGGCATTCTTCGCGCCGCGAATCGCCTCGAAGGTGCGGCGGATGAGGTGCTCGCGCGACTGCGTCAGCACCTGGATGCTCACGTCGTCGGGGATGAGATTGTTTTCGATCAGCTTGCGCACGAAGGCGAACTCCGTGGCCGAAGCCGACGGGAAGCCCACCTCGATCTCCCTGAAGCCAACCGATACCAGCAGCCTGAAAAATTCCACCTTCTCATCAACGCTCATCGGAATCGGCAGCGCCTGGTTGCCGTCGCGAAGATCGACGCTGCACCAGATCGGCGCGGTGGTGATGGTCTTGTCCGGCCAGGTTCTGTCTTTCAGCCCGACCGTCGGATAGGATGCATATTTCTTATAATTCATTGTAATCATGACTGAGTCTCCATTTAAATCGCTTGATAGTAAAGTCCCTTAACGAAAAAAAGCCGCTTACCCTGAGAGGATTGCGGCTTTGAAATCGGATTCCGTGCAGTCAATGAAACTACAATGCGCTCCCCCTCAGGCAGGTAAGGCCCGTTAGCGATGGGGTAAGAAGCAGCATGTTGTTGACCGTGTTCATACAAAACAATGTACCGTTATCGGCTGTACGAAAAGTTGGAACAATATAATCAAATCTTTCCGGTCTGCAACGCCCTTGCGCCAGCCGCCTCCGATTGTCCGGATTGTCCGGCTCGGGTGGGTGACTGGCACAAGAACCGCGAGCCTGTACAGGAGGTTCCCTGCGCCGGGGCAAGCTAACGAGAGTGCATGGACAGGATGTCGGCGGAGGTTTTTTGAAAAGACTTATCGCAACCCTCGGCTCTTGGCTTCCAGATATGTGAGATACCCAATCTCAGTGAATTCGACTTTGAAATCGGATTTACTCCGTTCACCACGGAAGAGCTTGACGTTCGGATTCTGGCCGCGAAGAATCAGGGCGATGATTTCAAGTGCCTCGCCTGTCATTTCAGGGCCAAAGTAAACACCGGTTAATGCTTTCTCCTCATAGTGATAGAGAGTGCCAACATTCTTGTGAACTATGCGCCACTCTTGTTCATAGCACCATGATTTGGATTTGATGAGATACAAATCTTCGGCTGCCTTCGCAGCATCTTCTTCTGAACCCGTCAGATAAGGGATTACAGAAGCAACGGGCTCACGATCTACGTGATTTACTTGATGAGCTTGTGAGAACGGAGGGATATCTGTTGAAAACTCCAAGCAAAACCCCTTGTACTTTCCCCCATAGTGACCCCACATGAGAAGATTATCGTGGATCTCTGAAAAACACGATATACCTCGCTCTTTGCCAAAGCGTTCAACAGTTGATGATATGACTTCAGCGCCAATTCGTTTAAACATTTCTTGCAATTCATCAACCGGCATCTGCTCGAATTTCAGCTTCGCTTCCTGTGGTGTTGTATCGTCGGTGAGGTAATGCTGCCGGATAGACTCGACCTCTTGAGGCGATGGCTTCAACACGACCGGATTGGTTGCGCAGTCGTATGGATCGTTGAAGCCCAATGGTGAGCCAAAGTAGATGCCTTGCGCTTTAAGGTTTTCAAGCGCTTGAGTGCTGAACGCCTCGTACTTGTATAACTTTGCAGGACGCTTCATTCTTCGATTAACCTGAAATGGTCAAATGGATGCCGTGGCGAGAAATGTAGGTATTATTTATGATTATGATGAATATATATGTGTTTTACAAGTATTATTTTCCCCCATTTGATGTCGTTGCGATCCTGAAATATCTCGAACGACTCGCCGGTCTGCATCCGCACTTCGCCGCTCAGACGCGCGCGGAACTGGCTCAGGCGGCCATTCTCATGCGCATCATCCATGCGCACATAGCCCATGAACGCTATCGGATTGCTACTCAAGGGGCATCTCCCTTGCGATTGGGGATCAGGGTTGTGTTGACTGGCAAAACATGTCACCGTTAACGGTAGCAAAAGAGCCGCGCATTCACAAGCGGGAAGCGGCGTCTCAAATCGACGCTGCTCTGCAAATCAGCCGCTCGATCATCTTGCCGCATTGTGCATCCTTCAGGCCAGACGGAGGCGCGGTTTCGACAGGATAGCTGCACGCCAGTTAAAAAGCGATTTAAGCGTATAAATGCCGCCATTTGTCACGAATACGTCATCGAAATCTTCTTGGCGATAGCGGCAGCATTCCTTATGTTCGGAGCTGCTCACAAGCAGGATTTATTCCTGATAGCTCTAATTCATATAAATCAGAACACAACACGATAAAATAGCTCACGTTATGCCCATGCGTAAAAACCTCGGAGAAGCCTACTCTCCACTCTACTTTCTGGCGGCTCTCGGCAATGGTGGCCTCGCCGTCGCTTTTTTCATGTTCATCATGTTCATGCTCCCTCACAAAGGCTATCCGATACCGGTGTTCGAACACATCGTCGCCGGGCTGCAAGGGTCGCCGTGGCAGCAGGGGCTAGTCGTTTTCAGCCTTGCGGGCATCATCTGGTTCTCCATCCAGCACATCCGCCTGCTGGCATGGAACATCAGCGAGTATCTCGGCTTCAGAAAAACGCCTGCCTTTGAACAGCTCAAGGCTAGCAATGCCGAAGTGCAGTTGATGGCCATTCCGCTCACCTACGCGATGACCATCAACGTCATGTTCATTCTCGGCGGCCTGTTCGTACCCGGCTTGTGGTCGGTGGTCGAGTACCTGTTCCCGTTTGCGCTGCTGGCGTTTCTCGCGGTCGGCCTCTATGCTGGCTACATTTTCCTCGTATTTTTCGCCAGAGTGATCGCTTACGGCAACTTCGACTGCGAGCGCAACAACAGCCTGAGCCAGATGCTCTCGATTTTCACCTTCTCGATGGTGGCCGTGGGCATGTCCGCATCCGGAGCGATGAGCCACAATCCGGTCTCTTCGGGCATCGGGATCATCCTTGCCGTGTTTTTCACCGCGATGGCCGTCACCCTCGGCATCATCAAAATCGTGCTCGGCTTCCGCTCGATGCTGGCCAACGGCATCAACTACGAGGCCTCCGTCTCGCTCTGGATCGTCATCCCGATCCTGACGCTGATCGGCATCACGATTTATCGCGTGTCGATGGGGCTGTCGCATAATTTCCACGCCGCCATTCACCCCTGGTTCCACGTGATTGTCTTCACCATGTTCCTCTCCATCCAAGTGCTTTTCGGACTGCTCGGTTACAGAGTCATGAAGCAGCTCGGCTATTTCAGGGATTTCATTTCGGGCGAAAACAAGAGCGTCGTGACCTATGCCGCCATCTGCCCCGGCGTGGCCTTCGTCGTCCTTGGCAACTTCTTCATCAACAACGGCCTGGTCAATGCCGCCGTTATCGGAAAGTTCTCGCTGGTCTATTTTCTGCTCTACGCGCCGCTGATTCTGGTTCAGTTCCAGACCATCATCGTCATGCTCAAGCTCAACAAAAAGCTGCTCCGCGAAGGATGACCGACGCCAAGCGAGCCTGATGTACGGCATCAGAGACAGCACGGCGTAATCTCAGCCATCCGGCAGGTATCGAACAAAAAAGGAAGCGCACCACGAACGCTTCCTTTTTTTATTGCTCCGCAATCATGGGGCGACGACCATTCAGCTCAAGAGCCGCGCACCAGCAATCAACCGCTCGATCATCTTCCGGCCTTTCCAGCCCTTGACCATTGTTTCTGCTGCGTGAGCCTCGGCTTTGGATGGATACTCCCTTGTAAACGCGATGCGCCAGGAACGGTAACGGGAGGTAAACCCCTTCTCGAAGC
>CAYZCF010000035.1:0-18625 GCA_964476855.1 uncultured Chlorobiaceae bacterium
GAACGAATCCTCGATTTCAAAAAATCTGTCCAGTAAGATGCTTTAGAATACAGCTCATAGTTTAGGCATTACAGCTTGAAAACAAGCTCTTTTTAAAAGTACGGTAGCGACGGAAGGCAAGCAAATAGTCACTCTCAGGCAACTCTTTATTTTTTTAGATCAACACAGCTTTTAAGCTAAATTATTCTTACGGTTTTGTATTATTTATTAATAATATTATATTCAAAACGTGCACAATGTTAAAAAACACACATAACAGCGCACAATCGGCTTAATTTTTTCAAAACCGCAACCTGATCGTATCATGAAATCATTTCTGTCCAAATCCGGAGCGATTGTCGCCGGCCTCCTGCTGGCAGCGGCGACTTTCAGTCCGCCGCTCTTGGCGGAAACTCCTGCAGCAGATGCTGTCAACGCATTCGCCATCGACAACTTCTTCCTCTTCATCTGCGCCGTATTGGTGCTCTTTATGCAAGCCGGATTCGCGCTGGTTGAAACTGGTCTGAACTCCGCCAAAAACGCCGTGAACATCCTGTTCAAGAACCTTATGGATATGGCGATCGGCGGTATCATTTATTACTTTATCGGCTACGGCCTGATGTATCCTGGTGAAGCCTTCAGCGGCGGGTTCTTTGGATTCGGCGGTACAGGCATCAGCACTGCCATGCCTGAAATCGCAGGCGGCAAGCTTTACCCTGCGGTTGACTTCCTCTTCCAGGTAGCTTTCGCCGCCACGGCAGCTACGATCGTATCGGGCGCTGTCGCCGGCAGGATGTCATCTCGGCGGTTGTCTATCCCATCAGCGGCTTCTGGCTCTGGGGCGGCGGCTGGCTGAAAGCGCTCGGTTTTCATGACTTCGCCGGTTCGCTTCTGGTACACGCGCTCGGTGGTTTTGCCGGTCTTGCTGGTGCCATCGTGCTCGGCCCGCGCATCGGCCGCTTTAACGCGGATGGTTCGCCAAACGCCATGCCCGGCCACAACCTGGCCCTCAGCACCCTTGGCGTGTTCATTCTGCTGATCGGATGGTACGGCTTCAACCCCGGCAGCCAGCTTGCCATCGTCGGCGGCGACAACACCGCCGCCGTCATGAAGATCGCTGTCAACACCACCCTCGCTGCCTGCGCTGGCGCCGTGGTCGCCATGATCTTCGCCTGGAGCCTCTTCAAGAAGCCTGACCTCACGATGGCTCTGAACGGTATGCTTGCCGGTCTGGTCGCCATCACGGCTAACTGCGATGTGGTCTCTTATAATGCGTCGCTGATCATCGGCGCTGTTGGCGGTATCCTTGTCGTGCTCGGCATCATGCTGCTCGACAAGCTCCGTATCGATGACCCGGTCGGCGCATGGCCAGTGCATGGTCTGAATGGTATCTGGGGCGGTGTGGCTGCCTGGATCTTCGGCGGTCAGCCGATGGTTGCCCAGCTTGTCGGTTCACTGGTTGTGCCGTTCTGGGGATTCGTCACCATGATGGTGCTGTTCCTGATCCTCAAGGCTATGGGTATCCTGCGCGTCCACAAGGATGAGGAGATGAAGGGCCTCGATATTTCAGAACATGAAGAAGAAGCTTATTATGGCTTCGATATCTACACAACCCAGTAAAGCATTTAAACGGAGCACAAGCAATGAAATACATCGTAGCAATGATACAGCCCCACAAGCTGCCGGACGTGAAAAAAAGTCTCGCCGACGCTGGGGTTCGCAAGATGACCGTGACCAACGCTCTCGGATGCGGTGCACAGGGCGGATACACAGAGATCTATCGCGGCGTGCCGAGCGAGGTCAACCTCCTGAAAAAGATCAAACTTGAAATCGCTGTCAACGAAGACTATGTCGATGCAACGGTCAAGGCGATCATCAAGGGAGCGAAAACCGGGGAAATTGGCGATGGGAAAATTTTTATCTTCGACCTCCCGGAATGCATCCGGATCAGGACTGAGGAAAAAGGAAACGCCGCTATCGGCTAAACCTGAGTACCTGTTCTTTCGACGGCTCCCGGATGGCGGGAGCTGCAATTGAAAACACACAAACAAAACACCACAGTTAAACGAAAGGAGTTATTGTGATGAAAAAGACAGCAAAACTGATTGCCCTCGCCACAGTACTGTTCGCTGGTTTCGGCTCAAGCAACGCAATGGCCGATGAAGGTTTCAAGCTCGGCGCAGATGTCGTCAGCAGCTATGTCTGGAGAGGCTGGGGGATGGACAATTCGGTAAACGTTCAGCCGAACCTCTCTTATACCTTCAAAAATGGTCTTAGCATCGGCTTGTGGGGTTCTTATGGCCTGAGCTCAGACGGCGGCGATCGTTACAAGGAAGTTGACCTTACCATCAGCATGCCGGTCGGCCCTGTCACCCTTGCCGTGACCGACTACAATATCAACCCTGAAGCCGGTGAGACCTTCGACTTCGCCGATGATGGCTACAACACCATCGAAGTCAGCGCCGCTTACAGCCATGAGAACATCGGGCTGATGGCTGGTGTTTTCGTTGCTGGCAATGACTACAACAACGCTGTGTACTGTGAAGGCAGTTACAAGTTCTATGATAAGAATGGCTACACCGCCAAAGCAGTTCTTGGAGTTGGTAGTGAAGACTACTATGGCGATATTGACGGTGCCGAAAGTGATAAACTTGCCTTGGTCAACACTGGCATCTCCGTGTCAAAAGACCGCTACACTGCTTCGGCCATCTATAACCCAGATACCGAAAAATCTTACCTGGTCTTCATGGCCTCGTTCTGAGTGTGGAAACGTTCTTTGTTAGGTTAACAAAAAAGGAGCCAAGTGGCTCCTTTTTTGTTTGAAAGTATTATAAGACTGACAGGATCTACAGGACTTATAAGTCCTATAGGAGTTTTGGGAACTGTCAACTGTCAATTCTTCCCTCAGATCGCCTTTTCGTAAATCACGTACTCCTTGTAGGGAACACCGCCGATCACTTTGGCGAGCTTGCTCATCGCTTCGTTGGACTTGAGCACCCAGCTCATCTCGCTGGCGAACAGGCCGTGCTTGCCGCCATATTCTGAGATCCTCGCATTCATGATGCTGTCGATCCCCTTGTTACGGTACTCCGGCAGAACGCCCATCGTGATCGTCCTGAACATCGAGATATTTCGCTTGTACCAGAGATACTTGACGAGACCCCACGGCGTGAACGGGTTACCGTTGACATGCTTCAGCGCCTGGTTGATGTCGGGCAGGGTCAGCGAGAAGCCAATGGTTTTGCCATTTTTGTCTTCGACGAAATAGATGAAATGCGGGTCGGCGAGCGGCTTGAGGCTTTTGGCCATGAAGTCGAACTCCTTGTCGGTCATGGGCACGAAGCCCCAGTTCTTCTCCCACGCCTTGTTGTAGATGTCCCTGATCTTCTCGATCTCGCTGTCGAAGTTTTTCATGTCCATGTCGCGGACGGTCAGTCCCTCCTTTTTCAGCACGTGCTGGGCAATTTTGCTCAGGCGGCTGATGTCGATCATTTTCTGGTCGATGTACCAGGCAAGCAGCTCCTGGCCGATCCTGTGACCGCTGTTCAGGCACAAGTCGTTGTAATACGGCGGGTTGTAGAGCATCAGGAAAACCGGCGGGCTGTCGTAGCCTTTCGTCAACATGCCGCACTGGTCGTTCATCGAGGGACTCACCGGCCCCCGCATCGCATCGAGGCCCTTGCTCTTGAGCCACATGGCTGCGGCCTCGAAGAGCGCATCGGCCACCTTCTGGTCGTTCACGCACTCGAAAAATCCCCAGAAACCCACCTTGTCGTGATGAATCTCGTTGTGGCGGCGATTCTGGATCGCGGCGATCGTGCCGAGCATGATGCCATCCCTCCTGGCCGTGAACATCGCCAGATCGGCATGTTCATAGAGCGGATAGCGTTCAGTGTCGAGCGTCTTCATGTAGTCCGAAATCACCGGCGGCACCCAGTTCCTGTTCAGTGCAGGATCTTTTCTGTAGACCTTCCACGCAAACTTGATAAACTGTTTGCGCTCACGACTGGTCTTGACCCGCCTGATTTCGATGCTCATGATGGTCGTTGAAGTAATGATGGGAACCAAACGGCAAGAGCTTCTCGAAACGAAGAAACTCCTTGCCGCAAACAGGAATCATTCAAAAGCATGACCCGGCTTGACACCCGCAGCCTTGAGAATCTTGGCAAGGGGGCAAAAACCGGTAAACGCTGCCTGAAAGAGATTCAGACCGACAAAACCGGTGAACCAGAGCCAGTTCTGGTTATGGTAAATGGAGAGCAGGACGCTGGAGATCACGAAGAATCCCGCGACGGCATAGACAACTCTATCGATATTCATGGTTTGGTCTCTTTTTGATTGACAGGAATTACCAGTTTGACAAACGTTCACGCTTTCGAGCGAACCTGCTTCATGAACCCGGCCCCATCCCGCAGCATCTTCTCGGTCTGCTCCCACGAGACACACTCGTCGGTGATGGAGACGCCGTACTGAAGCATCCCCGGATCAACCGGGAACGGCTGATTGCCGGAGCAGATGTTGCTCTCGATCATCACACCCGCGATGCTCTTGTTGCCATGCTCCTTCTGGGCGAGAATATCTTCCCAGACATGGAGCTGGTTGCCGAACTTCTTTCCTGAGTTGGCATGGCTGCAATCAACAAGGAGGTACTCGGAAAGCTTGGCTTTGCGAAGCTGCTTCTCGGCGTTGGCGATGCTGTCAGCGTCGTAGTTCGGCTTGCTGGAACCGCCACGAAGCACGAGATGGCCGAAAGGATTACCCTTGGTGGTGATGACGCTGCTGTGCCCGTCCTGGTCGATGCCGAGGAAACTGTGCTGGTGCATGGCCGAGCGGATGGCGTCGATGGCCACCTGGAGCCGTCCGTCGGTCGCATTCTTGAAGCCGACCGGCATCGACAGGCCACTGGCCATCTGGCGATGCGTCTGCGATTCGATGGTGCGCGCGCCGATAGCCGCCCAGCTTATGAGATCGGCCACATACTGCGGCGAGATCGGATCGAGAAACTCCGTCGCCGCAGGCAAGCCCATCTCGTTGAGTTCGATCAAGAGCTTGCGGGCGTGAAAAAGCCCGTGCTCAATGTCGTAGGTATCGTTGAGATGCGGATCGTTGATGAACCCTTTCCAGCCGATAGTCGTCCTCGGCTTCTCGAAATAGACCCGCATGACAATGCAGAACTCCTCTTCGAGCTCTTTGCGCAAGGCGTAAAGGCGCGATGCATAATCGCGGGCGGCCTTGATGTCATGGATGGAACAGGGGCCGACAATGACCAGCAGGCGGCTGTCCTTGCCGGAAAGAATATCTTCGACCTCGCGTCTGGCCTGGCAGACCGTATCGGCTATATGCTCGGTAACGGGCAGTTTTTCTTTCAGCGCCCGCGGTGAACTCAGTCTGATGATTCTCGAAACTCGTAAGTCCTGTAGTTGTTGCATTCGTAGTACTCAGAAAAATCGTCAATTATAATATGTCTGGAAGATAACAAATCAACCAGAATAACCGGAGCCACCACGTGTAAATTCCTCGGCGCTCCGGCAAGCCCACAAACAGGAAAACCTGCCGCACCGGCAGGTTCTCCTGTTCCTCCAATATGGTATGAAAGAAAGGAGCGACTTACTCCTTGGTAAAATCGATGTTCAGCCAGCCATTCTCGAACGATGCGCCGGTTGACTCCATGCCGGCCAGAAAAATCGGAAGCGCCACAATCTTCTGGTAGTCACCGATACGGATGGTGAGGTCATCGCCGAGCTTCATGATCTTCGGTTCGAGCCCCATGCTCTCCATAAAGGGCAGCTTCACGCGAACCTTGTAGTGACCGTCCGAAACCTTGTTGATGTTGATCGGATCCTCCTTGAAAAAGATATCGAGCGGGTTCTCGTTGCCATAAACCTTCTCGCCAACCTTGCGAAGCATTTCGAGACCGACCACCTCGTTGTTGAACAGCGGCACCTCGGCAATCGGAATCGGAGCGAAGGCGTCGTTGATCTGGTCGATATACTTCTGCTGGATGCCGCGCCACTGCTGGAAGTACGGATCGGGGCTCTGGTCAGGCATGACGCGGTTGATGGTGATCCGGTCAACCGTGATGCCGTAGAGGTTCAGGTAGGTCAATGCGCGCATCGACTCCTTGATGACCATCTTCTCCGGGTTCATAACCAGGCGCATGGTTGTTTTTGTACCGTCAGCGAGCAGATCGATGATACCCTCGGTCGAAGAGAAGAGGTTGTCGACCTTCTCGTAGACCTCCTCGGGAGCCACGAAATCGTCGAGTTTCTTGACCTTCTTGGAGAGCGGGCGGATCATCGGCTTCACCATGTACTTCTCGACGTTGCGGATGAACTTGATAAACCAGCCGAAGGTCTCGGGCAGCGAAAGCAGCCTGAGCGTCTCGCCAGTCGGCGCGCAGTCAACAACCAGAAGATCGAAATCTTTCTGTTCTTCGTTGTAGCGTTTGATGTAGGAGAGCGAAAACAGCTCTTCCATGCCGGGCAGCACGCCCATCTCTTCGGCATAGACGCCTTCGATGCCGCGCGAAGCCATCAGGTGGGCGAAGTGCTCGCGAACCACGTCCCAGTTCAGGTTGAGATCGCCGAAAACGCTGACCTCCTGGCCCCAGAGGTTTTCTGCGACCTTGACAGGCGATGGTCCGAGCTCTATGTCGAGAGAGTCACCAAGGCTGTGGGCCGGATCGGTCGACATGATGAGGGTCTTGTAACCCATATCTGCTGCTCTCAAGGCAGTCGCTGCCGCAACTGAAGTCTTGCCGACGCCGCCCTTGCCGGTGAAAATGATATTACGCATACGCTGTGTTAAATACCCTTTGTTGGTGGTTGAAGAAACTGTCTGTAACCCAGAAAAAACTGGACAAACGGTGCGCGCGAAAATTGAATGCTTAAGATAAAAAAAAACTGGCAATGACAAGCAGAACAACTGTTAAACTATCGCTGATTCCGTTCAGGAGCGCCAACGCTCTGCAATGCCGTCCGGCGACCTTCTGATCGCGCTACTTGCGTTTATTTTTCCCCTTGTCTTTTTTCCCGGCCTTTTTGCCGCCCCTGTTTTTTTTGGCCGCCTTGTTCTTGCCGGAACCTTTGGCCGCTTTTGCCTTCAGCTTGCTTTTTTTACCCTTGAGCTTCGAGACTGATGATTTTTTTGATCCCCGCTCGCTGACGGCCTTGAACACCACCAGCTTCTGCCCGGCCTTTAACCTTGAGCTTTTCAGATTGTTCCAGTCGATGATCTGGCTGACCGAAACGCCATATTTGCGGGCCACACGGGAAATTGTTTCGCCTCTTCTGACCACATGCGATTTCCGGCCCCGGCCACTGCTGACGACCTCGTCCTTGCGCTCGATATCGCGAACCATGGTATAGAGGCGCGCCTTTTCCTCCACCAGCTCAGGCTTGTAGGCATAAATATCCTGCTCTTTTCGCTGGAATGTCTGAACGTATTGCTTCGGAAGCCGGATCATGTTGGGGCTGGACTCCGGAGCGGGAATGAGGCCCGCCTTGTACTGCGGATTGAGGAACTTGATATCTTCCATCGGCACGCCGAGCGCCTCGTTGAGCTGCTCGAAGGTGAGCGCCTGATTGACAGGAACCCTGGCGGTTTCGGAATAGAGGTATCCCGGCTGCGCGGGACGGATATTATGCTCGCGGTAATAGTTCATGACATAGGTCACCGCGATGAATGCCGGAACGTAACCGCGCGTCTCCTGCGGCAGGTAGGGCCAAATCTCCCAGTAATCTCGCGCGCCGCCAGCTTTCCGTATCGCCCGCTGCACGGCGCCGGGTCCGGCATTGTAGGCAGCGAGCGCCAGGAACCAGTCGCCGAACATGTCGTGCAGGTCGCGAAGATGCTCGCTCGCCGCCACGGTCGCCTTGTTGGGGTCGTAGCGATCCTCGATGAACGACGATGACTGCAAGCCGTACATTTTACCTGTGCCGCTCATGAACTGCCACAACCCGCGCGCCCCGGCCCGTGATACCGCCGTGGGGTTCAACGCCGACTCGACGATGGCAAGATTCTTCATTTCAGGCGGGATGCCATATTTTCTGAACGCTTCGTCGAATAACGGAAAATAGATATGAGTCAGGCCAAGCACCTTCGAGACAAACTTCCGCTTGTCAACGGCATAGACGCGGATGAATCCCTTGACATGCTCGTTATATACCAGATCGAACTCGCTTTTTCTGGCAAGCGCGGCGATTCTGGAAGCGTAAACCGAGTCACTGAACTGGGGAATAAACTCTTTGGGGAGATACTCGAAAGCGCCGCTTTTTCCTCTGGCGGAAAACCGCTCATCCTGAAAATAGGTGGCGGTTACCAGGCTGTCGAGTATCTCGGAAACACGCGAAGTCTGCGTAATCGACGTGCTGTCTGGCTCCGCACCGAACGATACGGAGGAGATTGCGAAAACCTGCAAAAATATACAGACAAGAAAATGCCTGAACGGTAAAAAGCTTTTCACAAGCCGGGACGGGTTAACGGATGAGGTGCGCGGGCATCCTCGGATTCGAGACAAAAAAGCATGAGCTGGAAACATAACCAGAGCGGACGATTAATACAAGGCGCCTCCATGAAAGTCTGTGGCAGGTGGCCTCAATATTGAAAAAAGGGGCATCACAACCAAAAATCGCGGTGACACAATGTCTCTCGCTCCTCCTGAGTCACACATTATTAGCCGACGCCCCGGCACTTCACGCTCGATACCTGACCTTCCAAAGGAACAGACCTGCAGCGTCGGCCGGTTTCAGGTTCGGCAGGCGGCGGGTGCTTTCGAGCATCTTCGCGAACTCCGCTTCGTCGATGCGCCCCATCCCGGTCTCAATCATCCCGGCCACCAGGAAGCGCACCATGCTGCGAAGGAAGCGGTTCGCCTCGATGCGGAAAACGTAGAAACGTCCGGAGCGGTACCAGCGGGCCGACCGCACCGTGCAGATGGTTCCCTGCTGATCCGGCCCCTCTTTCGAGAAGGCCGCGAAGTCGCGGGTTCCGGGCAACATCGCCGCCAGCCGGTTCATCGCGGCAAAGTCGGGCTTGCCGCGCGAGCATCCGGCGAAGCGGCTGTCGATGGCCGACGGGTGTTCGAGCAAAAAGTAGCGGTACTCCCGCGAGGTGGCGCTGAAACGGGCGTGGAACGACTCCGGCACCGGCCTCATCGCGGTGATGCGGATCGTCGGGGGCAAGAGCGAGTTGGCCGAGTGCATCAGGCGGCCAAGCTCCATCGCCGAGGCGGTGGCAAAGCTGGCCACCTGGCCGCGAGCGTGCACCCCCTTGTCGGTTCTGCCCGCGCCGTCGATGCCGACCTTCTCCTGCATGATCCTGCCGAGCGCCGCCTCGATCGCCCCCTGCACCGTCGGCAGCGCGCCCGACTGGCGCTGCCAGCCGTAAAAGCCTGTGCCATCGTACTCGATCTCCATCCTGATGGTTCTCGCCGGTACCGTCATCTCTTCGCGAATGCCTTTTTTGGTTCTGCTTAACTTTTCCCGATAATAATTATCTTTAGCCTGATTTTTCGCTTCCATCGACCCAGAAAATCCGACAGCTTGAGCACGCCAACCCTCGACATCATCATCGGCTCGCTGCGTACGGCAAAGCGCCGCCAGCCCGCGCAACACTACGCCGTCCCGAATCTCTGGCGCACTGGCGCGACCGGCTTTTCGATGGTCGATCCTTTCGACTACTTCATCGACGCTATCGGCGAGATACAAGCGTCACCGGCGGTTGAGCCGGACGAAGCGGAGTCAAGCTGCCAGAACTGGAGCGCTTCGGCGACGGTATATAACCTATTCGTCAGGTACAACGCGGCCTTCGACCATGATCGCGACGGCGGGATCGGCACGGAGCCGCTCGTGAGCGGATTCCGGGAGACCGGCACCCTGCTCAAGGCCATCGCCATGCTGCCCTATATCAAGCGGATGGGCGTCGATACGCTCTATCTCTTGCCGCTGACGAGTATCGGCAAGGTCAACCGCAAGGGAGAACTCGGCTCGCCCTACGCAATCAAAAATCATTACAAGCTCGACGAAACCCTCGGCGAACCGGCGCTCGACCTGCCGGTGGAGACGCAGCTCAAGGCGTTGGTCGAAGCGGCGCACCACCTTGGCATGAGGGTCGTCTTCGAGTTCGTTTTCCGCACGGCATCGATCGACAGCGACTGGATCGCCGAGCATCCGGAGTGGTTCTACTGGCTCCGGACAGATCGCGACCCGGCGAGCTACGGCCCGCCCGCATTCGACCACGACACCCTCGCGCGAATCTACGAACAGGTGGACAAGCACGACTTCCGCGAGCTGCCGGAACCCGGCGAAACGTATCGCAGCCGCTTCGCACCAACGCCGTCAAAAATTACGGCTACCGACAATGGCTACACGGGAACAACCCCGGAGGGCGGCGAGTGCCTCATCGCCAGCGCCTTCGCCGACTGGCCGCCGGACGACCGTCAGCCCCCGTGGACCGACGTGACCTACCTGAAGCTGCACGACTCACCGCGCCTCAACTACATAGCGTACAACACGATACGGATGTACGACGAGGCGCTCGAACGCCCGGAATTCCGCGCGATGGCGCTCTGGCAAGAGATTACCGGCATCATTCCGTGGTGCCGCGAGGAGTTCGGCATCGATGGCGCGATGATCGACATGGGCCACGCCCTGCCGCCAGAGCTGAAAGCCGCCATCGTCACCGAGGCCCGCCGGGGCAAACCGGAGTTCGCCTTCTGGGACGAGAACTTCGATCCGTCGCCGAAGCTGAAGGAGGAGGGGTTCAGCGCCGTGCTCGGCTCGCTGCCTTTCGTCATTCACGACGTACAATACATCAAGGGACTGCTGAATTTCCTGAACCGCAACGGCGTGGCGATCCCGTTTTTCGCCACTGGCGAAAATCACAATACGCCGCGAGTGTGCCACCATCTTGCCGGAAAGGAGGCAGGACGGCGGCGAGCGCTCTTTCTCTTCACGCTCGGCGCAGTGCTTCCGGCGATGCCCTTCATCCACTCCGGCATGGAGATTTGCGAGTGGCGTCCGGTCAATCTCGGCCTGAACTTCACCGACGACGACCGCCAGCGCTTCCCCGCCGAGACGTTGCCGCTGTTCAGCGCCGCCGCCTGCGACTGGGAAAACGCCAACGGACTCGAGCAGATCTGCGACGACATTCGCCGGATCATCGACATCCGCAGCCGCTATCTCGACCTCGTCCGGCGCGGCGAGATCGGCTCGATCGTGCAGCCCTACATCTCCGACCCGGCGCTTTTGACTGTCATGCGTAAATCCGGCGGGAAAACGCTCGTCTTCGCGGGCAACAGCAACTTCGACGACGCCGTTTCAGGCACGATGGAGTTCGAACAGGAGACGATGGAGCTCGAAGAGCTGATCACCGGGCGAACGCTGACCATCTCCGCCCACAAACTGACGCACGATTTCGCTCCCGGGGAATGCATCATGTTCGAGCTGCCGGATACGGCTCAAGAGTAATTCCAGAAGGATATTTTCCAGTAACCTATTCAATCATCATATCATGTCACTTCTCGTCATTGGATCCCTCGCTTTCGACGACATCGAAACCCCCTTTGGCCGCTCCGACAGCACCCTCGGCGGATCATCGACCTACATCGCGCTTTCGGCGAGCTACTTCACCGATCCGATCAGGATGGTCGGCGTTGTGGGTTCCGATTTCGGAAAGGAGCACTTCGACCTGCTTCATGCCAAAAACATCGACACCAAGGGCATCCAGATGGTCGAGTCGGGCAAGACCTTCCGCTGGGCGGGCCGCTACCACTACGACATGAACACCCGCGACACACTCGACACGCAGTTGAACGTCTTCGCCGAGTTCGACCCACACGTTCCGGCGCAGTACCGCGACTCGAAGTATGTGTGCCTCGGCAACATCGATCCCGAGTTGCAGCTCAAGGTGCTCGACCAGATTTCCAACCCCGAGCTGGTCGTTTGCGACACGATGAACTTCTGGATCGAAGGCAAGCCCGAAGAGCTGAAAAAGGTGCTCGCCAGAGTTGACGTGTTCATCGTCAACGACAGCGAAGCCCGCCTGCTCTCCGGCGATCCGAACCTAGTCAAGTCCGCGCGCATCATCCGCGAGATGGGGCCGAAAACCCTCATCATCAAGAAGGGCGAACACGGCGCGCTGCTCTTCACGGACAGCGGTATCTTCGCGGCTCCGGCCTTTCCGCTCGAATCGATCTTCGATCCGACCGGCGCGGGCGACACCTTCGCAGGCGGCTTCATCGGCCACCTGGCCCGCTGCGGCAGCACGAGCGAGGCCGAGATGCGCAAAGCCGTGCTCTACGGCAGCGCGATGGCGAGCTTCTGCGTCGAGCAGTTCGGTCCCTACCGCTACAACGATCTCAACCTGCTCGAAGTCGACGACCGCTACCAGAGCTTCCTGGAACTCTCGCGCATCGAGGGGTAATTTCCCAGCGGGGCGGGAAATTTGCGAACCGCCCCGATTTTTATCTTCTGTGGACGACGTGGACTTTGTGGACGATGTGGATAACTAACGAATTGATTCCTTCCTCTTCAACCCAATCGTCCTATCAGTCCCATAAGTCCCACTGGCACCAAAAAGCAAAACCCAGGCCTTACCTAACCCAACCACCAATGGCACAACTCACCCTGCTCGATATTGCGTTCATCGCGGGCTACCTGCTCCTGACCCTCTTTGTGGGCCTCTTCTTTTCGCGACGGGCCTCCGAAAACGTTGGCGAGTTTTTCCTGTCGGGGCGCAAGCTGCCGTGGTGGGTCGCGGGTACCGGAATGGTGGCGACCACCTTTGCGGCTGACACGCCGCTCGCCGTGGCGGGATTCGTGGCCAGGAACGGCATCGCGGGCAACTGGGTGTGGTGGACCTTCGTCTCGGGCGGTATGCTGACGGTTTTCTTTTTCGCGCGGCTCTGGCGGCGGGCCAACATCCTGACCGACCTCGAATTCATCGAGCTGCGCTACAGCGGCAAAGCCGCGAGCTTTCTGCGCGGCTTCAAGGCCCTCTACTTCGGCCTCTTCATCAACGCGGTGATCATCGGCTGGGTGAACCTCGCCATGTTCAAGATCATCAAGATCATGATCCCCGGACTCGACCCCCAGCTCGCCATCGTCGCTCTGGTGATTTTCACGGCGATCTACTCCGGCATGTCCGGCCTCTGGGGGGTCTCGATCACTGACGCCGTGCAGTTCGTCATCGCCATGGCGGGTTGCATCATCCTGGCCGTGCTGGCGGTCAACTCACCGCAGGTCACGGCGGCTGGCGGACTGAAGCAGGCGCTGCCCGGCTGGATGTTCGACTTCTTCCCGTCGTTCTCCTCGACCGTAAACAGTTCTCAGACTGGAGCTTACGCGCTTCCCTTCACCGCCTTCGCCGCGATGGCCTTCGTGCAGTGGTGGTCGTCGTGGTATCCGGGCGCGGAGCCGGGCGGCGGCGGCTACATCGCCCAGCGCATGATGAGCGCCAAGGACGAAAAGCACTCGCTTTTGGCGACGCTCTGGTTCACCATCGCGCACTACTGCGTGCGCCCGTGGCCGTGGATCGTGGTCGGCCTGGCAAGCCTCGTGATGTTCCCCAACCTGCCGGTTGGCCAAAAGGAGGACGGCTTCGTACACGTCATGAACGCCGTGCTGCCCGCCGGGCTGAAGGGGCTGCTCATCGCGGCCTTCATGGCGGCATACATGTCAACGCTCTCGACCCATCTGAACTGGGGCACGAGCTACCTCATCAACGACCTCTACAAGCGTTTCGTCAAGACCGAAGCGGAGGAGAACCACTACGTTCTCATGTCGAGGATCGTCACGGCGATCACTGCGATCTTCGCGCTCTACATCACCTTTTACGTCCTCGAAACCATCACCGGCGCGTGGGAGTTCATCATCCAGTGCGGCGCGGGTACCGGCTTCGTGCTCATCATGCGCTGGTTCTGGTGGCGGCTGAACGCCTGGTCGGAGATCACCTCAATGGTCGCGCCGATCATCGCCTACACCTGGATCAGCCGGTTCACGACGATCATGTTCCCCGAATCGATCTATATCATCGTGCTCTTCACGATTGCCTGCACCCTCGCCGTCACCTGGCTCACCGCGCCGACCGACCGCTCGACGCTGCACGACTTCTACCGCACCACGCGCGTCGGTAGCGTCTTGTGGAAACCGGTCGCTGACGAACTGCCTGACGTCAAAGGCGATACCGGCTTCCCCGCTCTCTTCGCCGACTGGTTTTTCGGCATCGTGCTGGTTTACGCCGTGCTCTTCGGCACAGGCAAGCTGATCTTCGGCGAACCGCTGGCTGCCGCGCTCTACTACGCCGCCGGAGCGGTCGCCGGAGCGATGATCTACCGCGACCTGTCGAAACGCAACTGGAAAACCTTCGACTGACGATGACCGGACGCCGCAAACTCATCCTCGCCTCGCAATCGCCGCGCCGCCGGGAGCTGCTCGCCATGACGGGAATTCCGTTCGAGACCGCCTCGGTCGAGATCGACGAAACCTTCGATCCGGCACTGACGGTCGAGGAGAATGTCATGGAAATCTCCAGGCAGAAGGCTGAAGCCGTGTGTCGCACGTTGCCGAAGACGAACGCGGTCGTGCTCGGCTCGGACACCACCGTGCTGCTCGACGGCGCGACGCTCGGCAAGCCCGGCGACTTCGACCACGCCTTCGAGATGCTCACCGCGCTGCAAGGCCGCAGCCACGAGGTGCTGACCGGCTTCTGCATCCTGCACAATGGCAAGGCGATCACGGACTACGCCCGCACCATCGTCGAGATCGGCCCGATGACGCCTCGGGAGATCACCCGCTACATCGAAGTAATGAAACCCTTCGACAAAGCCGGATCGTACGGCATCCAGGACCCGCTCCTCGCCTGCTTCGTCACAGGCATCGACGGCTGCTACTACAACGTCGTCGGCCTGCCGGTCTCGAAGATGTACGCAGCACTCAAACCGCTCTTTCCCTTCGAAGGGTGACGATGAACGCCAAACCGATTCTCGTCATCCTCGGCCCGACCGCCTCCGGCAAAACTGAGCTGGCCTTCCGCGCTGCTCGCCAGATCGGCGGCGAGATCATCTCGGCGGACTCCCGCCAGATTTACCGCGGCATGGAGATCGGCACGGCCAAGCCGCCGCAGTGGATGCTGGAGGAGATCAGGCACCACTTCATTGACGAAAAAGAGATCGGCGAACCCTTCAGCGCCGGAGATTTCGCTGAACAGGCGGCGGAACGAATCCGGGAACTACGTCAGCGCAGCATCACGCCAATCGTCGCGGGCGGCTCGACGCTCTACCTCGAAGGGCTGCTCAAAGGCTTCGCCGAGCTGCCGCCCGCCGACCCGGAGGTCAGGGCGCGGCTCACCCGCGAACTCGAACATCACGGCGCGGAAGCGCTCTACCGCCGTCTCGAAGCGCTCGACCCGGAACAGGCAAAAACGCTCGACCCCACCAAGAGCCAACGCCTCATCCGAAGCCTCGAAATCATCGAGCTTTCGGGATCGACCGTCACCACCTTGCAGCAAAAAACCTCCGGCCCACCCTCCGGCATCGACTTCACCGTCATCGGCCTCGACCTCCCCCGCGAGCTGCTCTACGACCGCATCAACCGCCGCGCAAGCGCGATGATGCAGGCTGGACTCGAAGCCGAAGCCCGTCGTCTCTACGACCGGTTTCGCGACCAGTGGGGCAGCAAACAGCTCAACGCTCTCGACACCGTCGGCTACCGTGAACTCTTCGAACACTTTGAAGGCCAACACGACCTCCAGACCGCCGAAACCCTCATCGCCCAACACACCAGAAACTACGCCAAACGTCAGTTGACATTTTTCCGCAACCGGCTGAATGTCGAGTGGGTGGCTGCGCCGCTGGACGAAGCCGGGATCGACGCGCTGGTTGAGGAGCTATGCGGGAGGGGTGCTTGATTGTACTGCCAACAACCTATGTAGCGTTTCTGCACTATTTCGAAGCAAACCACTCTCAGGCCTTTCTACTGATTCCCGGCATGTCAAACCATATGATAAACATGCAAATGCCTCTCACAGAGTAGAATCTATCGCATAGCACCAGACAGAGCATCCCCAGCAACATTTTACGCCGTTGAAAAAAATTGATTTGAATGAATCGAATTTTGTACGATAATAGGGGAAGAAAGGCTTGCCGCATTGATCTTTCAACCATCCCTCACCGAATGCGAAGCCAAAAGGTCGATCAAGTGCCTTTTAAAAAATAAGTTACAGTTTTTTCGCTGGAGTTATGTATGAAACACTCCGTATCTACCCGCAAGGAATTGACCATCCTCAAGCTCGAAGAGCCGATTTTCGATGTCCGCCATGCTGACTGTTTCAAGGCAGCTATCGACACCATGGTCCGTAACGAGACCAGTAAAAACATCATCATCGATTTTTCACAGGTCAAGGCTATCGATTCATCAGGTATCGGTTCAATGCTGTTGGCTCATCAGCTTGCTAACAGCTCTGACGGGCTGGCTATTTTCGTCTCGCTCTGCCAGCAAATCAAAGACCTGCTTAAACTGACCAATCTTGACAAGCAACTCTACATCTTCTCTTCGATCAATGAAGTCATGACGCTCATCGAACCCGCCCTGAAGGGTAAGCGTGGCAGCCGGTCGCGACAGCCGCAGGTCCAGGACGAAGGCGTTGATGAAATCGGCGTCGAAATTGAAATTCCGGACGAGGCTTTCGACAGCGAAACGTATTGCGAAATCGAAGACGAATCAGAGGAGAACGACGAACTTGAAGAGACTGAAGAAAATGAAAAACCCCGTCTGAAAAACAATCCCTCCGAAAAACCTGCCACCAAAAAACGTGGCCGCCCGAAAAAGAGCCCCCAGAACGGCAAGGAACAACTGAAAACATAAAGCTGATCGAACAAATCCCCTCTTTCGATCTTCACCCGGTCTCGCAGCAGGAGGCGAGTGTTTGATATTTCGTACTTTATGCTTTACTTTTTCAAAGTAGCTTGTACCTCAGTTTATCCATTTCGTGAAACAGAACGTTTCCCCGGAAACCGGAGGACTGCGCCATGCTCGACCACCTTTTCCAGCAACGGCTCGAGAATCTTCTCGAGGCGGCAAACATCACCATCGACGGCAACCACCCCTGGGACATTCGGGTGTACGACCGCCGCATGTTCAGAAAAACAATTCTTGAGGGAAACCTTGGATTCGGCGAGTCCTACATGGAGGGGTGGTGGGAGTGCGACGACCTCGAAGAGCTGTTTTTCCGGATACTTTCGGCTGGCCTTGACCGGCAGCTCGTCACACTGACCGTCGTCATGGAGTATCTCCAGGGCGCGCTGCTCAACCTGCAAAAACCGGCTCGCGCCTTCACCGTAGGCAAGCACCATTACGACGCGGGCAACGACCTCTTCCGGGCGATGCTCGATCCGTGGATGATGTACAGTTGCGCCTGCTGGCGCGATGCCGACAGCCTCGAAATGGCGCAGGAGAACAAGCTTTGCCTGATTTTCGACAAGCTCGCCCTCGAACCGGGCATGACACTGCTCGATATCGGCTGCGGCTGGGGCGGCGCGGCCAAATTCGCCGCCGAACGGTATGGCGCGAAGGTGGTCGGCATCACGGTTTCGCAAGAGCAGGCAAGTTTCGCGAGGGAGTTCTGCAAGGAGCTGGAGATCGATATTCGCCTGATGGATTACCGCCAGCTCGAAGGCTCGTTCGACCGGATCGTATCTATCGGAATGCTCGAACATGTCGGTTACAAAAACTACCGTACCTATTTCGATATTGCCCGGTGCTGCCTCAGACCGGAGGGACGAATGCTCGTGCAGAGCATCGGCAGCAACGCGCCGGTAACGGGCACTGATCCGTGGATCGAGAAGTACATCTTTCCGAACTCGATGCTCCCGTCGGTCAGCCAGATTTCAGGCGGTTTCGAAGGGCGTTTCGTGCTCGAAGACTGGCACTCGCTCAGCTACGACTACGCCCTGACACTCAAAGCCTGGGAGCGCAACGTGACGCGCAACTGGCCGCAGCTCGAACAGCATTACGACCGCAAGTTCTACCGCATGTGGCGCTACTACCTCCTGAGCTGCGCGGGGGCCTTCCGGGCACGCACGATCCAGCTCTGGCAGGTTCTGCTCACCCCCTCGGGCATCAAGGGCGAGTGCTGCGTGCCGCACCAGCCCGTGAAGCTGAGATTCAGGGATAGAGGTAACGGTCTGGAGAAGCCGCTTCGAATGCCCGCACCTGGCCGCGGACAGCGCCGAGAATTTCCCCGATCGGGCGCTGCTGCTGAATCATGACGCGGTAACGGCTGGTTCCGGCGAGCTGGTCGAAAAAGGTTGCTTGGCGGTGCAGGCCGGTTTCGACAGGCCAGAGCTTCTGCAACGAAAGCAGGATCACCGTGGAGGTCAGGAACGGATCGAAGCGCTCGCGGTCTGTCACCTTCAGGCGGACACCCTGGCACTCGACGTCGGCAAATTTGTTCCTCTCGGGCGTGAAGCTCGTCCGGTGGAATTCGACGCCGGGCAAACGGTAGCGTTCGATTTCCCGTATGAGCGCTTTGCTGTCGATGAATGGCGCGCCAAACATCCGGAACGGCGCATCGGTGCCGCGCCCTTCGCTCACATCGGTTCCCTCCAGCATGACGGTGGCCGGATAGAGCAGCAGGGTTTTGAAATCAC
>CAYZCF010000036.1:0-18597 GCA_964476855.1 uncultured Chlorobiaceae bacterium
GATCACCTTCGTCTTCGGTATCCAGTGAGCCGGGGATGCCAACACCTATTGCACCGCTGATGTAAGTGCCTGTTCTCTCAGCCTTTACAAGCGGCGGCGGTACCGGCGCTTTCATCGGCGC
Source organism: uncultured Chlorobiaceae bacterium (assembly GCA_964476855.1). GTDB lineage: Bacteria > Bacteroidota > Chlorobiia > Chlorobiales > Chlorobiaceae > Chlorobaculum. Next base: position 122 of record CAYZCF010000036.1, read on the forward strand.
GGGCGGAGGCGTATAGGGGGTTGGCTCAGGCGGCACTTCGGTGCCATTAGCCCAAGCGGTACCGCTCACTCCGGCAAGGAGCGCAACGGCGACCATCACCATTTTGGATGTCTGTTTCATGGTCGTTATGTTTTTAAGTTAAGTGTTTAAAAAACAAAGTCTTGCACGAACTTATCTGATGACGGTTCATAATTTGGCAATCAATGTCTAATTATATGAAAAAAAATATATGTATTTGAGTAGTCTTTCTAAGACAAGGTTAGTGGAATAAAATAAATCAAGTGCGTGCTCAATTATTGCATTTGTCGAGCATGAAAAAAAGAGGGCGGAGCGATAGAAAAAGAGCTCTGAATCAAAATGGCAGAGGCAGTACCGGGAGTAAACCGGGACTGCCTCCACACTCACACTGGAACTCGATGTTTCAGGCGTGCTTCAGAACTGATACCTGAGGCCAAGCGTAATGTTGTGAGACTCTATTTCAACATTGTAACCGTAAACATCCAAGTCACTCGGTTTCAGGTAGCGGTATCCCAGATCAAGCGTCGTGCACTCGGCAATTTCAAAGCCAAGTCCTGCGCCGACCTGCCAAGCAAAAACGGTTTCGTCATCGGTCACTGACGAGTCGACACTGGCTATGCCAAGACCACCCATGATATAAGGTTTGACGCCCGAGCCTGCGTCGAAGTCGTAATAGGCATTACCCATGACTGTCAGAATCGAGCCATCTTCATCATCCGAGTCACTGAAGTCGTGCGATTGATAGCCTATGGCTGCTTCAACCCTGGCTGATCCGAAGTTGTAGCCAAGAGCGCCATTCAGAACAAGGCCACTGTCAAGGTCGATATCATATCCCTCTATCTCTGCAGAGGGGAAGCCAATGCCAGCAGCACCGCTGATATAGAAGCCTTCATCACAGGTCTTCACGACTGGGGCCGGTGCTGCTTCTACCACCGGGGCCGGTGGAGGGGTGTACGGTGCCGGTGCTGGAGGCATTTCGGTACCGTTAGCCCAAGCGGTACCGCTCACTCCTGCAAGGAGCGCAACGGCTACCATCACCATTTTGGATGTCTGTTTCATGGCTGTTCAATTTAAGTTAAACGTTGAAAAAAGAAACTTTTGCAACAACTTATTCAACGACAGGACACTTCATTATAGTTCCGTACTAATTATAAGAAAAAATATAAGTATTTAAGTGGCATTTATGACATAAAAAGCAATGGGAAAAATCCGTTGCACGCGCTGACCAGTGCCCCCATCATAAAAAACGGACCATTCCGGACCATTATAAAGCAGAGTTTTGCGGTAATGAGTAGCGAGAACAACGCCAAGGATCATTGTCATGAAACGCTAAAAATTCACCGAGGAACAGATTTCTTTCGCCCTTCGGCAGGTCGGAACTGGAATCCGCGTCGGGAAGGTTCACCGGCAAAGGGGTATCGCACAGGCGGCGTTTTTTAACCGAAAAAAATCCGGCGGTCTGGAGGGACATGAACTTCGCCGTCGCCGACAGCTTGAAGACGCACATTTCCAGTTCAAAAAGCTTTTCTACCGATCTGGGTCTGGACAAACAGATGTTACAGGTTGTGATAAAAAGCTGTATGACCTCGAAAAAAAACGGGAACTGGCCCCCTATCTCCTGGATGCATTCCGGGGATCGGCTCAATGTGCCATGCAATGCACTGCAATTGGTTTGAGAAAGTTGGTTTTATCGCTCATATCGTCGTGATTTCTGGTCATTGACGAAGCAAACCGGCAAATCGAAGCTTGGCAGAGAGTGTTACAACGATATCCGGGCCACACGATTCCTGGAGTCAGTGGATGCCTATGGAATTCATTGAGCAGCAATAAAATAGGCCGGGAAGCTCTGATGATGCCAGTCTGGTTAACGGGGTTGATGCAAAGAGTGGCTGGGCACTTCTCATTCCGGTTTTTGTTACGGGCGCTTGAAACAAAGCAAAAAGGCTTCCTTTTCGGGAAGCCTTTTTGCTTTGTTTTGCCGGTAGAAGCAACGCCTATTTTCTGCCTCAGAACTGATACCTGAGGCCAAGCATGATGTTGTGGAAGTCCACATCGCCATCACCCAGGAAACTGTGGGTGTCGAACTGATTTGGCTTCAGGTAGCGATAGCCAAGGTCAAGAGTCGTTCTTTCTGCGATTTCGACACCAAAGCCAGCACCAACTTGCCAGGCAAACACGCTTTCATTTTCAGATGTCCACGACATATCGATGTTGGCCATACCAAGACCGCCCATGATATAAGGCTTGATGCCTGAACCGGCATCGAAATCGTAGTATGCGTTGGCCATAACGGTCAAGAGAGAGATATCCTGATCGACATCAGAGAAATCATGCTTCTGATAGCCAACAGCTCCCTCAAGCCTTGCCGAACCGAAATTGTAACCAATGGCACCATTGAGCACAAGGCCATTTTTCAGGTCGAAATCGCAATTGTCATCATGATCATCATGATGCGGGGGGCGCGACTCTCTGTTGCTATAATTGTCCTCATATTGTGGCCTTCCGTCTGAGCAGCATTCGGCCTGGAATGATCCGGGAATTCCGATGCCGACTGCGCCACTGATGTACCAACCAGTGTTTTTTGCTACCGGAGCCGGGGCTGGGGCCGGGGCTTCTACAGGTGCCGGAGGAGGGGTATAGGGAGACGGCTCTGGCGGAGGGATTTCCGTTCCGTTAGCCCAAGCGGTACCGCTGACTCCTGCAAGAAGAGCAACGGCGACCATTACCGTTTTCGCTGTTTGTTTCATGGCTGTTCCATTTATAGTTGAATTGTAAAAAAAAGAACAGTTTGGTTGTTGTTAATTCTTCGATTTCTCCATCAGTTCGGTGAACTCTTTGAACAGGTAGTGCGAGTCGTGCGGGCCGGGAGCGGCTTCGGGGTGGTACTGCACCGAGAAGCAGGGCAGCTCGCGATGGCGGATGCCCTCGACGGTCAGGTCGTAGAGATTCTTGTGGGTCAGTTCGAGCGCTTCCGGCAGCGATTCCATCTCGACGGCGAAGCCGTGGTTCTGTGAGGTGATCTCGATGCGGCTGTCGAGCAGGTTTTTGACCGGATGGTTCGCGCCGTGGTGGCCGAACTTGAGCTTGTAGGTTTTCGCGCCGAAGGCGAGCGAGAGCAACTGGTGGCCGAGGCAGATACCGAAGATCGGCAGTTTGCTGTCCTTGCCGGTCAGCTCGCGGATGGTATCGATGGCGTAGGTGACCGCGAAGGGATCGCCAGGACCATTGGAGAGGAATACGCCGTCGGGATTCAGCGCGAGCACTTCGGCTGCCGTGGTTTTGGCGTTGACCACCGTAACCTTGCACCCCTCGACGTTGAGCTGGCGGATGATGTTGGTCTTGATACCGTAGTCAAAGGCAACGACGTGATATTTCGCATCGGCTTTGTCCACCGTGTAGCTCTCGCCGGTGGTGACGCGCTGCACCAGGTCGAGGCCGGTCATCTCCGGGATAGCCGCCGCCTGCGCCTTGAGCACCTCGATGTCGTCGCACTGCGTCGAAATCACCGCCCGCATCGCGCCCTTCTGGCGAATCTCCCTGACAAGTTTGCGGGTGTCGATACCGGCAAGGCCCATCACTCCGGCCTCTTTCAGCGTTTCGTCGAGGCTGCGGGTCGATTCGTAGTTACTGTAGACGTTGGAGGCTTCGCGCACGATGAGCGCAGAGGCCCAGATTTTCGCCGACTCGTCGTCGTTTGGCGTGATGCCGTAGTTGCCGATCAGCGGATAGGTCATAACCACCATCTGCCCGGTGTAGGAGGGATCGGTCAGAATCTCCTGGTATCCGGTCAGCGAGGTGTTGAAGACCACTTCACCGGCAGCTTCGCCGGTATGGCCGAATGCGGTTCCGCGATAGACCGAGCCGTTTTCGAGAACCAGAATTGCGGGTATTTCCTGCATCGATGCTTCTTACTCCTTCGAGGCGAGCTTGTCGCCGGTTTCCTGTTTTTCTATGTTGGCGATCGCCGAACGTTCGAACTTGATCTTGACGTTGTCAGCAACCTGAACAAGAACCGTTTTTTTCTCGGTTTCGATCCCGGCAACGGTGCCGTGAATACCGCCGATGGTGACGATCCGGTCGCCGCGCTTGATGTCGTTGAGCAAGGATTCGCGCTCTTTCTGTTTTTTCTGCTGCGGGCGGATCATGAAGAAATAGAAAACGACGAAGATCAGGACGAGCGGCACGAGCTGAATAAACGGATTCGGTTCCGGTCCGGTTCCTGTTGGCGGGGCAAAGAGCATCAGGGCAAGAATGGTGTCAGACATGGTCATTGGCTTGCGGTTGGTATTCGGAGCTTGGCCTTCCAGCCTGGTTCAGGCCGGATAGTACGCTCCTTTGGATTTTAAAGATAATTTATTTCCCGAACTATTTCAACGCACCCCTTTTTTGGCCGCATCAAAGCGGGCGAAGGGCGCGACGCCGTATGAATTCTGCTCAACCCGGCATTTGCCGCGCTCGATCATCAACTGCGCCATGGTGGCGATCATGGCTGCGTTGTCGGTCGAGTAGGCGAGCGCGGGGATGAAAAGTTCGATTCCGTGCCGGTCGCAGGCCACCTGCATCGCCGAACGCAGGCCGGAGTTGGCGCTCACGCCGCCCGCCACCGAAATCGCATTGACTTTATGCAGCAGCGCAGCGGTGATGGTCTTTTCGACCAGCACGCTCACGATGGCATCCTGAATCGAGGCGGCGAGGTCGGCCTGGTGCTGGCGGGCGTACTCCGCGTCGTGACCTTCGAGCCAGGTGCGCACGGAGGTCTTGAGGCCGGAGAAGCTGAAGTCGAAGTTGCCACGATAACTTTTGCTGGTCTGCGAACTTGCGGTCAGCGCTCGCGGAAAGCGGTGGAATCCGGGATCGCCGTCGCGGGCCAGCCGGTCGATCACCGGCCCGGCGGGATAGCCGAGGCCGAGCATCTTGCCGGTCTTGTCGAACGCCTCGCCCGCAGCGTCGTCGATGGTGCGACCGATCACCTCGTAGCTCAAGTCCTGCCTGACGACCGACAGCAGCGTGTGGCCGCCGGAGACGGTCAGCGAAACGAAGTCGCCCGTCGGCTCGCGGTGGCCTGCCTCGTCGCTGATGAATGGCGAAAAGATGTGCGCCTCGACGTGGTTGACCGGCACGAAGGGCTTGCCGAGCGCCCAGGAGAGGCCTTCGGCGAAGCAGAGGCCGACCATAACCGCGCCGATCAGCCCCGGCCCGGCGGTGGCCGCTATGAGATCGAGGTCATTTTTTGCTATATTTGCTTCAGCCATGGCGGCCTCGACTATTGAAACGATCAGCCGCTCATGCTCCCGTGAAGCCAGCTCTGGCACCACGCCGCCAAAATCGGTGTGGCACCGCTGGGAACTGACGACGTTCGAAAGAACCTTCCCGCCGCCGAGCACGGCAGCCGAGGTTTCGTCACAACTGGTTTCTATCCCTAAAATATTCATGCTCAAGAGTGGGAATGCGTAATGGCCAAAGCTAAGAAAGAGGAGAACAATAGCAAACCGCGCGTCAAGATCAGCTTTTTCAAGGCGTTTCTGATTCTCGTCGGCGCTGACCTCGTGCTGCTTCTCGCGCCAGGCGTCGGCCTGCTCAACAGCGCCTTCTACATCGGCGACCTGATCTCCTGGTCAGCGCTTGTCATCGGCCTCCTGTTGCTCGCCATCGGCATCAAAGGCGTCTTCCGCAAGGTCAAGGAGTAATTGATAATTGACAATGGATAATGATGGACGTGTCGGTCTAGCGGGCGCTTCCAATCCATGCACTCAGGCGGGTTTCAACCCGCCGGACATTCTGAATTCATACATTCATGTTGCCCCGGCTTTCAAGCCGGGGAGGTGAATCGCAACCACCGGAACACTCGGAACCAACCCATGAAACAGGAAACGGAACTTGAATCTCTCGGCAGGCAGATCGTCGAGGAGTCGGCATTCATCGACCGGGCGCGCGAGGTGCTTGCCATGACCATTATCGGCCAGGGCGCGGTCATCGACAAGGTGATCATCGCCTTGCTCGCCAACGGCCACCTGCTGCTCGAAGGAGTGCCGGGCCTGGCCAAGACGCTCATCGTGCGCACCTTCGCGTCGGCGATGAACCTCTCGTTCCACCGCATCCAGTTCACCCCCGACATGCTGCCCGCCGACCTGATCGGCACGATGATCTACAATCCCAAGACGATGGAGTTCCATCCGCGCAAGGGCCCGGTCTTCGCCAACGTGATCCTCGCCGACGAGATCAACCGCTCGCCCGCCAAGGTGCAGTCCGCCTTGCTCGAAGCGATGCAGGAGAAGCAGGTGACGATTGGCGATGTCACCTATCCACTCGGCGAACCGTTCATGGTGCTGGCCACGCAGAACCCGGTCGAGCACGAGGGCACCTACATGCTGCCGGAGGCGCAGCTCGATCGCTTCATGATGAAAATCATTGTCGAGTACCCGACCTTCGAGGAGGAGCTCGAAGTGATGCAGCGGGCCTCGGCGGTGCAGGCTCCCGTCGAAACGCGCCCGGTCGTCCAGCCGGAGGAGGTGTTCCGGTCGCGAGGGCTGGTGGATCGCATCTACGTCGATCAGCGGGTGCAGCGCTACATCGTCGATCTGGTGACGGCCACCCGCTCGCCGGAGCGTTACGGCCTCGGCAGTCTATCGACGATGATCGAGTACGGCGCGTCGCCGCGAGCCTCGATTTTCCTTCTGCTCGCTTCAAAAGCTCACGCCTTTTTGCAGCGCCGCGCCTACGCCACGCCGGAGGATGTCAAGAGCATCGTGTACGATGTCCTGCGCCATCGCGTCAGGCCGAGCTACGAGGCGGAGGCGGAAAACATGAAGGCCGAGGATTTCATCCGAAACATTCTCGAACATGTCCAGGTGCCCTGAAGAGTCCCGCGCCGGGAACGGCACGAGTGGCGTACACGATCCGGGGGAGCTGTCGGCGATGGTGCGCAAGCTCGAAATCCGGTCGAGGCGGCTGGTCAACGAGCTGTTCAGCGGCGAGTACCACTCCTCGTTCAAGGGGCGCGGCATCGAGTTCAGCCAGGTGCGCGAGTACCAGTACGGCGACGACGTGCGCACCATCGACTGGAATACGTCAGCGCACAAGAACGACCTCTACGTCAAAATGTTCACCGAGGAGCGCGAGCGCATCCTGATGCTGGTGCTCGACGGCTCCGGCTCGATGCTCTTCGGCAGCGGACGGCTGAAGAAGGAGCTGGCCGCCGAGGTGTCGGCGATTCTCGCCTTCAGCGCCGTGCAGAACAATGACATGGTGGGGCTGCTCGTCTTCACCGACAAGGTCGAGACCTACATTCCGCCCCGCAAAGGGCGCGCCCACGCGCTGGTGATCCTGAACGAAATCTTCTCTCTGCGGCAGTGCGGGCGCAAAACCGACATCGACGCGGCGCTCTCCTTCATCCGCCGCACGCAGAAGCGCAAGGCGATCATCTTTCTGCTCACCGACCTCTACGGCTCGGAGTACGAGCGCGGCATGAAGCTGCTCAACATCCGCCACGAGTTCGTGCTCATCCATATCGGCGATCCGCTCGACCACGAGCTGCCGAGGGCGGGGCTGCTCGATCTGGTCGATCCGGAGAGCGGCGAGCGCCTGACGATCGATGCCGGGAGCCGCGCCTTCCTCGCCCGCTACGCCACGGAGCGGCAGCGCGAGCGCGAAGCATTGCAGCGGCAATTGAGCCGCATGAAAGTCGATGCGGTCTTTCTCGATACCGGCAAGTCGATCATCGGCGGCCTGAACGCATTTTTCCGCCACCGTGAGCGCCGGGTGTAAATCGAAACTCACGGCTCCGCTGCTGGCCGCCTGCCTCGGCGCGGCGCTGCCTCCAGCCTCCGCGAGTGCCGCGCTCCGTCCCGCCGACGTGAGGGTGAGCGCTGAGCCGGACAGCCTCTTTGCCGGAGAGCGGCTGCGCTACATCATCACCGTGCAGCACGACCGCCGTGATTCGGTCGCCGTCGCATCGCTCAGGACAGGCCAGGGCACGCCGTTCGAGATCACCGGTACCAAATCCACGACGAGGGAGCTGCAAAACGGACGGGCCGAATTCCGGATGGATGCCGAAATCGCCGTGTTCGGCTCTGGCCGCAAGCCGCTGCCGGGCTTCACTGTCGTATCCGGCAAGGCGCCCGCGACGGGCGCGGAGCAGCTCGTCATCGAACCAAGCGCCACGGTGACGGTGCTGAGCATGACCGACTCAACCGTCACGGAGCTGCGCCCGATAGCACCGCCGGTCAGTGCGCCGTTTCCGACCTGGCTGCTCATGCCGGTGCTGCTCGCGCTCGCGGCGCTGGGGCTTGTCGGCTATGCGGTCAATCTGCTCGTCACCGCCTTGCGCCGCCACCTCGACGACCCGGTGCGCGCCGCCCGCCAGAAGCTCCGCGCGATGCGCCGCCAGCTCTCGAAAGGCATGCAGTCCGCTGCCGGATACGAATCGCTCAGCAACATCCTCCGCGAATTCCTTCAGAAACGTTACCGCTTCGGAGCGCTCGAAATGGTCACGCAGGAGATCGCCGAAGAGCTTGCCGCCCGCCGGATCAACATCCGCCATGAACTGATCAAGCTGCTCGACCAGGCCGACCTGGTCAAATTCGCCGACAGCCGCCCCGACCTCGAAGAGTGCCGCCGCTCCCTCCGAGTCGCCGAAGTGCTCGTAGCCACCGCCGCCGAAGAAGAGATGGCGGAAGAGCCGTCGGAAAGCGAGGGGGGAGATGCAGGGAGACGTGGATGAGGGGGAATGTGCAGGGATGTATTTACCATGCTATATCCGAAGAAAAACTCCGCCATGCGGAAAAGCCGTAAGTCGATTATAATTTATTCGATAGATGGCGATTACGCTTGAATGCTCTTGTGCTGACGTTGCCAAAGCACTCTCGTTTCTGTAAGTTTGAAAAGTCCACGTTCGGCGAATGTTTTGCCCTCAACGAAAAATCGACAAATGATGGATTTTTCAGAGATGCTTTTGTCAGTTTTATCTTATTCCTTTTTAACGAAAAGAAAATATGAATACAATTACAAAAACAAAAACGGAGGCGGGTTGTCTTGATGAAATTGTGAAGCGGTTTTCCGATGCCGTGCATGATTTGAAAATATATCATTACACGCTCAGGCAGCTCGTTGACGCAGAGGAGGATCGCATTCTTTTGCAACGGGCTGCGGGGCGATTTTTTGATTTGATACGTGATGTTTTAGTCAATTATCTGAATCTCGAGTTTTCAAAATTGCTGGGACCTCCAAAATCGTGCGGTGTCGAGAATATTCTGATGGATGCGGAATTTGGTTGGAGTGAGCTATTGAAACAGTCTGTAAAAGAAGAGTTATCTCGCATACCTCCTTCATTTCGTGACAAGAAGGGCGCAATTTATACCGCAAGAAACAAGTATATCGCGCATTATGATAAGACGGTATTTTTGGCAAAAGGGGTTATCGGCGAATTCCCGGAGGGTGATGATGAAAAGGCATTAACTGCTTTGGAGAATATCAGTAACCTGTTTTATGAGGCACGATTTGGCGAGATCAGAGGGCATATGATTTTGACGGGCGCAGGGGATGTGCATGATTTGAAAAAATATTTGTGCATGGGACTGGCTTTCAAAAAGCTTTTTCATGAGCGTGGCGCTGATGTTCAGCGCTTCTATGAGCTTCGCAAAAATGAGTGTCCGCATCTTTTAAGAGGTGAGACTTGCCGGGCGGGAAAAGACGCAAAAGACAAAAAAGACGGAAGGGACGGAAAATAGATAGCCAAAACTTATGACTATGCAGGATGACAGGATTATTCCTCCGCATGGCGGATATCGCAAGTTGCTCTCGTATCAAAAGTCACAGATTGTTTACGATGCAACAGTCTCTTTTACGCGTCGATTTTATAGCAGGCGTGACAGAACTGTCGATCAGATGGTTCAGGCGGCTCGTTCCGGAAAACAGAATATCATCGAGGGAAGCATGGCTTCGGGAACATCAAAAGAGACGGAGCTGAAACTGACCAACGTTGCAAGGGCGAGTCTCGAAGAGCTGCTTGCCGATTATCGGGATTTTCTTCGCGTCAATGGATTGCCGGAGTGGGATGCGCGACATCCTTATGCGTTGCGGTTGAGGGAACTCAACCGGCAGCCCGATGCGGATTACGAGACCTTCCGGAAAGGGATCGAGCACGAAAATCCTGAAATCTGCGCGAATGTCATCATCGGACTTGTCAAGGTGTGCTGTTATCTGCTCGATCGTCAGCTTCAAAGTATCGAGAGTGATTTCCTCGAACAAGGCGGAATACGGGAGCGCATGACCAAAGCCCGGCTTCAGAGGCGAAGCAAAGGGGGATAGGTTTCAGCGAGTCGTCTTCCTTTTCATTCCTTTCTGTCCCTTCAGTCTTTTTGGTCTCTTTTTCCAAACCGTGCATGGCAATTACCATTCGATCCAGTTCTCGATGAAGAGGGGGTTGGGAATGCAGATCGAGGCGCGGTTTCTGGTAATATGAGCCTCTTTCCAGCAGCCCGGAAACCCCCGTCAATCCGCTCCCATTTCGCCTATCCTGCTTGTTTTTTACGCCATGCAACCGTAATTGTTAATCCAGACCTCGTTCTTTATATTGGCTTTTCTTTATCAAACGAGCGTAACGGCCTTTTTCATGAAAAACAACCGCTTTAAAATCATTCTCATTGCCGTGGTCGCGCTGGTATCGGTGTGGTCGATCTGGCCGACTTACCGTGACTATGCCCTGACACAAAAACTCAAGAGTTTCCGTTCTGCCGAAGACAGCCTGAAGTTTGCCATCGATAATCGCGAGGCAATCGAGCAGGCCAAAGACAAAAGCCTGAAGCTCGGTCTCGATCTTCGCGGCGGTATGCACCTGGTGATGGAGGTCGATATTCTCGACCTCGTCGAGCAGAAGGCATGGAACAAGGATGCGACCTTCACCCGCGTGATGGAGTCCGTCAAAAAAGAGTCCGCCGCCGAGTCCAATGCCAATATCGTCGAGCTGGTGGCCGCCGGGTTCAAAAAGGAGAATATCAAACTCAGCCGTTACTTCTATGACATGCGCGATTCCGATCAGGATATCGTAAACAAGCTGAACGACGAGGCCAAGGATGCTTTGGCGCGGGCGAAGGAGATCATCCGCAACCGTATCGACCAGTATGGCGTGGCCGAGCCGGTCATCCAGACTCAGGGTTCGCAGCGGCTGGTGATCGAGCTGTCGGGCGTTACCGACGAGGCGAGGGTTCGCCGCCTTCTGATGGGCACGGCGAAGCTTGAGTTCAAACTGGTCAAGGATCCCGAAACGCTGCTCCGCGCCGTTCAGCGCGTCAGTGGCGCGCCGCTCGTCGCTCCTGCGGCCCCGGCTGCTCCCGCCGTCACCGCTCCTGCCGACTCCTCGATGGCCACCGCACCGGTTGTCGCCGGAGTCAAAAAGCTTTCGGATGTGATCGGCATGATGCCGAATGGACAGGTGTTCACTCCCGAGTATGCCCGCGATCAGGTCACGGCGGTGCTGAACCGGCCTGACGTGCTGGCCCTCCTGCCGCAGGACACCCAGCTGCTTCTGGCGGCAAAGCCTGAACTGACGGCGAAAGGCGAAAAATACTTCCCGATCTATCTCGTCCAGAAAACCCCGGAACTGACCGGAGGCGTGATTACCGAGGCGAAGGCGACCTTCAGCGCGCAGGACAATCAGCCGGAGGTTGCCATGTCGATGAACGACGAGGGCACGTCGAAGTGGGCACGCATCACCGGAGCCAACATCGGCAAGCAGATCGCCATCGTGCTCGACGGCGCGGTCTACAGCGCGCCGGTCGTGCAGTCGCGCATTCCGAGCGGCAATTCGGTGATCAACGGCATTGGCAGCCTCGAAGAGGCCAAAGACCTCGAAATCATCCTGAAGGCGGGTGCGCTGCCCGCGCCAGTGCGGATTCTCGAAGAGCGCACGGTCGGCCCGTCGCTTGGCGCCGACTACATACGGGCCGGTCTCTTTTCGCTGGTCTGGGGCTTCACCGCGGTGGCCATCTTCATGATTGTCTATTATAACAAGGCGGGTATCGCCGCCGACCTGGCGCTGGTGCTCAACATTCTGGTCGTCATCTCGGTGCTTGCCGGATTCAGCGCTGCCCTGACCTTGCCCGGTATCGCCGGTATCGTGCTCACGATGGGCATGGCCGTTGACGCCAACGTGCTGATTTACGAGCGCATCAGGGAGGAGCTTGGCGAGGGCAAGAGCCTTCGCATGGCTATCGACGCCGGGTACAACCGGGCCTTCTCGTCGATTCTCGACTCTCACGTCACGACGCTCGCCGCAGCGTTTCTGCTCTATGTTTACGGTGTCGGCCCGATCCAGGGATTTGCCGTTACCCTCATGATCGGCACCGGCGCAAGTCTGTTTACGGCAATCGTGGTCACCAGGGTGCTGTTCGATCTGTTGCTCGGCAGCAAGTTCATGAATGAAAAGAGTTTCGGATAATTACAAGACACTGCGGACATGCGCATTTTTCAGAAAACCAACTTCAACTTCATCAAGCATCGCAAGATCGCCTATGCGATCTCCTCCATCCTGCTCGTCGCCGGGCTGGTCTCGCTCTTCGTCAGGGGGCTGAACTACGGTATCGATTTCAAGGGCGGTTCGGAGGTGGTTATCCGCTTCGAAAAACCGGTCGATGTCGGCGCCGTCCGCTCGATCATGGAGCAGGCCGGAGTGAACGGCTCGGTCAAGCAATATGGCCTCGATCGCTCGTTCCTGCTCAAAACCGATTTTCAGGGTGACACGGCCAAACTCAAGGCGCTGATCTCAAATTCGCTCGCTTCGCGCCTGCCGGGCAATGCCTCACAGATTCTGAGCGTTCAGGCGGTCGGCCCGAGCATCGCCTCCGATATGAAGATGTCGGCCATCAAGGCGCTTGCCGCGGCGATGATCGGCATTCTGCTCTATGTGAGCGTTCGTTTCGAGTTCAAGTTCGCAACGGCGGGCGTGGCGGCTATTTTCCACGACGTGCTCACCGTGCTCGGCCTTTTCAGCCTGCTTGGCGGCCTGTTCGATTTCATGCCGCTCGAGGTCGATCAGAGCATCATCGCGGCGTTCCTGACCATCGCCGGTTATTCGATCACCGACACGGTCGTCGTCTACGACCGTATCCGCGAGCGGCTGCGCGGGCAAAAGCCTTCCGATTACGAGCGGATTTTCAACGAGAGCATGAACCAGACGCTCTCCCGAACCATCATCACCTCCGGGACCACCATGCTCTCGGTGATCGTGCTCTTCATCTTCGCCGGCCCGGCCATCCGCAGCTTCGCCTTCGCCATGTTTGCGGGCATTCTGGTCGGCACCTACTCGTCGATCTTTGTGGCCGCACCGATCGTGTTCGACTGGCAGAGCCGCTCGAAGAGTCCCATAAAGTTTCGGGGCGCCTGATCCGGCATCTCTCCCTTATTTCTCCCCGGTTGCCTTTCTGCCGGGGAGAATCGTCTGCAATCCCGGCTCATTTCCCGCATACCCGATCCGCCTCTTGCCCGTAAAGGAGATTCTCTGTATGTTGCAGCTTTATTGACCGTTGTGGCTTGCGATGGTTGCATTGGCCAAGGATTCCCGGTGCACGGATTTCATCGTTCTGCCGGATCATCACGATGGACAGTCTCTCGCCGTTTTCGCGCCGGAGCCTGTCCCCACCAGAAAAATCCTGATCTCTTATGAAAAAATTATTTTATGCTGTGTTTGCTGCTTTGATGATCGCCATGAACGGTTTTGCCGATGCATCCGCTTCGACTGGCCTTGATGGAATCGCGGCTATTGTCGGTAACGAAATCATTCTCGATTCGGATATCAGAGAGCAGGAGCTGATGTTGCGTCTTCAGTATCCCGACGCCAAAAACGATCCCCAGCTCAGGAAGAAGATTCTGGACAATATGGTCACCCAGAAAATCATCCTGACCAAGGCGAAGATCGATACGGTCAAGGTCGATGAGAAGAGCGTCGAAGAGCAGGCAGCCTCGCGTTACAATTCGCTTCGCGCCGGTTTCCCGTCGGTACAGGCAATGGAGTCGCGATTCGGCCTGCCGGTCAACCGGCTGAAGCAGAGCATTCGCGACGACATCAGGAATCAGCAGATGGTCGATGCTTTCCGCCGGAAGCATTTCCGCGAGATGGCCGTTTCGTACGACGAGACGCTGGCCTTCTACCAGCAGGAGAGGGGCAACTTGCCCACGGCGCCAGAAACGGTTTCGGTCTCCCAGATCATCAAAATGCCGTTGGTCTCAGAAGCTGCAAAGCAGGAGGCTCTCAATAAAATAAATGCGGTTCAGCAACAGCTTGCCACAGGTGCCAATTTTGCAGACCTTGCTCGCACCTATTCCGACGATCCGGGGTCGCGGGAAAGGGGCGGCGACCTGGGCATTACCCGGAAAGGCGAACTGGTGCCGAGTTTCGAAAAAGCGGCGAACGATCTCAAGCCGGGTCAGATTTCCGGTATTGTCGAAAGCCGTTTCGGCTACCATATCATCCAGTTGATCGGCAAGGATGGGGATCGTATGCACACCCGGCATATTCTCGCCATATTTGACCGGAGCAAATCCGACGCTTCCGCAACCATCGCATTGCTCACATCGGTCAGGGAGGATGTCCTTGCTGGCAAGAGTACCTTTGCCGCGATGGCTGAAAAGTATTCGGACGATTCAGCTTCCGCTACGAACGGTGGTCTGATCACAGGGAGTTCGGGCAACCCGAATCTCGAAGTTGCCGGTCTCAGACCAGAACTTCAGAAGATAATCGCGGGTCTGAAAAACAAAGGGGAGGTAAGCCAGCCGGAGAAAATCCAGCCGGAGAAAGGCGAGCCGTTTTATGCGCTCTTCATGCTCAATTCAAGGGAACCCGCTCACGTACTGACTCTGGAGCGCGATTTTGCGCGGATCGAGGAGCTGGCGATGAACCGCAAGAGTCAGGAGCAGTTCAACGCCTGGATAGAGAAGCTTAAAAAAGAGGTGGTGGTGCAGGTTATGTCAGACATCTAAGCGTCTGACATAGCGGGCATTTTTCTCGATAAAGTCGCGGCGGGGCTCGACCTTGTCACCCATGAGGGTTGAAAAGACCTGGTCAGCCTCCATCGCGTTTTCCACCGTGACCTGCAACAGGGAGCGGTGCTCCGGATCCATCGTGGTGCTCCAGAGCTGCTCGGGGTTCATTTCACCGAGACCCTTGTAGCGCTGGATCGAGACGTTGGCCTTGCCCTTCTGAAGTTTTTTCATCGAATCCACGATGCCGAGCCGCTCGTCCTCGTCCCAGGCGTACTGCTGCTCGCGGCCCGACTTGACCAGGTAGAGCGGCGGCTGGGCGATGAACACCTTGCCCGCCTCGATGAGCGAACGCATGTAGCGGAAGAAGAAGGTCAAGAGTAGCGTGCGGATGTGCGCACCATCAACGTCGGCATCGGTCATGATGATGATCTTGCCGTAGCGCAGCTTTTCGGGCGAGAACTCCTCCTCGCCGATGCTGGTGCCGAGCGCCAGGATAATGGTTTTGATCTCTTCGTTTTCGAGCATCTTGTGCAGACGCGCCTTTTCGACGTTGAGGATCTTGCCCTTGAGCGGCAGGATCGCCTGGAAGCTGCGGTCGCGCCCCTGCTTGGCGCTGCCGCCTGCCGAATCGCCCTCGACGATGTACAGCTCGCAGTGTTCGGGATCGTTGATCGAGCAGTCGGCGAGCTTGCCGGGCAGGCCGGAGCTTTCGAGCACCGATTTGCGGCGGGTCAGCTCCTTGGCCTTGCGAGCCGCCTCGCGCGATATCGCCGCCCCTTTCACCTTCTCGATGATGAGCTTGATCGTGCCGGGGTTGCTTTCGGCGAACTCGGCGAGCTGCTCGTTGACAATGCTCTCGACGATGCTCTGCGTCTCGGAGTTGCCGAGCTTGGTCTTGGTCTGCCCCTCGAACTGCGGTTCAGGCACCTTGACCGAGATGACCGCCGTGAGTCCCTCCTTGTAGTCGTCGCCGGTCAGGGCAATCTTGAGGTTCTTGAGCAGGTCGTTCTTCTGCGCGTAGGCGTTGAGCGTGCGGGTCAGCGCCTTGCGGAAGCCGGTGACGTGCGTGCCGCCTTCGTGCGTGTTGATGTTGTTGACGTAGCTGAAAACGTTCTCCTGGTAGGAGTCGTTGTACTGCAAAGCGATCTCGACCATTGTCGAATCGCGCTCGCCGGACAGGAAGATCGGCTCCTTGAGAAGGCTGAGGCGGTTGGAGTCGGTGAAGCGCACGAACTCCTTCAGGCCGCCCTCGAAGTGGAAGGTTTCTTCGACCCCTTCGGTATCCTGCACGATGATGCGGAGGTTGCTGTTCAGGAATGCCAGCTCCCGCATACGGTCAATGATGATATCCTTTCGGAACTCAGTGGTCTTGAAGATTTCGTGGTCGGGCTTGAAGGAGACCTTCGTGCCCCGCTTGTCCGTGACGCCGATTTCCTTGACATCGCCTTGGGGAACGCCCCGGCGGTATGTCTGCATGAAAACCTTGCCGTCGCGATAGACCTCGACTTCGCACCACTCGGAAAGGGCGTTGACCACCGAAGCGCCGACGCCGTGCAGGCCGCCGGAGACCTTGTAGGCCCCCTTGTCGAACTTGCCGCCCGCGCCGATGACCGTCATGACCAGTTCGAGCGCCGACTTCTTCTTGACCGGATGAATATCGACCGGAATGCCGCGACCGCGGTCGGTGACCGTCACCGAGCCGTCAGGGTTCATGGCGACATGGATGTAGTCGTTGAACCCGCCGAGCGTTTCGTCGATCGAGTTGTCCACGATCTCATACACGAGATGGTGCAGGCCGCGGCTGTGAATGTCGCCAATATACATGGCCGGACGTTTGCGGACATGTTCGATGCCGTCGAGCACCTGGATATTGGTGGCGACGTAATCGGCGGCGGCGTTCTGCGGGGTCTGAATATCGGTTTCTTGCATGGGATCGTCGTGCGTGATGAATCAGTAAAAACTTATGATTTTAAAGATAAGAAAAATCCGCTGATATGCTATGTCAGAGGTCTTCGCCAGCCATGAAGGCGTTTCTGATATGCTCGATCCTGAAGTCGGGAATCGAGCCTTCATCGAGCCGGAGAGCGAGGATCGATATGACATCGAAGCGACAGGTGATCCACGGGTTGGGCCTGCTCGCCAGATAGCCGGAGGCGGCGCGGATGATCTCCTTTCGTTTTTTTTGCGTGACCGATTCGGCTGGATGCCCTTTGTCGAGAGAGGCCCGCGTCTTCACCTCGATGAAGCAGAGAACCTCGCCATCGAGGGCGATGATGTCGATCTCGTTGCGGTGATATCGGTAGTTGCGCTCGACGATCCGGCAGCCGTGAGCGGCGAGATACCGCGCCGCTATCGCCTCGCCTTCGGCTCCAAGCCATTGAGGGGTATGCATGGAAACAGGGGTTATTTTTCCCCCAATTTACGTAACTTGAAGCTTTTGCGATGAATCGCGCATCGCCCGTGCGTGGCGATGGCTTCGACGTGCCGCTCCGTGGGGTAGCCGAAGTGTAGGTCGAAGCCATATTCCGGGTACTCCACCGCGTAGCCGGTCATCAGCTCGTCGCGGTGGGTCTTGGCCAGCACCGAGGCGGCGGCGATCGAGAAGACTTTCGAGTCACCCTTGACGACCGTTTCGAACGGGATCGGCAGCACCGGCCTGAAGCGGTTGCCGTCAACCAGCAGGAACTCCGGCGTCGCGCCGAGCGACTCGATGGCGAGATTCATGGCGTGCATCGTCGCTTGCAGGATGTTGAGGCGGTCGATGGTCTCCGCATCCACCACTGCCACCGCGCACGCTTCGGCGGCCTGGCGGATGGCGGGGGCGAGTGCCGCGCGAAGCTCCGGCGTCAGCTTTTTCGAGTCGTCGAGCCGTTCGAGAATACCCGACGGCCTGAAGTGGCGAGGAAAGAGAACCGCCGCCGCCACGACCGGCCCGGCCAGCGGCCCGCGCCCGGCCTCGTCGATGCCGCAGACCCGCGACAGCGATTCCCAGAGCGGTTGTTCAAAATCGGTTGACAGCATGGCGAAGATGACGGTTGTCGGCAGATACTCCCTCAAAGTGCTAAAATCCGGGAACCCGGCAAAAATGTTCGCTGAATGGACGCAGTGTCAGGGAGTGAAGTGTCAGAAGTGTTATATATTACGACAAATCTTTTTAATGAGAACGGTTTACCGTCGCGCGACGTGAACCGGAATGAGTTTCACCAGGGGCGCAACTCCCCGGCAATCAGCTCTCTCGCCAGTCGGGCCGGGCGTGCCTTGGGTTGCGCACTCCATAACCGTGAGTTTTTGAATGAAAAAGAATGTGAAGAAACAGCTCCTGATGAACAAGACCGGAGATGAGATCCAGGTCGCGCTCGTCGAGGAGGGACGGCTCGCCGAGCTGATCATAGAGCGTCCCGTGAGCATGAGGAGCATAGGAGACATCTACCTGGGACGGGTGCACAAGGATGTCGAGGTTCTCAAGGCGGCGTTCGTCGCTATCG
>CAYZCF010000037.1:0-18041 GCA_964476855.1 uncultured Chlorobiaceae bacterium
AGCTTGCGGATCAGGTTTATGTCTTTTTCAAAATCTTCGGCAACAAAAGGGCGCACCGCGCCCGCAAATAGTCCGGTGCCCAGAAATGAATCGCGTGTGGAGGTTGACATGATGCCCTGAATCTCCTCAGTCGTCAGGGCTTTATTGCCGGTGATTTTGATGCTTTTGACCTGCGGGAACGTTGCTGTTTTACCGTTCGCAAGGGGCGAATTCTCTTCAGCCTGCAGTACTCCCGGAATGGAGAGAATGAGGAAGAGCCAGAGTATCATTCCCGCCCGAAGATGGCGGGAGATCATCCTTAAAAAAAAAACATCACTCTTCGGCCTCCTCAGTTTAGAGGTTCTTCGTCGCTGTAACCGAAATCTTCGTCAGTGGGGTAATCGGGCCATATCTCTTCGAGCGTTTCATAAAGCTCATCGCTGTCTGGAAGATTTTCAAGGTTTTCGATCACCTGCTGCGGTGCGCCTGTTCTGTTGGCGTAATCGATCAGTTCATCCTTGGTGACAGGCCAGGGTGCATCGGCAATATATCGGGCAAGATCGAGATTCCAGTACATACTGACGGTAAATGGTTGATTCTGGGATGGGAAAAAGAATTTTGTGTTCTACGGCTGTTGTTGATGCAGGTTACTCCGTACGATTGCTTTTCATGCCATACCTGATCATGACCGGAAGAGCGCACCAATAAAGAGAACTCTG
Source organism: uncultured Chlorobiaceae bacterium (assembly GCA_964476855.1). Classification (GTDB taxonomy): domain Bacteria; phylum Bacteroidota; class Chlorobiia; order Chlorobiales; family Chlorobiaceae; genus Chlorobaculum. The sequence goes on from CAYZCF010000037.1 coordinate 699, forward strand.
TTTGAACATGCCTCATGCAGAAGCTCATGTCCCACAGCCAGCCATTTCGAAACTACCGCTTTCATTACTGTTGGCAAAGCTTTAACTCCTTTTTTTTAAAGGTATTGCGGCTATAGTTCCCAAATAATGGCGTGGTTCCGATTAAGCTCACGAAATATAAAAAAAGATTTTTTGAATAATCAACGGCTAATGGGCCTCCAGCCAGTTTTTTCCGGTACCTGTCTCGACCTCTACCGGGACGTTTTTGACGCCGCATTTCGAGGCAGCTTCGACCATTCGCCGCTCGACCATCTCCCGGAGGCGAGCCTCTTCGTCCGGCGGCGTTTCGAAGAGCAGTTCGTCGTGCACCTGCAACAGCATTGTCGAGCGGAAGTTGCCGGTGTTCAGTTCGCGGCTGACGGAGCACATGGCGTATTTGATGATGTCCGCCGCCGTGCCCTGGATCGGCGTGTTCATCGCGACGCGCTCGGCGGCTTTGCGCACGTTGCCGTTCGAGCTTTTCAGGTCGGGAATGTAGCGGCGACGGCCCATCAGCGTCGTGACGTATCCATTTTGCCGCGCCTGTTCGATTGTCGTCTGGAGCGACGAGAACATGCCGGTGTACTTCGCCATGTAGGTGTCGATGATCTCCCTGCCCTCTTTCTGCGTGATGCCGAGGCGCTGCGAGAGGCCGAAGGGCTGGATGCCGTAGAGCACGCCGAAGTTGACCTCCTTGGCCTTGCGGCGCATCTCGGGTGTCACCTCCGTCGTGTCGAAGATCACCCGCGCCGTGGCCGCGTGGATGTCCTCGCGGTTGCGGAACGCTTCGATGAGCATCGGGTCGCCCGACAGTTCGGCGGCGATGCGCAGCTCGATCTGCGAGTAGTCCGCCGAGAGCAGAAGGTTTTCAGGACTTGACGGAATAAAGGCGCGGCGGATCTCCTTGCCGAGTTCCGTGCGGATCGGGATGTTCTGCAAGTTCGGATTCGACGACGAGAGCCGCCCGGTGGCCGTGACGGTCTGGTTGAACGAGGTATGTACCCGGCCCGTCAGCGGGTTGATCATCTTCGGCAGCGCCTCGATGTAGGTGCCCTTCAGCTTCTGCAGGCTGCGGTATTCGAGCAGGTCGGAAGCTATCGGGTGCAGCATCGCCAGCTCTTCGAGCACCTGCACGTCGGTCGAGTAGCCGGTTTTGGTGGCCTTTTTGGGCGGAAGCTTCAGCACTTCGAAGAGAATGTGGCCGAGCTGCTTCGGCGAGTCGATGTTGAAGGTTTCACCGGCTGAATCGAAAATCTTGCCGGTGAGCGTTTCAAGCTCGCGCTTCACCGTCAGAGCGCACCGTTCGAGGTGCGCCGTGTCGATCGAAACGCCCTCGTGCTCCATCCGGGCCAGCACGCTGACCAGCGGGAATTCGAGCTGGCGGCAGACGTCGAAGAGTTCGGGCGTCTGTTCGAGCTCTTCCTGAAGCGTCAGTCGCAACTTCAGCGCGATGTCGGCGTCCTGGCAGGCGTAGTCCGAGAGCTTTTTCGGCTCGACCTCGAAGATGCCGATGGCCGACTTGCCCGTGCCGACCAGTTCGGCGTACTTGACGGTCTGCCGTCCGAGATGCCTGACGGCCAGATCGTCGAGATTGTGCCGCGCCTCCGGGTCGAGCACGTAGCTTGCGAGCATGGTGTCGAACTCGACCGGCGCAAGCTCCACGCCGTACTTCTTCAGCACGAGCATGTCGTACTTCAGGTTCTGGCCCGTTTTGGGCAGCGCCGGATTTTCAAGCAGCGGCTTGAGTCGCTCGACCGTCTTGCGGGCGTCCAACCCCGGCGTGCCGAAGTAGACGAACCAAGCCTCGCCGGGTTTGACGGAGAAGGAGATGCCCGCCAGCTCCGCCGCGAAGGTGTCGAGACTCGTGGTTTCGGTATCGAGCGCGAATCCGGCGGAGCTTTCGAGCAGCGTCAGAAGCGCTTCGAACGCCTCCTCGCTGTCCACGAGGTGATACTCCGAGCCTTCGCCCGCCGGGATCAGTTGCGGATCGTCGGGGTCGTCAGAGTCTGCCGCTGCCGGTACGTTTTCGGAAGACGAAGCGGCGGGCGAGTCGATTCGCAGCACCGAGGGCACGCGGGCGGCGATGCTCTTCAGCTCCAGCCTCGCCAGGTGCGCGAAGAGCGCCTCGGGGTCGGGCCTGCTCGCGTGCAGCGCTTCGAGCGTAAGCGGCAGGTCGAGGTCGGTGCGGATCGTCACCAGTTCGCGCACGAGCGGCATCATCTCGCGGAACGCTTCGAGGCTCTGGCGCGTCTTGGGCGTCAGAGCCTCGAGATTGGCATAGATGCCTTCGAGCGAACCGTACTTTTCAAGCAGACTCGAGGCGGTTTTCGGGCCGATCCCCTTCGCGCCGGGAATGTTGTCCGAGGTGTCGCCGGTGAGCGTCAACAGGTCGATGAACTGCTCCGGCGTCGCGCCGAACTGCGCGGCCACCTCGGCGCTGCCGACCAGCTCGAACTCGTTCTGTTTCTTGCCGGGCTTGAGGATGCGCACACCGTCGTGCACGAGCTGCGACATATCCTTGTCGGGCGTGACGATGTAGACCTGGCAGTCGGCCTCGAACTTCCGCGCTGCCGTGCCGATGAGGTCGTCCGCCTCGAAGCCGGGCATGATCACGAGCGGAATGCCGAGCGCCCGGATCAGCTCCCGGATGTCGCCGAGCTGGCTGATGAGGTCGTCCGGCGGGGCCGGGCGGTTGGCCTTGTACGCCTCGAACTTATCGTGGCGGAAGGTCTTCTCGGGGCTGTCGAAGGCCACGGCGAGGTACTCCGGGCGGTACTCCTCGATGATCCGCAGCACGCTCGACACGAAACCGAACACCGCGCCGGTCGGCTGGCCGTCGCGCGTGCTCATCCGCGCCTGTTGCAGCGCGTAGAAGGCGCGGTAGACCAGCGCCATGCCGTCGAGCAGGAAGAGGCCCGGCTTCTGTCCATCCGGTTTCTTGGCTTCGACTCTCTTCTCGGGAATCGCTTCCTGTCGCGGCGGCGTTTCGGGCGCGGGCGCGTCGAACAGACCGATCTGGTTGGTGCTGCTCATGGATTCACCACCCCGTAACTTCCGAGCACCTTGACCATCGTCGCGAACTCCCGCAGGTTTTCGAGGGCGTTGTGGACGTTTTCATCCTCCCGGTGGCCGATGAAGTCGGCGTAGAAGAGGTACTCGAACGCCTTTTTGCGCGACGGGCGCGACTCGATCTTGGTCAGGTCGATCCCCCGGAGCGCGAAGGTGGCCAGCGCCCTGAAGAGCGACCCCTGCTCATTGGGCAGCGAGAAGACAATCGAGGTCTTCTGCCTGGTCGTATCGGGTCGGACTTTGAGGTGCGACAGGTCGGGATTGTTTTCGCGCACGATGCAGAAGAAGCGGGTGATGTTCCACTCCTCGTCGGCGAGATTTTCGCGGAGAATGTCGAGTCCGTACAGCTCGCCTGCCCGCTTCGAGGCGATGGCGAGCGCCGTTTTGTCGCCGTTTTCGGCCACCATCTTGGCGCTTCCCGCCGTGTCGTAGGCTGCCTCGGCCCTGATGTTTGGGTGCGTGGCGAAAAAATTGTGGCACTGGGCCAGTGCCTGCGGGTGCGACATCGCTTTGGCCGCCGTTTCCACCGACGAGCCGGGCAGCCCCAGCAGGCAGTGCTCCACCTTGACAAAGGTCTCGGCGAGGATCACCACCGGGCGGCGGAGCAGGAGGTCGTAGTTCTGGTGGATGCTTCCGCCAAGCGAGTTCTCGATGGGAATCACCGCATAGTCGGCTTTCTGCTCCGTGACCGCCGAGAAGACGTCGTCGAAGCTTTCGCATGGCAGCGGTTCGCCGAACCGTAGCGCCGCAATTTCACTGTATGCGCCGGGTTCTCCCTGATAAGCTATCAACCAGTTTGTCATTCTTCGTTCTTGTATTTAATTTAAGGATGCCTTTGAAACCTTGCCGACCCGGCTTGGCAACTGTCGGGAAGCCGTGGCGATTTTCAGAGGCGCTTTTGTTTTATACCCTGCGGAATTTGCTTTTCTTAAAGTAAAAGAAATCTTTTCATAACCGCGTCATTTCCGGAATACCATCAATCATCGGATTGTAATCTATGTCAGGACACAGTAAATGGGCGACCATCAAGCGCAAGAAGGCCGCCACCGACCAGAAGAGAGGCAACCTGTTCACCAAGCTCGTCAAGGAGATCACCATCGCGGCCCGCATGGGCGGCGGCGACGCGACGGGCAACCCGAGGCTGAGACTCGCCATCGACACGGCGCGGGCCAACTCGATGCCGATGGAGAACATCCAGCGGGCCATCAAGAAGGGTACCGGCGAACTCGAAGGCGCCACCTATGACGAAATCACCTACGAAGGGTACGGGCCGGGCGGCATCGCGATCATCATCGAGACGGCGACCGACAACCGCAACCGCACCGTGGCCGATATCCGTCACATCATGAGCCGCAACGGCGGTTCGCTCGGCGAGAACGGCAGCGTGTCGTGGATGTTCCAGCGCAAAGGCTCCATCGACGTGCCCAAATCGGCGGCGAGCGAAGATCAGCTCATGGAGCTGCTTCTCGACGCTGGACTCGAAGAGCTGGAGAGTGACGACGAGCAGTTTTACACTGTGCTGACCGACGTGAAAGACCTCGAAGCGGCCAAGAAGGCGCTCGAAGATGCGGGTATTCCGTTCGAGAACGCCAAGATGGATTTGCTGCCCGACAACTACATCGAGCTCGATGGCGAGGATGCGCAGAAGGCGATGAAGCTGATCGACGCGCTGGAGAGCAACGACGACACCCAGGTGGTTTACAGCAACATGGAGATCAGCGAGAACGCGATGGACAGCTTCGAAGACTGATTTATGATCGTACTCGGCATCGATCCGGGCAGCCGCAAGACCGGCTATGGCGTCATCGCCGGGACGGCGGCGGGCTGGCGTGTGCTCGGATGCGGCCTGGTGCGCCTCGCCGCCTCGGCGACGCTGCATGAACGGATCGGCCAGCTCTGCCTCGGCATCGACGAGGTGATCGCGAAGCTGAAGCCGGAGGCGGTGGCGCTCGAAACGGCCTTCGTGGGGCGCAACGTCCGCAGCGCGCTGATTCTCGGCCAGGTGCGCGGCGCGGTGCTCGCCACGGTTCTGAAGCACGGCTTGCCGGTGCGTGAATATGCGCCGCGCGAGATCAAGCTCGCCGTCACCGGCACCGGGGCGGCGCGAAAGGAGCAGGTGGCGGCGATGCTCGCGCGGCTGCTCGATCTCGGCCCTGAGCCGAAGCCGCTCGATGTCACCGACGCGCTCGGTATCGCCTGGTGCGATCTGGCGCGGGGCGCCTCCGCCATCCGGCCTGAAGGCGCGGCGAAGAAGGCTGGAAACAGTCGGAGCAAGGGGTGGTCGGCATTCGTGGCTGATCATCCCGATCTTGTTGCCTGAACCGGTTTGTCGAGGGCGACTGGCAGTTGACTTGCAGGAATCTTCCGGAACAAAATGAGAACCATCGTGCAGGGACATATTTTCAATCTCCCCAATTTCTTGAGCTTCCTGAGGATTCTCCTCATTCCGTGGTTCATCTACAGCCTCGATGCCGGCGAGACGCAAACCGCTCTTATCATCATGGTGGTCGCGTTGCTTTCCGACTGGTTCGACGGCCAGACGGCGCGGTGGACCAACGAGGTCTCCGACATGGGCAAGATTCTCGATCCGCTGGCCGACAAGCTCTGCCTGGCGAGCGTTGCCATCTATTACCTCTGGAAAGGGGAGTTGCCGGTGTGGTTCGTGGCGTTTGTCGTGATTCGAGACCTGGTGATCTTCTTCGGCGCGGCGTGGATACGTCACCGCCATAACGTGTTGACGACGTCGCTCTGGCCCGGCAAATGGGCGGTGGGCTTCGTTTCAATGATGTTCATCTCGATGGTCTGGCCGCTTCCTCTTTTCCGTCAGTGGCCGGTGAAGGAGTTCTTCATGTATCTTTCTGCGGCTACACTTTTCTACTCGTTTGTAGAATACTGCATCAGGTTCTACAAAATCCAGAAAGGGGCTGAATTCAAGGCCTGAGTTCCTCCCTTGTATTCCTTTTTTTCGTAATCTCTTTGAATACGTGATGTTATCCATAGATTAACGCCCTCAATATGGATAACTGTACACAAGTAACGATCAGTAGTGTATATGGTTGTTATTAAGTGTATTTTTTGCAAAGAGATACTATGTGTTCACGGTCTTTTTTTGAGGTGTGTGGAAAATGTGGATAACTTGTTGGCAACCTGTTGGCTGGTCTGTTGGCAAGGTGTGGATGGGTGTGGAAATGTCTGGGGACCATGAAAAACCCCGGAATTCCGGGGTTTTTTGTTGTGACGTATTTTCCGGATCGCGTCAGCTCTTTTTGCTCATGACGGTTGCCATCAGCGATGCTTCGCAGACCAGTTCGCCACGGACGTAAGCCTTGGCGTCGAACTGGCAGACCGTGCGGCGCTTGTTGGTCATGACCGCCTCGATGACCAGCGTGTCGCCCGGCAGCACCGGTTTGCGGAAGCGGGCCTTGTCGATGCCCATGAAGAAGACCACCGATTCCTGGATGTTCTCGTTGCCGTTGAGCATGATGATGCCTCCGGTCTGCGCCATCGCCTCGAGGATGAGCACGCCGGGCATCACCGGATTGCCGGGAAAGTGGCCCTGGAAGAATGGCTCGTTCATCGTGACGTTCTTGATCGCGACGATCTTTTCGTCGAGCTTGAATTCGACGATCTTGTCGATCAGGAGGAACGGGTAGCGGTGTGGCAGTATCTTCATGATTGCGTTGATGTCGAAGATTACCCCGGCCTTCTTCTCGTGCTGGAACTGGCGGGCCAGCTTGTTGCGGTCGGCGTACTTCTTGAGCTGCTTGACGAACTCCACGTTCGAGGCATGGCCCGGCCGTGCGGCGAGAATCTGCGCTTTCACCGGCATACCGAGCAGGGCGAGATCGCCGAGCATGTCGAGCAGCTTGTGGCGGGCCGGTTCGTTGGTGAAGCGCAGCTCGCGGTTGTTCAGGATGCCGTTCTGCCCGAGCACGAGGTGCGAAGCGTCCACTCCCACCTTGTCGGCCAGCGCCTGAATCTGCGTTTCGTCGAGCTGCTTGTCAACGATCACGATGGCGTTGTCGATGTCGCCCCCCTTGATGATGCCCTGGTTGGCCAGCGCCTCGACCTCGGAGAGGAAGCAGAAGGTGCGGCACGGCGAGAACTCGCGGAGGAACTCCTTGTCGAGGTCGAACAGGCCGGAGTGCTGCGAGCCGAGCGCCGGGTTCTTGTAATCGACCATGACGGTCGCGCGGAAGCCGTCGAGCGGCAGGGCCACGATGTCCACGCTCTTTTCGGCGTCGTGGTACTCGATGGTCTCGTCGATGACGAGGTAATTTTTCGGCTCCTCCTGCTCGGCGATGCCGGCCGAAAGCAGCGCTTCGGCAAAAGGATGGGCGCTGCCGTCGAGCACCGGCGGCTCGGGGCCGCTCAGCTCAATGCGGCAGTTGTCAATCTGGAGGCCGAAGAGCGCGGCCAGCACATGCTCGGTGGTGTGCACCCTGACCTCGCCGATGCCAATGGTGGTGCCACGAAGCACATCGACGACGTGATCGATCAGCGCCGGAATCTCCGGGCAGTCATCGATGTCGTTTCTGACAAAAATATAACCGGTGTTGACCGGCGCGGGCTTGAAGGTGATGGTGCACTCCCGGCCGGTGTGCAGACCGATACCCGTGAGTGAGATTTCGTTCTGAAGGGTACGCTGATGAATGAGCATGGATGGCGTGAGATTGCGATGGAAAATGTCCAAGATACGAAAGCCGCGCTAACTCTTCAAATCGGGGTTTTGAGGGGCGATGGGCGCGGCGGCAGCTCTTGCATTCAGGAGGGGTTCAACCCTCCTGACGTTCACTCCAGCGACAAAAATCGCAATTACTGTCGATGCAAGATATTGGGCTTAAGCCCTGACTTATTTTACTGTATTCCCATACCCCGGACTGAAGTCCGGGGCAATTGTCAAGAGTTTTAATGGCCGGATTAATAATTGCCCCGGCTTTCAAGCCGGGGTATAGAGGTAATTGATAATAATCAAGGGCTTTAGCCCAATTTCTTCTTTTGCAATCCTTGCAAATCGTTGTCAGGGATTGACCGGCCTTTCCTCGAACTGCCTCTGCGCCTTCTCCAGCAGCAGCGGATGGGTGACTGGGCTTCCGGCGAGGATGCTCGTGTGGGTGAACACGTCATCCGATCCGCTGAAGCCGGTCACGATGCCGCCCGCCTCGCGTACCAGCAGCACGCCTGCCGCGAAGTCCCAGGGAAAGAGGCGATACTCGAAGAATCCGTCGAAGCGTCCGGCGGCGGTGTACGCGAGGTCGATTGAGGCCGAACCGGCGCGGCGGATGCCCGCCGAATCGGCGATGACATCCCGCAGCAAGCCGATGTAGCCGTCGATGTAGTGCTCGTAATCCCTGAAAGGCAGGCCGGTGGCGAACAGGTAACTTCCGTTTTCATCGCGAGTTGAAACGCCGATGCGCTCGCCGTTCAGGAATGCGCCCTCGCCCATAGAGGCGGTGAACAGCTCGTCGAGCACCGGCACGTAGACCACGCCGACCGCAAGTTCGCCTGAGGCGTCGCGCATGGCAATGCTGATGCCGAAGAGCGGGAAGGAGTGGATGAAGTTCAGCGTACCGTCGAGCGGATCGACAATCCAGGTGCGCCCTGACGCTCCGTTGCCGCTGGTTCCCTCCTCGCAGAGGAGGCCGTCGTCGGGGAACGCCTCCATGATCGTTGATGAAATGACCGCCTCGCACTGCTTGTCAACCTCGGTGACGAAATCCTTGTACTCCTTGGTGACAATTTCGCGATGAGAAAGTTCGCCGAATCGTGAAAGGGTGATAGCGCCTGCCGCTTTGGCTGCCTTGACGGCTGTCTGGAGTTCGAGATTCATACGCTGCGTCGTGATCAGGTGAACGAAAATTGCTGGCCCAATATATCATTTGTCAGTGAATTGCTGGGGAGGGTCTTGTGACCGTTCGGCAACGTTAAGCAGGTCGAAATCTTTGTCCACCTCGTCCGAGCGGGGAATTAACTATCCGGAATGGCGTTGGTATATGTGAAATTACGTTCATCAATCAGCCAATCATCATGAACAATCGAATTCTCACCCTCGCGCTTTGCATCAGCCTCTGCCTGGCGGTCGGCTTTGCCGGAAGCACCTTCACCCCGGAGCCGGGTTCCTGGTACTACACCACGCTCAACAAGCCGGAATGGAATCCGCCAGACTGGCTCTTTGCGCCGGTCTGGACGGTTCTGTTCATCATGATGGGTACGGCGCTCGCCAAGGTTCTTGGCGCGGGGTGGCAGAAGCGCGAGGTCAAAGCGGGCGCGGCGCTGTTTGCGATTCAACTGATCCTGAACCTCGGCTGGTCGGCGTCGTTTTTCGGAATGCAGTCGCCGATGCAGGCGCTGGTCGTCATCGCGTTGCTCTGGATTTTCATCGTCCTGACCATGCTGGCCTTCGCCAGAGTCTCGAAACCAGCCTCACTGCTGCTCGCGCCCTATCTCGCCTGGGTGAGTTTCGCCTCTTTCCTGAACTTCACCATTTTGCAGCTTAATTCTTGATGAGTTAGCAGGGGTGCTTGCGCGTTTTCGCGCAGGATCAGCCATAAGAACCGTATAAAGAAGACGGGGAGTAATGGAATACACTGAGCAACAAAAACAGGCGTTCAAGCGCGAATTTGCAAACAGACGTCGAAATCAGATAATGGTTTCCGGTCTGCTCTTTATTTTGATGATTCCTTATGTTACGGCAGATAAAAGTACAGGTTTGGTACTCGGAACTTATCTGGTTGCAATGTTTATGCCTCTATTTTTCGTTGCGGTAATCGGTGCGCTTGTTTTTTCATTGAAGAACTGGCGGTGCCCGGCTTGCGACAAATATTTAGGGCGGTCGATGAATCCGCATTTCTGTTGGAAATGTGGAATAGCCTTGAGATAGAGTGGGGAAATACCGGATGGACTGATTCGACGGAACTTCGTGATCTACGCCCCCCTGCTGACCAGTCAGGGGGGCTTTTTATTGACGTTACTCCAGCGTTTTCAGCTTCGCGACGGCCATTTTGCCTGCTTCGATCAGCCGGTTTCGCACAGCATCGTTGCTGGTGTTTCCGGCTCCGATCTGGATGTAGTAGCCGTCGGTCATAATGTAGATGCCGCCGCTCGCGATGAACGCCTCGTCGCCAACGCCATCGACATCGGTTCTCATGCCCTCGAAATTATCCTTGAGGCTCTTGTAGATCGAAGTCGTGCCGACGCCGCCGGGCGGGAAGAATGCGTCCTGCGTCAGCGAGACCTGCAAAAACGGGATTGGTTCGTCGCTGGCCGGGTTGTACATGCAGAGCTTCATGCCGACTGCTTTTTGTTCGCTTTTCTCCGCAGGCTTGACCGCTTCCCCAAGCAGCTTGGCGGCCTCCTCCTGCGAAATGAGCTGGCAAGGTTCGATGATTTTAGAGGCCTGCGGCTGAACCGTCGCACTGCCGCCGCCGGTATCAGATTGCGGAGTTGAGTTGCCGCCGCATCCTGCGAAAAGCAGGACGGCGCAGAGCGGGAGAATCCGGATGATGTGTGCTGGTCGCATGGGTTGAGGTGATTTTATTTTCGGTGGAAAGATTAGCTAGAAAAGTAGGGAATTTCTCTGTGAGGCGGTGGTGGCGAGAGGCTTATAATGATCCGCATAAGATCACTACATAAATGGCCGTATATCTGGTAACTTCTTAAAAAAACAAGCTTTGCGCAATATTTTAGAGGTTTTCTGTATGCGTTTTATATTGACTGAAAATCGAAAATCCGTTTATTGATATGGATCAATCTAATCAATGTTGGGCGTAAACGATTGCAGGTTTCGAGCAAGGATAATGGAAACTAGAGTTGGCCGGTATTTGATCTATGGCCTCATAGATCCTCGAAACCGATGCTTGCGTTACATCGGAAAGACGCATAAGCGAAGAGAATGGCGCTTGGCGGCACATATCGAGTCTGCTATAGAGGGTTCATCTGCACCCGTTCACAAATGGATCAGAGAGCTTCTATCTATTGAGAAAGAACCGGAAATATTTGTCGTAGCGCGCATACCGAAAGAAGCCAGTTGGCAACGGGCTGAACGGGAAGAAATCTCGAGGTGGCGAGCGTGGCCCGATAGCAACCTTCCCTACATTCATCCGCCTCAAACGCCAAAGAGCGTAGAAACGGAGATTTTCAGTGTGTCACTGCTAAATGTACAAAGCGGAGGCTAATACAAATGTTCTCACCCAAAACCATCGCCCAACAAGCGCATACAGCTGACGCGTCAATGGCGTGCGCCACTGATGCTTGGCGTTAGACGAAATATTAAATCACAGAATCCTTCTATCATGCTCATTCAAAACGAATCACCATACTTCGCTCATCTCTTCGTCTGCACGAATGATCGCGGGGGAGAGCGGAAATCCTGTGCGGATGGTAACAGTCAGCTTGTGAAAGAACAATTGAAGAAAGCTGTTGACGCGAAGGGCTGGAAAGGGAAGGTGCGGGTTTCGACGTCCGGTTGCCTGGGAGTTTGCGGCGAGGGGCCGAATGTGATGATTTATCCGCAGAAGCTCTGGTTTTCCGGTGTCACTCCGGATGATGTGGATGAGATTTTGGCCGCGATTGAGCGTTTGATGAGCGAGGCCTGAACTTGGTTGAAAATGTTTTAGTATTTGCGCGTTCACTTAATTAGATTGATTCGATGAGTAACGCTGACAACATGGCACGGATTTTCAAGGTGCTTTCCGTTGGCTCCAGAGTTCGGATCGTCGAACTGCTGAAGGAACGGTCGCTGTGCGTGAATGCGCTGGCCAAGGCTCTTGAAATCACTCCGGCGGCGGTTTCGCAGCATCTCCGGGTTTTGCGCGATGCCGAAGTCGTGCTTCCTGAACGGCGCGGCTATTCGGTGCATTACCGCGTGGACAAGGAGGTGCTTGCCGAATGGAACACGGCTGCATCAACGTTGCTCGGCGTCACGAATGAAGAGTGAACGAAATCATCATCAATTCAACTGGAGTTACATCATGAGCGAAGAAAAATCCTGCTGCTGCCAGAAGCCAGAAATGCTGAAAGGCGCCCCCGAAAAGTGCTCGCCCGAAACCATCAAACAGTGCCACGGCGACGAGCCTTCCCACCCCTGTGTTCCGGAAGATCAGAAAGCCCCGGGTGAAAAGGAGTGATCAGGCCGACACGGTCTGCCATTAATTCAAAAGCCTCAACAGAAGATGATTCCTGTTGAGGCTTTTTTATCCCTTCGAGGGGCATTTATCGAGACGTGTTAACCCGCCGCTCACTCAAACAGCGCGAGGATGACCTTTTGCGCTTCGCTGTCGTTGGCGGTGGCGATCTCTTTGATGCTCTGGTTTGCGTTGCCAACCTTCAACCCTTTTTGTTCCAGCTTTGCAACCGCCTCTTCAGGAGTCAGCTTGACAATTGGAGCCAGGGTTTCAACCGAAGCGGTCGAAAGGGTGCGGTTGACCCGCATGAACGGATTGCCGCCTTTGCCTTGCGATGGCACGGTGATGGCGGCGATGGTGATGATCAGGCCCGTGGAGATGATTGCAAGCGCCCCCTTGCGGCTGAAGTAGTTGGCGAAGCTTTTCCAGTTCGCGATCGTATGGAGCACGCCGCCGGTGACGAGCGCCCAGCTCAGCCATTCGTGCACCGGCTTGACGAGGCCGCTCTCTTTGTGGAAGAAGATCAGGATGCCGGTAACAGCGGAAATGATGAAGGTTGCGATAATAAGCGGGGTCGCCCAGGATTTCAATGTCGGTTTCATGATCGTTTTTCAGTAGTGGTGAACATCTTGCTTCACCTTCTCTGACGACGATTGGGCGGGAGTCTTGCGGGTGATTTTCTTGTACGACCTATAGGTCTTATAGGACCTATACGACGAATGAGACGACTACAAAAAACAGCGAAGCCCCGGTTTGATGCCGGGGCTTCGCTGTTGATGTGACTTCGTGAACGGGCAGTTATTCGTCTTCCTGTTCGCGGAGGTTTTCGATCACGCCGAGGTCTTCGAGCGTCGTGACGTCGCCCTTGATCTCGTTGGAGGTGGCGAGCTCGCGGAGCAGGCGGCGCATGATTTTGCCGCTGCGGGTCTTCGGCAGACCCTTCGCCCACTTGATTTCGTCGGGCTTGGCGATGGCGCCGATCTCCTTGGCGACATGCTTGCCGAGGGCATCACGCAGTTTGGCATCACCTTCGTAACCGTCCTTGAGTGTGACGAACGCGACGAGGGCGTTGCCCTTGATCTCGTCCGGACGGCTGACCACGGCGGCTTCGGCGACCGCTTCGTGCGACACGAGAGCGCTCTCGACCTCGCTGGTGCCGAGGCGGTGACCCGAGACGTTGACCACGTCATCGACGCGGCCCATGATCCAGATGTAACCGTCATCATCCTTTCTTGCGCCGTCGCCGGTGAAGTACATGCCGGGGAATTCAGACCAGTAGGTCTTTTCGTAGCGCTCGTTGTCGCCGTAGATGGTGCGGAGCATCGAGGGCCACGGGTGCTTGATCACCAGGTAGCCGCCTTCGTTGGCGTTGCACGGGGTGCCGTCCTTGTGCACGACGTCCACCATGATGCCCGGGAGCGGGCGGGTTGCGGTGCCGGGCTTGGTCGGGGTCGCGCCGGGCAACGGCGAAACCATGATGCCGCCGGTTTCGGTCTGCCACCAGGTGTCCACGATCGGGCACTTTTCCTGGCCGACGTACTTGTGGTACCACATCCAGGCTTCGGGGTTGATCGGCTCGCCGACCGTGCCGAGCAGGCGGAGCGAACGGAGGTCGTGCTTGGTGACCCACTCGTTGCCGGCGCGGATGAAGGCCCGGATAGCCGTCGGAGCGGTGTAGAAAATGGTGATCTTGTGGCGGTTGATGATGTCCCAGAAGCGATCCCACTGCGGATAGTTCGGAGCGCCTTCGTACATGAAGACAGTCGCGCCGTTGAGCAGCGGGCCGTAGACCATGTAGCTGTGGCCGGTGATCCAGCCTACGTCGGCGGTGCAGAAGTAAATATCCTCGTCCTTGATGTCGAACACATATTTGAACGACGCCGCGGCGTGCACCATGTAGCCGCCCGTGGTGTGCAGGATGCCTTTCGGCTTGCCGGTCGAGCCGCTGGTGTAGAGGAGGAAGAGCGGATGTTCGGCCTCCACCTGGGTCGCTTCGCACTCGTCTTCGGCCAGACCCATGAGGTCGTGCCACCAGTGATCCATGCCGTCGTGCATGGTGATCTGCTCGTTGGTCACCTTCAGCACGATGACGTTCCTGACCGACGGAGTGTTGACGATCGCCTCGTCAACGATGTTCTTCAGGTTGATCGATCCGCCGCGGCGGCGGGTGCCGTCGGCGCAGATGACCATTTTGGCGCGGGAGTCGTTCACCCTTTCGGTGATGGCGTGAGCGGCGAAGCCTGCGAAAATCACATTGTGCACCGCGCCGACTCTGGCGCAAGCGAGTACGGCGATGATCAGCTCCGGCACCATGCCCATGTAGATGGCCACCCGGTCACCCGGCTTGATGCCGGCGATTTTCAGGACGTTGGCGAACTTGCTGACCTGGCGGTGCAGCTCGCCATAGGTGAGGATGCGCTCGTTGCCCTCTTCGCCTTCCCACATGATGGCCGCCTTGTTCTTGCGCCAGCTGTTGACGTGAACGTCGAGGCAGTTGTAGCTGATGTTGGTTTTGCCGCCGTTGAACCATTTGGCATACGGAGCGTTCCATTCGAGCACCGAGTCCCAGGGTTTGAACCAGTGGAATTGCGAGGCCAGCTCTCCCCAGTACTTGTCGGGATCGGCAGCGGCATCTGCATAGAGCTGTTCGTACTGTTCCATGCTCGAAACGTGTGCTGCGGAAGAGAACTCTGGCTTCGGTGGAAATTTCCTGCGTTCGGAGAGAACCGAACTGATCGATTCAGAGGACTGGCCGGTTGTTTGCTCAGTTGCCATTGGTAAAACGGTTTTGTAATTGAAAAAAAGCCTGCCACCCCTTGAGAGGGCGCTGACGGTTCGGCCGGTATTGGGTAAGGGTCCGGCAGCCAGCCCTTGAACATTGTGAACTAAAATTTACAGAAAATCAGGTCATGCCAAAAAGGTAATTTTACTATCACATCTGCATGATTCCGGTTACTTTCCTGCCGGTTTTACGGCGAAGTTGACCAGCTTGCCCGGTACGGCGATCTCTTTGACAATCGTCTGACCTTCGAGGAACTTCGTGACGCTCTCCACCTTTTTCGCTTCTTCAATCATCTGTTCTTTCGCGCAGCCCGCCGGAGCCAGGAAGGTGCCCCGGAGCTTGCCGTTGACCTGCACGGCGATGGTCAGCACGTCGTCCGCGGCGAGCGCCGGATCGAACACCGGCCATGCGGCTCCGCTGATCGACTCCGCGTGGCCGAGCGTCTGCCACAGCTCCTCGGTGATGTGCGGCGCAAAGGGCGAGAGCATCACGAGCACGGTCTCCACCGCCTCGCGGCTGTAGCATCCGGCCTTTTGCAGCTCGTTTGTCAGCACCATCATCTCCGAGATGGCGGTGTTGAACTTGAGCTGGTCAATATCTTCGGTCACCTTTTTGATCGCCTTGTGCATCCGCTTGAGAATCGCCTCGTCCGGTTTGGTATCAACCACTCTCGGCGTTTCGGCAAACTCCTCCCAGACCAGGCGCCACACCTTGTTGAGGAAGCGGCTGATCCCCTCGATGCCGTTGGTGTTCCACGGCTTGACCTGTTCGAGCGGGCCGAGGAACATTTCGTAGAGCCGCACCGCGTCAGCGCCGTAGCTGTTGAGCACGTGATCTGCCGGAATGACGTTGCCGCGCGATTTGGACATCTTTTCGTTGTCCTCGCCGAGAATCATCCCCTGGTTGAAGAGGCGCTGGAACGGCTCTTTGGTGCTGACGACGCCGAGGTCGTAGAGCACCTTGTGCCAGAAGCGCGAGTAGAGCAGGTGCAGCACCGCGTGTTCCGCGCCGCCGATGTAGAGATCGACGTTCATCCAGTACTGCTCCTGCGACGGATCGATCAGCGCGTCGCTGTTCTGCGGGTCGATGAAGCGCAGGTAGTACCAGCAGCTTCCGGCCCATTGCGGCATGGTGTTGGTCTCGCGGCGGAACTTGCCGTGCTCGTCCTCGCCGAAGAGCCAGCTCTCGATGTTGGCGAGCGGCGACTCGCCGGTCGAGGTCGGCTGGTAGGCCTCCACCTCCGGCAGCGTGAGCGGCAGGCTGGTCTCCGGGCGCATCGAGCCGTCGTCGTAGTGCTTGATCGGGATCGGCTCGCCCCAGTAGCGCTGGCGGCTGAAGACCCAGTCGCGCAGCTTGTAGTTCACCTTGCGCTTGCCCTTGCCCTTCGACTCCAGCCAGGTCGCCATGCGGTCGAAGGCGCTCTTGAAGTCGAGGCTGTCGATGGAAATTTCATCGTTCGACGAATTGACACAAACGCTGTCCTTGCCCTCGAACACCTCATCCTGCACGTCGTGCGGGCTTTTGATCACCTCGTGGATCGGCAGACCGAATTTTTTTGCGAACTCCCAGTCGCGGCTGTCGTGCGCCGGGACGGACATGATCGCGCCGGTGCCGTAGCTGGTGAGCACGAAGTCCGAAATCCAGACCGGCAGCGCCTCGCCGGTGGCCGGGTTGATGGCGTAGGAGCCGGTGAAGACGCCGGTCTTCTCCTTCTGCAAACCGGTGCGCTCCAGTTCGGTTTTGAGTTTGGCTTGTTCGATGTAGCGCTTGACTTCGATGAGCTGCTGGGCGATGGCGAGCTTCTCGGCCATCGGATGCTCCGGCGAAATGACGAGATAGGTCGCGCCGAACAAGGTATCCGGGCGGGTGGTGTAGACGCGCAGGGTGGTGCGGTGGCAGGGCAGCTCGAAATCGATCTCCATGCCTTCGGAGCGGCCGATCCAGTTGCGCTGCATCTGCTTGACGTTTTCCGGCCAGTCAACGTCGTCGAGCTCTTTGATGAGCCGCTCGGCGTAGGCGGTGATCTTCAGCACCCACTGGCGCAGCGGGCGGCGGACGACGGTATAGCCGTCGGCCAGCTTTTCGTCCACCTCTTCGTTGGCCAGCACGACCTTCAGCTCCTCGCACCAGTTGACGTCGATCTCCGACATGTAGGCAAGCCCCTTTTCGTAGAGCTTGAGGAAAATCCACTGCGTCCACCTGAAGTAGTTCGGGTCGGTGGTGTTGATCTCGCGGCTCCAGTCGTAGGAGAAGCCCATGCGCTTGAGGGTCTCCCGGAAGTTGGAGACGTTGACCTCGGTGGTCAGGCGCGGATGGGTGCCGGTCTTGATGGCGAACTGCTCGGCGGGCAGG
>CAYZCF010000038.1:0-18037 GCA_964476855.1 uncultured Chlorobiaceae bacterium
TCGACCTGAACGAGCGCGTTGGAGACCTCGCCGACCGCATTGAGGAGCGTCTGGCGGAAGGTCAGCTCCGCCTGGTCGCGGCGGATTTTCGACTGCTCGTACTGCGCCTTGAGCTGGCCGTGGCGGAAGATCGGCTGCGTGAGCGAACCCTGAATCGCGTCAAAGAGCGAGCCGGGCGTTGAGAACCACTTGCTCGACTCGATGGCGTTCAGCCCGCCCTGCGCCGTCACCGTGAGCGACGGATACATCATCGCCCTGGTGACGCCGGTCATGGCGTGCGCCTCCATGAGCGACGCTTCGGCGGCTCGCACGTCGGGGCGGTTCGAGAGCAACGCGAGCGGCACGCCCGCGCCGAGGCCGTCGGGCATCACGAAGGGCGCGGCTCCGCGGCTGCGCTTGACGGGCGTGCCGGGCATCCGTCCGGCAAGGATCGAGAGCGCGTTCTCCTGTGCGGTGCGAGACGCTTCGAGCTTCGGAAGGGTGAGCTGCGCCGAGAGCAACTGCGACTCCTGCTGATCGACAGCGAGGCTGGTGACGTTGCCCGCGTCGAACTGCAAGCGCATCATGGTGAGCGTCGTGTCGGCGAGCGCGATATTGCGCTTCGTGATGTCGATCTGCTCGTCGAGCATCCGGAGGTTCCAGTACCCCTGCGCGACATTCGAGACCAGCGTCGTGCGCACAGCCCGCGCCGCGTCGGCGCTGCGGAGATATTCGGCGACGGCGGCCTTTTTGGAGTTCCGCAATTTCGCCCAGATGTCCGCCTCCCAGGAGACGTTCAGCTCCGCCGTGTAGCTCCGGCTGGTGCGTTCCTGCCCTTTCGACGCTGCCGAGCTGTTTTCCGAAGCCCGCGAATAGCTCTCCGTCGCGCTGAAATCCACCGCTGGCAAGAACCACAACTTCGCCACGTCGAGCGATTTGCCCGCGTAATCGATATTCTTCATCGCGATGAGCAGGTCGTGGTTGCTCGCCACGGCGCTGTCGATCAGCTCGACGAGATCGGGATCGGCGAAGAACTGCCGGTAGGGCACGGTGGCCATCTCCCTGCCCGCCTCCGCCTGAGCCTGAGCCGGATACGATGCGGGAAGCTGCACTTCGGGGCGACGGTACTCCTTCACCGGGCTGCACGCCGACAGGCCGATGGTGGCGAGAAGCGTGAGAGAGGAGAGCGGCAGCGCTCGTTTCATGCCTTGATTCCGGTTTTTCATTCGTGCGAACCCTCCTTTTTCATCTGCTCTTCGAGCAAGGTTCCGGCTTCGACAATCTCCGCCGCCGGGCCGGTGAAGCGCTCCTGCAACCCCTGGAAAGCGACGAAGAGCACCGGCACCACGAGGATGCCGAGCACCATGCCGACAAACATGCCGCCGATGGCCGACGCACCAATCGAGTGGTTGCCCATCGCCGCCGGGCCGGTGACGAAGAGCAGCGGCAACAGACCCGCCACGAAGGCGAGCGAGGTCATCAGGATCGGCCGCAACCTGGCCCTCGCCCCCTCCATCGCCGCATCGACGAGCGACATGCCGGAGACGCGCCGCTGAAGCGCGAACTCCACGATCAGAATCGCGTTCTTCGCCAAAAGACCGATCAGCATGATGATCGCCACCTGCACGTAGATGTTGTTCTCGATTCCCGCCAGCTTGATGCCGAGGAACACGCCAAGCAGCCCCGTCGGAATGGAGAACATCACCGCCAGCGGCAACAGGTAGCTCTCGTAAAGCGCCGAGAGCAGGAAATAGACGAACACCACCGAGAGCAGGAAGATGAAGAAAAGGCCGCCGGAAGACTCGATCTCCTCGCGGCTCTGCCCTTTCCAGTCGTAGGTGAAGCCCGGCGGCAGGCTCGTGCGCGACACCTCGTCCACCGCCTGGATCGCCTGGCCGGTGCTGTAGCCGGGCGCGACGGTGGCGTTGACCGAGATGGCGTTGAAGAGGTTGAAGTGATCGACCGCATCCGGGCCATAGACCCGCTTGAGCGTGATGATCGCGCTGACTGGCACCATTTCGCCGCTGGCGTTCTTGACGAAGATGCCGTTGAGCGAATCGGGCGTGCGGCGGTCGTTCGGCTCGGCCTGCATCACGACGCGGAAATACTTGCCGAAACGGTTGAAGTCGGACGCCTGCTGGCTGCCGTAGTAGGCCTGGAGGACGGTCATCAGCTCCTTGACGTTCACGCCGAGATCGGCGGCCTTAACGTTATCGACCACCAGCTCGTACTGCGGATAGGTCGCCTTGAAAGTGGTGAAGGCCACGGCGATTTCGGGCCGCTGCATCAGGGCGCCGATGAAGCCTTTGGCCACATCCTCGAACTTGTGCAGGTCACCGCCGCTGCGGTCTTGCAGCACCATTTCGAGGCCGCTCACCGTGCCGAAGCCGGGCACCGTCGGCATCGAAAGGGCAAAGAAGTTCGCCTCCTTGACCGGGCCGAGCTTCTGGTTGACCTGCCCGAGAATCTCCTTCACGTCACGCACCTCGCCGCGCTCCTCCAGATCATTGAGCTGAATGAACATCAGTCCCGCCGAGGGCGATGAGCTGCGGGTGAGAATGTTGATGCCGGTCACCGAAATCACCTTCTTGATGGCGGGCATGGTGCGCAGAATTTTGTCCGCCCGATCCATCACCGCCTGCGTACGGGCCATCGACGCGCCGGGCGGCGTCGAAACCGAGACGATCACGAAGCCGTTATCCTCGTCGGGGATGAAGCCGGTCGGCGTGGTTTTGAACATCCAGAACGACACGGCGGTCACCAGTGCGAGGCCGATGAACGCCACCATCCGGTGACGCATGAAGTAGTCGAGAATGCCGGTGTAGCGCTGGCGAACCGCGTCGAATCCGGCGTTGAACCCCTTGACGAAGCGCCCGCCAAAACCACCGAAACGCGAGTGCTTTTCCTTGGAGTGCTTGTGCAGGTCGGTCAGGAAAATCGCGCAGAGCGCCGGGCTCAGGGTCAGCGCGTTGATCGCGGAGATGAGAATCGCGATGGCGAGCGTGAAGGCGAACTGTCGGTAGAACACGCCGGTCGAACCTTCGAGGAACCCCACCGGCAGGAACACCGAGGCCATGACAAGCGTGATCGTGACGATGGCCGTCGTTATCTCGCGCATCGCCGAGACCGTGGCGATTTTCGCGGGCCAGTGCTTCTCCTCGATCTTGGCGTGCACCGCCTCCACCACCACGATGGCGTCGTCAACCACGATGCCGATGGCCAGCACCAGGCCGAAGAGCGTCAGCACGTTGATCGAAAAGCCGAACAGGTTCATGAAAAAGAAGGTGCCGATAATCGCCACCGGCACGGCGATGGCCGGAATGAGCGTCGAACGGAAATCCTGCAAGAAGAGGAAAACCACGAGAAATACGAGCAGGAACGCCTCAATGAGCGTGTGCTGCACCTGCTCGATCGACTCGTCCACCACCTTTTTGGAGCTGAAGGGAATCGAGTACTCGATGCCCGTCGGGAAGTTGCGCGATGCCTTTTCGAGCACCTCGCGAAGCTGCGTCTCGACCTCGTTAGCGTTGGAGCCGGGCGCCTGATAGACCGCCATCACCACCCCCGGCTTGCCGTTGGCCTTGGAGTTGACCGTATAGCTGTACGCGCCGAACTCGACGCGGGCGATGTCCTTGAGCCGAAGCAGCGAGCCGTCGGGATTTGCGCGAACGACGATATTCTCGAACTCCTCCGGGCGCTCGAACTTGCCGCGATACTTCATGACGTACTGCATCGCCTCGCCGCTCATCTGCCCGAACTCGCCCGGCGCGGCTTCGAGGTTCTGGCTCTGGATCGCCGCCGACACCTCCTGCGGTGACAGGCCGTAAGCAGCCATCTGCGCCGGACGCAGCCAGACGCGCATGGAGTAATCCATCTTACCATAGACCGACACCTGGCCGACGCCCGGCACCCTCGACAGGTCATCGACAATATTGATCTTGGCGTAGTTCTGCAAAAAAGTCGCATCGAACGCCTTGACGTTGCTCGACAGGTTGATCAGCATGATCTGGCTGTTCTGCCGCTTGATGGTCGAAACGCCGATCTGGTTCACCTCGGCGGGCAGGCGGCTGGTGGCCTGCGCCACGCGGTTCTGCACGTTCACCGCCGCCTGGTCGGCATTGGTGCCCTGCTTGAAGAAGACGTTGATGGAGAGCGAGCCGTCGTTCGACGACGTGGAGGTCATGTAGGTCATGCTCTCGACGCCGTTGATCGCCTCTTCGAGCGGCGGAGCCACCGTGCGCCCGACGGTTTCGGCGTTCGCGCCGGGATAGCTGGCCGTCACCGAAACGCTCGGCGGGGCGATGTCGGGAAAGCGGGTGATCGAGAGCTGCGACATGCTGACCAGTCCGAGAATCACGAGAATGACCGAAATGACGGTGGCCAGAACAGGGCGGGAGATGAAACGTTCAAACATAAGCCCTGCGGTTTAACGAGCGTTCGGAGTCTGTATCGGCGGCGCGGCGGGCATCGGCTTGATGACCATGCCGTCCTGCAACTTTTCGATGCCTGCGGTCACGATCACGTCGCCCGGCTTGAGGCCATCGCTGACAATGTAGTTCTGCTCGCTCCGGCCCGCCACGGTGATCACCCTTTTGGCGACCTTGTTGCCCGCCGTCAGCAGCGTGACCAGCACCTTGTCCTGCAACTCCATCGTGGCCGACTGCGGCACGAGAATCACCTTGTCGTAGCTGGAGCTGAGGCTCACCGTGCCGGAGTTGCCGCTACGCAGGAAGCCTTCGGGATTCGGGAACGCAACGCGCAGGCCGATCGAGCCGGTCGAGGCGTCGAAGCCTCCACTGATCGATTCGAGCTTGCCGTCATGATTGTAGACTGTGCCGTCCGAGAGCGTCAGTTTGACCGGCGGCACGGCGTCGATCTTCTGTTGCAGCGTCTCGCCGGGATAGACTTTCTTGAAGGTCGCGAAACCGGCCTCGCTGATGCTGAAGACCGCGTACATCTTGCCGACATCCGACACCGTGGTCAGCGCCTGCGCCTGGTTTCTGGTGAGCAGATTGCCCTGGCGGAACGGGATGCGACCGATATAACCGGCCACCGGGGCCTTGACCACCGTATAGTCGAGATTGATCGCCGCCGACCGGGCCGAAGCCGCCGCCTGCGCCGCCTGCGCCCGGGCCGCAGCCTCCTGCGCTTTGGCGGTGGTGAGCTGCACCGGCGCAATCACCTTGTTCTCGACGAGCGGCACCAGCTTCTCGGCATTCACTCTCGCCACCGCCGCCTGCGCCTCGGCGGCGCGTTGCGCGGCGAGCGCCGTGTTGTACTGCTCGCGATAGACCGAATCGTCGATCCTGAAAAGCGGCTGCCCTTTTTTGACCTTCTCCCCCTCCCTGACCAGAATGGCCTGAAGCATTCCATCCACCTGCGGCCTGATCTCCGCATCGGCCAGACCTTCGAGCCTGACGGAATATTCGCTGGAAACAGAGGCAGGCGAAAGTTGAACCTTCATCACGGGCAGGGCGGGCGTCATCTGCTTTTGCTCGTCCTGCTTCTTGCCGCAGCCGGGCAGGAGCAGGAAAGAACCGAGAAGCGCGCCAACGGCCAGTTTGGAAAAACGATTACAAAGTGCGGGGATCGTGTTCATGGAGTAGCGAATGACTGAAAAAATGCTTTAAACGGTAACTGTTGAGTCTATATAACGAAAAATCACAAGATGACTGAACGCCCGTAAAAAAATAACCGAGATGTTTCCTCCTTGCAAAATCATTGATTCGACGTCACTTAGCAGCCATTCCTGCGCTCGAAATCAAGCAGCCACCGTTTCATTTCAATACCACCCAGAAACCCCCCAATCCGCCCTCCGGCAGCAACGACCCGATGGCACGGCACGATGATCGGCAACGGATTCCGCGCGCACGCCGTCCCGACCGCCCGAGCCGCCCCCGGCGAACCAATCGCCGCCGCCAGCTCGCCATACGAAGCCGTCGCGCCGTACGGAATGCGAAGCATCGTCTCGCGCACCCGCCGCTCGAAAGCCGTTCGGGGCTCGACGAGCGGCAAAGAAAACTCCCGGAGCCGCCCCGCAAACCACGCATCGAGCTGCCGGAACGCCTCGTCGAGAAGCGAGGAGGACGCGGTGACGACCGGCGCGGCATCGTCCCGCATGAACAGAAGCCGCGTCACAAGGCCTCCGCTCTCGCCGATGCCGATGAAGCCGACGGGCGTCCGGCGGCAGGTGAAGGCGGTGAATTTGTGAATTGCGGGATTGAGCATAGAGAAAGGAATAATTGTATTGATCTTTAGTTGATGCTGATTCTAATTCATCTTATTCTAATACTGACTTTTCAGAACATCATTTCCGACTTACAACTTTCAACAGATCAAAAGCATGATCTACAATTGAATTTGGAATAGTGCCAAAATCAATTTTATTTGGAGACAATAATTCAGCTATACTAATAAAATTATCTTCTGATAATGGCGGCTTTGATAGATCCAATGCATCAGCAACAGCTTTGTAGTGACCAGCAACTCGCATGTTATACTTATACAAATTTATCAGAATCTGAACAAGAAAAATCACCGTACCTAAAACCATAAATCTTGTCACTGAGGTAGTAACAACCTGAGATATTGAAAGCTCATTTTGCTTTTCATTAGTCAATATATTGCTTTGCTTTGCGATTCGATCATCCATTATTTTAAGCTGAAGAGCCAAATCGTCCATACGGCGTTGCAATTGGACTGCCACTGGCCCGATTCCGAGATTCTTATATCCCTCCGTAATCTCTTCCTGAAAACGTTGCTGAACACCCTTGAGTTCCATAGCAAGATTATCTCGCTGATTGGTTAGCTCTCGCAATTGAATTGTCTTAAATTTGAGCAGATTAACATTATCCATTAAACTTAATTCGCTCGCATTTAAAAACAAGTATATAGAAGTCGCTAATATTATTACAGATCCGATAAGAGCAAAGTAAGCAACATAACGGAAACGAGATGCTCTAGTGCGTAGACTTTTTGTTAATAACGAATACTTATCAAGCTCCATTTTTTCTCCCAAAAAAATGTTTTAAAACTTTATTCGCTCTTCGGGTTACGATTATGGAATATTTTCCCATAAGTCCTTGCTGTCCTTGACCTCACGGACGCGCCCCCCGGCAATGTCCTCCTCCGCTTCTTTCAGAGCGGCGAGCAGTTCCGGGCTTGAGAAGTAGTCGTCATGGTCACTAATCTTGCGGGCGGGAATGATTTCATAGGTTTCGCTTTTCCCGCACTGGATGATGACTCGTTCCTTCTTGGCAAGGTTCAGATACTTCCGCAGATTTCTCCGCAGTTCGGTTGTGCTTATCGCGATCATGATACTGTACTTTTCGTGTTACATCATAATGTACAAATCTCAACAGATTAACGAACCGGCCAGTTCCATCGTCACAGCATCAGCAACCCGCCCGAGACAGGGATGTAGCAGCCGGTCACAAATCGGCTGTGGTCGGAGGCTACGGCGAGCACCACTCCGGCGATGTCTTCCGGGAGGGCGACGCGCTTGAGCGGGGCCATTTCGCCAATCATCGTTTTCTGCGCTTCAGGCAGCCAGGCGGTGGCGTCGGTAAGCGTGAGGCCGGGGGCGACCACGTTGACACGAACGCCGAATGGGCCGACCTCCTCGGCAAGCGAGCGGATGAAAGCGTCGAGGCCCGATTTTGCGGTGGAGTGAACGATGAAGCCCGGCGAAGAGTGGCGCGACAGGGTGCTCGATATGGCGATGATGCTGCCCGATTTCCGTTCGATCATGCCCGGCAGCACCGCCTGGCAGCAGAAAAAGATCGACTTCAGCTCGCCGGTGAGCTTGGCTTCGAACTCGTCCCAGGTGAATTCGGTGAATGGCTTGACCGGAAAACCGATCGCGGCGTTGCCAACGAGCAGATCGACCGACCCGAGGCTTTGCTCGACCTCCGCGACCATCGACCGCACCTGCGCCTCATCGCGCACGTCCGCCCGGACGGCCATCGCCCTGCCGCCAGCCTGCGTGATCTCATCGACGAGGGCGCGAGCTGCGCTTTCGCTCTGGAACCAATTGACCGCCACCGCCGCCCCCTCGGCGGCAAGCAGCTTCGCCGTAGCCCGTCCAATCCCCCGGCTCGCGCCAGTTACCAATGCGACTTTGTTTTTCATATCCGTGAATTTTGAGATTTCGTTGTACCATTGAAATATATCGAACAGAACATTGACGGGCTATGGTCTTTCATCCGTTAACCAATGAATAATCCAAAACTTCGCGGGCTGTTCCGGCTGTTGCGAGTCGAGCTGGGGTTCGCGGCGGGGGCCTGCGTGGTGCTGGCCGAGGTGCTGGCGCTTGGGGGTTGGCCGACGTTGCGGCTGGGGATTTTAGGATTTCTCAGCGTTTTCAGCATCGCGGCGTCGGTGCTGGCGCTGAACGACTGGTTCGATGTCGAGACCGACCGCATCAACGCGCCGTCGCGCCCGCTGCCTGCGGGGGTGGTGACAAAGCGCGAGGCGCTCGGCTTGTCGGTCGCCGCCGCGCTCGCCGGGTGCGCTTCGGCGGCGATGATCGGATTCAGCGCCTTCGTCGCCGCCTGCGCGATGCTGCTGCTGGGCGTGCTGTACGACTGGAAGCTCAAGCGCTACGGGCTTTTCGGGAATCTCGTCGTTGGCTTTTCGGTTGGCATGAGCTTCATCTTCGGCGGCATCGCGGTGGGAAATCCGTTCGAACCGGTGGTGCTCTTTCTTGCCGTGATGACGATGTTCGTCGATCTCGGCGAGGAGATCGCGGCGGACGCGCTCGACGTCGAGGGCGACCGTCAATCAGGATCCCGCTCGCTCGCCGTCGTGCTCGGCTCTGACAAGGCGATGCGCATCGCCGCCGCCGTTTTCGCGCTGGTGATCGCGGCAAGCGCCGCGCCGTTCGCCGCCGGATGGTTCGGCTGGCCGTACCTGCCGCCGATCATCGCCTTCGACGCCATCCTCGTCTGGTCGGTCTGGCGGCTGCTCGACCCCCGAACGCCCCGGAAGCTCCGCTACATCCGCCGCATCTACCTCGCCGGAACCGCCATGCTGCTCGCGCTGATCGCCATCCGGCTCGCTACGGGGTGACGAGTTTTACCGACGAGCCGGATCGCCGGTTCGAGCTGGTGGTAAGCGGAAAACACCGCAAAAACCGGTATGTTTATAAAATTCAACCACAAGCCGTGTCGCTCGCTGAAAAATCTCCAAGCATTGCAATGGCATGACAAGCTCCAATTCGATCCTCAAGGCGCTGCAAGCGTTCGCCGCTGCCGTTACGGAAAAGATGAATCAGCTCACGCTGGGCGAGCCGGAAGAGCAGCTCCGAACTCCTTTCGATAATTTCATGAACGGAGGCGTTTCAGCGGCATTTGGATTGAACATTGGCTGCACGGGCGAAACGCCGCTGCCTGACCGGCTCGGCCGACCCGATTTCGCCATCCATCGCAATCAGGCGCTGGCGGGATACGTGGAGCTGAAGGCTCCAGGTTCGGGCGCGAATGCGATGCGTTTCAAGGGACGCAATCGCGAACAGTTCAAACGCTTTTCGGCAATGCCGAACATGCTTTACACCGACGGCAACGAGTGGGCGTTGTATCGCAACGGCGAGCTGGCGGACAAAATCGTGCAGCTTTCTGGCGATGTTTCGGTGGATGGCGCGAACGCCATATCCGCCGATGATGCGGCGAACATCGAGCGGCTGCTGCGTGGATTCCTGCAATGGGAACCGGTCATCCCGACCGGGCGCAAGGGCAAGATCGACCTGAAAGAGTTCGCCGATTTGCTCGCGCCGCTGACGCGCATGTTGCGCGACGACGTGACCGATGCGCTCAGGGACACCGAGTCGCCGCTCGTGCACCTCGCTCGTGACTGGCGGCAACTGCTCTTCCCCGGCGCGTCCGACGAGCAGTTCGCCGACGCTTACGCGCAGACCGTGGCGTTCGCGCTCCTCTTGGGACGAAGCGAAGGTGCCGATCCGCTGACGCTCGACAGCGCCGAAAACGCCCTTTCCGCGCAGCACAATCTGCTGTCCCGCGCATTGCAGGTGCTGACAGACCCCGGCGCTCGCGCCGAAATGGACGCTTCGCTGAACCTCTTGCTTCGCCTCATCGCCGCCGTGCCGCCTGCAACCTTCAGCGGCCCCGAAGATCCGTGGCTTTACTTTTACGAGGAGTTCCTCGCCGCCTACGACCCCAAACTGCGCAAGGACGCCGGAGCCTACTACACGCCAGTCGAGGTGGTGCGCTGCCAGGTGCGTTTGATCGACGACCTGCTCGTCAACCGCCTGAACATGCCGCTTGGCTTCGCCGATCCCGGCGTCGTGACTCTCGACCCGGCCACGGGCACTGGCACTTATTTGCTCGGCGTCATCGAGCACGCCCTCAAGCGGATCGAGGCGGAACAGGGGGCGGGAGCCGTCGCGGGGCAGGCGACCGGGCTGGCCCGAAATCTCTACGGCTTCGAGCTGATGGTCGGCCCTTACGCCGTGGCCGAACTCCGCGTCAGCCGCGCCTTGCGCGACCGTGGCGCGTTGCTGCCGAAGGATGGCACGCACGTCTATCTGACCGACACGCTCGAAAGCCCCGACGCCAAGCCACCCCAGATACCACTATTTCTGCGTCCAATCGCTGAGCAGCATGAAAAAGCTCTTAAAGTCAAAAATAGCGTACCAGTCATCGTTTGTATTGGCAACCCTCCTTACGATCGCCATGATGCGATGGATATGAATGATGAAGCCCAATTAGATCGGTTTGGCGGCTGGGTAAGATTTGGAGATCCTTTGGTTTCAAATATTGTCAAAAACGAACGGAGAAAGGATGTTGCTCTCAAATCTCCTCAACAAAGGCTTAAGTGGAGACAGTCCCATGCCATTCTTAAGGATTTCATCGACCCCGCCGTCGTCGCCGGGCACGGTGTGCATATCAAGAATCTGTACAACCTCTACGTCTATTTCTGGCGCTGGGCGCTCTGGAAGGTGTTCGAGCAATCGCCGGCGCACGGGCCGGGCGTGGTGAGCTTCATCACCGGATCGAGCTACCTCGACGGCGACGCTTTTTGCGGAATGCGCGAGCACATGCGCCGCCATTGCGATGAACTCTGGATTCTCGACCTCGGCGGTGAAGGCCGCGGCACACGGCAAAGCGACAACGTCTTCGCCATCCAGACCCCCGTCGCCATCGCCATTGCCGTGCGCACAAGCAACGCGACTTTGGACAAACCCGCCGCCGTCCGCTACGCCCGCATCGAAGGCAGCCGCAACGAAAAACTCGCCGCGCTCGACGCCATCACCAACTTCGCATCGCTCGACTGGCAGGAGTGCGCCGACGGTTGGCAATCACCATTCCGTCCTGAAGGCAAAGGTGATTACTTCAGCTTACCATTGCTGACAGACTTGATGCCGTGGCAACATTCAGGCGCTCAGATTAAAAGAACGTGGCCGATTTGTCCCGATGTCGAGACACTCAGGAAACGATGGAAAACATTGCTGTCAGCCGATAACAAACAAGAGTTGTTCAAGGAAACACGCGACCGAAAGCTGAGTTCAACTTGTGCTCCGCTATTTGAAGGTGAAGAGGTAGACAAACCACTTGCCAAACTACTTCCCGGCTCTCCCGCACCTCGTCTTGAACGATACGCCTACAGATCATTTGACAGACAATGGGTTTTTGCCGACAGCAGAATCGGAGACTATTTTCGCCCCGACCTCTGGCTGGCACATAGCAAACGGCAAGTATATTTGTCAAGTCTGTTTTCCCAAGCACTTGGATCAGGGGCAGCGTTGACAGTGTCTGCAATCATTCCTGATCTCGATCATTTTCGCGGGTCATATGGCGCAAAAGCAGCAATCCCCCTCTTTCGAACCTCCAACGCTTCGGAGGCGAACATTCTGCCTGGCTTGCTCGACCTGCTGGGCGCGGCATACCGACGAACAGTAACGCCTGAGGATTTTCTGGCGTACATCTATGGCGTACTTGCGCAACCGGCATTCACGGCGCGGTTCCACAAAGAACTCGAAACCCGCGAGCTGCGCGTGCCACTTACCAAAGACGGCGAGCTGTTCGAGCAGGCGCGCGGCATCGGCGCAACGCTGCTCTGGCTGCACACCTACGGCGAGCGCTACGTGCCAAGCGGACGGAAAAGCGGACAGGTTCCGAACGGCTCGGCCCGTTGCACCAAAGCCGTGCCCGGCGACGCTGACGGCTATCCCGAAACGTTCGACTACAACGACGCCACCCGCACGCTCCGCGTCGGCAGCGGCGAGTTCGCGCCCGTCGCGCCGGAGGTTTTCGCTTTCGAGGTGTCGGGGCTGAAGGTGGTGCAGTCGTGGCTGAAGTACCGCATGAAGAGAGGCGCGGGCAAAAAATCCTCGCCGCTCGACGACATCCGCCCCGAGCGCTGGACGAGCCAGTTCACCACCGAACTGCTCGAACTCCTCTGGGTGCTCGAAGCCACCATCGACGGCTATCCCGCCCAAGCTGCCCTGCTCGACGCCATCCTCGCGAGCGACTGCATCCGCGCCGACGAACTTCCCGCCGTTCCGGAGATTATGCGGAGTCCGAAAAAAGCCACCCCAACCACCGGCGGGCTCTTCGATTTCGAGGAGTGATGGGTGGCTGACCTCTATTTTCTCTCATTCCACAACTATGAATATTGAAAACATAGAGATAACTTTATAGAATAATCCTGCATTGCTGTTCACGGCAGAATTTTCAAACGGATAACGCAGCAGCCATGACATTCAACGCTCCGGATTTCGATCTGTTCAAAGACTTCCCCGAGCCAGTCTTTGTCATGGCCCCGGATGGGCAGATACTTGCAGCCAACCAATTCTTCTCTGCCCGGTTCAAAGCCCTCCATGAACATATCACCGGATGCAACGTCTTCGAACTGCTTGCAGAAATCAACGCGCCGCCGGAGGTTATTGCCAACCGGAAAGACAAAACCGGCGAGGTGCTGCGACTCGGCAAGCATATTACCTTCGATGATCCGATCGATGGCAATTTCTGGAGAAGCTCGATCTATCCGGTATTCGATGCCGATGGAAAAATCCGGATGCTGTTGGTCTTTGTACAAAACGTTACAGAGCAGAAGCTTGCCGAAGCGGAAAACGAGGATTTCCGGGCAAAGATGGATTACGCACTCGAATGCAGCCACGTAAGCATCTGGTCGCTCGATCTGGAGAAAAACCAGGTTACGAGAACACGCGAGCACGACCGGATTTTTGGCTACGATTCACTCCTGCCTCACTGGGGTGTCGAGTCGTTTTTCGAACACCTCTACCCCGAGGATGTCCCGATGGTGAAACAGCTTTACGAAAGCTCGATGGCAAACCGCTCGGATTTCAATCTCGAATGCCGTATTCGAAGAGCGGACGGTGAAATCCGGTGGATCAATCTGGTCGGCACCTTCCGGTTCACAAAACACGAAACATCACGCTACGTCGTCGGAATTGTCGCCGATATTACCGATAAAAAAACCGCGGCACAGGAGCTTGAGCAGTTGCAGGCACAGCTTCAGCAGTCCCAGAAAATGGAACTGATCGGACAGCTCGCCGGAGGCATCGCGCATGACTTCAACAACTCGCTGACCGCCATTATCGGCAACATCGAGCTGGCTCTGGCCAGAATCGATGCCTCGGTACCGGCGGCTGAAAATCTCAGAAATGCCCGTCAGTCAGCCTTGCGTTCCGCTCATCTGACCCGGCAGCTTCTGGGATTTGCCCGGAAACAGATGAGGCTACCAAAAGCGATCTCGCTGAACCGGGAGGTAGAAAACCTCATCCCGATACTCAAGCCCCTTTTCGGCACCCAGATCAACTGTGTCTGGCAGCCTGGCAAAGAAGTCCCGGCTATTTTCATCGATCCGGCCCAGATCGATCAGGTACTGAGCAACCTCTGTATCAACGCCCGGGACGCCATCGAACAGACCGGAACCATTACCATTTCGACCGGCACGGCCCGCATCAAAAAGGAGGATTGCGCGAAAGGACACCCCTGCCAGATACCCGGAGACTATGCGGTGCTTTCGGTAAGCGACACTGGCGGCGGCATCGACAACCCGGCTCTTCCCCATATCTACGAACCATTCTTTACGACCAAGCCTGCCGGAAAAGGCACCGGACTCGGCCTGTCAACGGTCTATGGCATCGTCAGGCAAAACAATGGCTGTATCGAGTGCCAGACAGAGGCGGGGAACGGCACGACATTCAGGATATTTTTCCCCAGCCATCAAGAGGAGCCTGCGGAATCCGGAGAAAAAACGCCCGTCCAAACCGCCGGAACCACGTCCGGAACGGTGCTGCTGGTCGAAGACGAGCCCAACATTCTCAATATTCTCAAGCAGGCACTCGAAGAGAAAGGGTTCAGGGTTCTCGAAGCACTCGATGCAGAAATCGCCATTGTCATCGCCGGCAAGCGGAAAGAGAAGATCGATCTGCTGGTGACCGACATCATTCTTCCTCGCATGAATGGCATCGAACTGAGCAAGCAGTTGCAGACTCGCTTGCCGGGGCTGAAATCCCTTTTCATGTCCGGTTTTGCTTTTGAGGAAAACAGCAACCGCGGACGCCCGTCAAAACCTGTGAATTTTATCAGGAAACCCTTCACCATTCCCGACTTCATGAACATGGTCCGCCTGGTCATGGAGCAGAAATAAAACCGTACAACGCCGCGCCATGAGGGGAAAATCCATTGAACCGGTAACCGGCAAGGTTTTCGAAAAAATCGTTTCCACTGATCTCGTCCGGGCAAATGGCGTGTTCGAGGGGTGCCGCTTCGTGCAATGCGCTTTGGCGCAGGGTGATTTTTCAGGCCTCGTGTTCCGGGAGTGCATCTTCGATCGATGTGATATGAGCATGGTGAAGCTTGCTGCCACATCGCTTCAGGAGGTGCGCTTCATCGACTGCAAACTGCTCGGCGTGCAGTTCAGCGAGTGCCGAAAGCTTCTGCTCGAAATGAGCTTCGTGCGCTGCATGATGAAGCTTTCGAACTTTACCGGCCTCGACCTGAAAAACACTGCGTTCACGAATTGCGACTTGCAGGAGGCCGATTTCAGCAACGCGAACCTCAGCGGCGCTGTGTTTGACGACTGCGACCTCCGGCTGGCGCTCTTCTTTCACACCAACCTCGAAAAGGCTGATTTCCGCACCGCCTTCAACTTCTCGATCCCGCCCGAATCGAACCGGCTGCGAAAAGCGAAATTCTCACTGGAGGGCTTGCGCGGCTTGCTCGACGCTTACGACATTGAGATCGAATGAGCAGGTTTGAGCGCAATGCTGCGAAGCGCGGAAACCGGCGTATCCATAAACGTACCTGAGGGCTTCGACAAACGGAATGCCTTCTCTATTTGTCACCATGATTATCCGGCACAATAAAACATTTGTCTTCGCATCGCTGCTCATGACGCTTGGCTCCATGCCAGCGACCGCTGAAAATCTGCTCAACACCCCCTTGCTCTTCAACAATCATTACGGAAAAGCCGATTTCATGACGCCAGCCGAACTTGAGGTCATCATGGAAATCAACCGGGTGAGAACCGACCCCGCCGGATATGCCAGAAAGTATCTCGCGCCGCTCAGGGAGTACTACCAGGGCGCTTTGTTCAGATACCCCGGAAAAATCGCCATCAGAACCAAAGAAGGAGTCGCCGCGCTGGACGAGTGCATCCGCGAACTGGAGTACTCAAACCCGGCTCCAGCCCTTTCACCATGCCCGGGACTGACGTTTGCCGCCCGCGACCTGGTTCGCGATCAGGGTGAGACCGGAATGACCGGGCATAAGGGGAGCGACGGCTCTTCGATAGCCGTCAGGATCTCGCGTTACGGACAATGGTACGGGCCAGCGGCAGAAAACATCGCTTACGGCCTCGGCGACGCGAGAGAGATTGTCATCGCATGGCTCGTTGACGATGGCGTAGCCGGACGCGGACACAGAATCAATTTGCTGAACGGAGAGCTATACAAAGCAGGCGTACATATTGGCCCGCATCGCCGATACAACGACATGTGCGTCATGGACTTCGCCTCCAGCTATGTCACGAAAAAGCCGTAACTCCTTACACAAAAGTGTATGAGTAGCAAGACTTACCGAAAAGACACCAAGCGCTCCAGATTCGCCATACCCGACTTTCAAACACTTCCAATCCCGATGCGCACCATCTGAAACGAAAAAAGCTTCCGGTGTTGCCGGAAGCTTTTTCTTCGTCGCGGAGAGGGAGGGATTCGAACCCTCGGTAGCTCTAATCGAACTACGTCGGTTTAGCAAACCGGTGCCTTCAGCCACTCGGCCACCTCTCCTGAACTTTTGCGCGGAGGATGAGGGACTCGAACCCCCAAGGGCGCAAACCCGGCAGTTTTCAAGACTGCTGCCTTACCAATTAGGCTAATCCTCCATCTGGTATGTAAAGAACGGGTCACAAGATAGCGATTTACCCGAAAATTGCCAGCAAAAAATCGCGTTTCCTCTTTTTCAAAACCTTCCCGAATAACAGGGCAGAACCTTGTGCGTTCTGCTTTCTTCCTGGCGGAGAGGGAGGGATTCGAACCCTCGAGGGCTGTTACACCCTACCCGCTTTCCAGGCGAGCGCACTAGACCAACTATGCGACCTCTCCGTTTACAAGGCTTGTAATGTACAACTCGTTTTCGATTTTTAAAACTTCCTTTAGATTTTTCGAACAAAGAAAAAACGGCTCCAGCGCCGCCCGGATGCTTCCCGCCGTTGTCATTCCGTGCTCACTTTCGTAAATTGGCGGATTCATTTTTTGCCGCAATCTCTTAACCTGGCTCCCTATGGATAAAATCCTTTATGATGCGCTGACCTTCGATGACGTGTTGCTCGTTCCCGCATATTCCAACGTACTTCCAAAGGAGACAGTCGTCAAGTCGCGGCTGACCCGCCAGATCGAACTCAACATCCCGCTGGTGAGCGCAGCCATGGACACCGTCACCGAAGCCGATCTGGCCATCGCGCTCGCTCGCGCGGGCGGCATCGGCATCATCCACAAGAATCTCTCCATAGACGAACAGGCCCGGCAGGTTGCAAAAGTCAAGCGCTTCGAGAGCGGCATCATCCGCAATCCCATCCACCTGTTCGAGGACGCGACCATCCAGGATGCCATCGAGCTGATGATCCGACACTCCATTTCGGGTATTCCGGTGGTCGAGCATCCGACCCCTGAAGGCTGCCTCCGGCTGAAAGGCATCGTCACCAACCGTGACCTGCGCATGACCGCGTCGTCCAACGAAAAGATCACCACCATCATGACGACCAGCCTCGTCACGGCCAAAGAGGAGATCGACCTTCTGGCCGCCGAGGAGATTCTCATGCGGAACAAGATCGAAAAGCTGCTCGTTATCGACGACGACGGCTACCTCAAGGGTCTCATCACCTTCAAGGACATCCAGAAGCGCAAGCAGTGCCCCGAGGCCTGCAAGGATTCGCAGGGCCGGTTGCGCGCGGGCGCGGCGGTCGGCATTCGCGCCAACACGATGTCGCGCGTCGATGCGCTGGTGGCGGCGGGCGTGGACGTCGTGGCGGTCGATACGGCGCACGGCCACAGCCAGGCGGTGCTCGACATGGTCTCCACCATCAAGCAGAAATATCCCGAATTGCAGGTGATCGCCGGTAACGTGGCGACGCCGGAGGCCGTGCGCGATCTGGTCAAGGCCGGAGCCGACGCGGTGAAGGTCGGCATCGGGCCGGGCAGCATCTGCACAACGCGCATCGTGGCCGGCGTCGGAATGCCGCAGCTTACTGCGGTCATGAAGTGCGCCGAAGAGGCCAGGAAAACCGGCATTCCGCTTATCGCTGACGGCGGCATCAAGTACAGCGGCGACATCGCAAAGGCGCTCGCGGCTGGCGCGGATTCGGTCATGATGGGCAGCATCTTCGCGGGTACCGACGAAAGCCCCGGCGAGACGATCCTCTACGAAGGCCGCCGCTTCAAGGCGTACCGCGGCATGGGTTCGCTCGGCGCGATGTCTGAACCGGAGGGCAGCAGCGACCGCTACTTCCAAGACGCTTCGGCGGAGACCAAAAAGTACGTACCCGAAGGCATCGAGGGGCGCATTCCGGCCAAGGG
>CAYZCF010000039.1:0-18004 GCA_964476855.1 uncultured Chlorobiaceae bacterium
TTCTGAAGCCCTCTGGCGGATACTCTTCGAGCAGGTGAATGGAGAGGCCATAGACCGGCAGTTCGGGAGAGAGGTGTCTGACCATGGGTCGGCAGAACTTCAATCCTGTGCCGAGAATATGAATGAAGAACAGTGGCGGATACGTCGTGCCCCCATCGACGGAGTGTATGCAGACCACGGGCGTCGATTCGCCGATCCACTCCTCGTCGATGATTCTCCGGGCAAGCTTCTCGATGGTCAGACTCTGGAAAAGAGCGGAGAGGGTGACCTTCCGGTCGATCCTCTTCTGAATCTGCGAGCACAATCTCACCGCGAGGAGCGAGTGGCCGCCAAGCTCGAAAAAATTGTCCGTGACGCCTATCGGACGAACCCCGAGAACCTCCTCCCAGATTTCGATGAGCGCCTTTTCGATTTCGTTTCCCGGAGGGGCATAGTGACTGACTCTTTCAGGGTCAAGGTCGGCATCGGGCCGGGGAAGCGCGTTTCGGTCGATCTTGCCGTTGGGCAGCAAAGGGATTTTTTCGATCCGGATAAAGCGGGAGGGCACCATGTATTCAGGCATTTTCTGCGCCAGGTACTGCTTCAATTCGGATGAGGAGGGGTGGTTTTGTTCCGAAACGAAGTAGGCGAAGAGGGCGGTTTTCCCCTCATCATCGGTGCTGTCGATGACCGCGGATTGCCGTACCTGTTCATGCTGGTTGAGTACCGATTCGATTTCGCTTGGTTCGATCCTGAATCCCCTGATTTTTACCTGGTTGTCGCGCCTGCCGAGAAACTGGAGATTGCCGTCGGAGAGGCTGCGGACGATGTCTCCCGTCCGGTAGAGCCGGTGTTTCGCCGGATGCTCGTGGAAAAGGTCGTCGATAAAGCGCTCGGCGGTCAACTCCGGCAGATCGAGATACCCGTTCGCGACCCCCGCGCCGCCGATCAGCAGCTCGCCGGGCATTCCGCAGGGAACCCGGCGCAACCGCTCGTCCACGACGTAGAGCCGCGTATTGGCGAGCGGTTTGCCGATCGGAAGCCCCCGGCTCTCGTCATATCGCAAGCTGATCATGCCTGGATCGCAACAAACCGACACCACCGTGCACTCCGTAGGGCCGTAGGTGTTGATCACCCTGACCCGGTCGCCGCAAGCCTGCTGCCATTTGCGGAAGTCCGTCACCGACGCCTGTTCTCCGCCGATGATGACCGTTCGGAGAGAGGCCGGTATGCGGGTGTCGGTTATCGAGACTCCGTGCACCAGCTCTTTCCAGAAGGCTGTCGGAAGATCGATGACGGAAATGTCATGGCGTTCGATGAATGCCAGAAAATCGGACGCCGAAATTGCCGGATCGAATGTCCTGATGAAGAGCGTCGCTCCGGCGGCAAGGGTCATGAATATCTCCTCGACCGATCCGTCAAAGCTCACGGAGAAAAACTGAAGCACCGTGTCGCTGCCCGTAACTCCGTAGGCAGCCGCTGCCGAAACGGCCAGATTCGTGACCCCCCGGTGAGGAACCATGATGCCTTTCGGCTTTCCCGACGTGCCCGAGGTGTACATGATGTAGGCGGTATCTTCAGCGCCCACTTGCGAAGCCGGATGATCGTCCGGGTGTGCCGCGTCAGCGTCGTCGGGCCGGTCGAGCCACACCAGACCCATCGAGCGGTCGAAAGACAGGGCGTGCGCCGAGAGCGAATCGGTGACCGCGAGCCGTATGCCGGAGTCGCGTACCATATACCGGATGCGCTCTTCCGGGTAGTGATGGTCGAGCGGCACGTAACAGCCTCCGGCTTTGAGAATCCCGAGCATTCCGACCACCATGCGGGCGTTTCGCTGAAGGCAGAGGCCAACGGGAACATTGGGGCCGACTCCGCGCTGCCGGAGCAGGCGAGCCAGATGGCAGGCCTCATCGTCGAGTTCCCGGAAGGTCAGCGAGTGCGCCTCACAGCAGACGGCGATACGATCTGGCGTTCGTGCGGCCTGACGCTCGACAAGATGGTGGCAGCAGGTGACTTCGAGCGGTTTTTCTTCTCCGGCATACCGCGATGTTTCCGGCACCGAAGGCAGCGTCCAGCGCGAAACGGGAGTATCCGCATCCAGCAGGGCATGAGAGACGATCCAGAGAAAATCCCGCGCGATCCTGCCGATGGTATCGCCATGAAACAGCCCGGTGTTGTACTCGATCCAGCATTCAATCGAGCCATTCCGCAGCTCCGCATTCAGGAGCAGGTCGAGCTTGGCCGTTTCGTTTCCCACCTCCACATACGTGAAATCGACATCACCGGCACGATACGACGGCTCAGGGGTGTTCTGGAGAATGAACAGATTTTGAAAGAGCGGATGATGGCTTCTTTCGCGATGCCCGACAACGCTTTCAACCACGAGCTCGAATGGCGCATCCTGATGGTCAAAGGCATCGAGGGAGACTTTTCTGACCTGCATGAGCAGCTCCGCAAAATTCGGCTCTCCGGCGAAACCGGTTCTGATCCCGAGGCTGTTCGCCATCAGACCAACCACAGCCTCGGTATCGGGATGATTGCGGTTGGCGATGGTCGTGCCGGTGATGACATCATCTCTTCCCGTATATCTGTGGATCAGAATCTGAAAGGCGGTCATGAGATACATGAAGAGCGTGCAACTGTGCTGCTGGCAATAGCCGCTCACAGCGCTTGCCGTGTCCGCCGGAACAGAAAAAAGATGCCTCGCGCCATTAAAGGAATGCGCCGATGGTTTCGAGTAATCGTAGGGAATATTCTGTATGAATGAAGCCCCTTGTAATTGCCTGACCCAGTACTGAATCTGCTGTTTCAGATGCGGGCTTTGCAACTGCTCGTGCTGCCAGAGGGAAAAATCACCATAGGAGATTTTTTTGTCAGCAAACTCAGGGATTTTGCCTTCGGCAAATGCTTCGTAGACGGCGGCCAGCTCCCTGAAAAACACCGAAGCTCCCCAGCCATCGATGACGAGGTGATGAAAGGTCAGAAACAGTTGAAAGTCGCGCTCGCCAAGCATGACCAGATGCAGCTTCAGGAGCGGCCCCTTGTCGATGCTGAAGCGGTGCCTGCCCTCCGTCTTCCGGATTCTTTCGAGCTCTGCGCTCTGCGTCTCTCCGTGATTATCCGAAAGATCGCTCACCGTCATCTCAACGGCCATCGATGGGCGCACCCGCTGCACAAGCGCCTCGTCGTCGAGTTCAAAGAGGGTTCGCAGCGACTCGTGCCGATCGACAAGAAACCCGAAAGCCTTTTCGAG
This sequence comes from uncultured Chlorobiaceae bacterium, assembly GCA_964476855.1. Taxonomy (GTDB): domain Bacteria; phylum Bacteroidota; class Chlorobiia; order Chlorobiales; family Chlorobiaceae; genus Chlorobaculum. Next base: position 3,233 of record CAYZCF010000039.1, read on the forward strand.
CTGCGGTATCTGAAGCGGGCCTGAAAAGCGAACGACGACCGGGATGTTGAAGAGCGTCCCCTCCTCCTGATACTGCATGAACAGCCAGATGCCTTTCTGGATCAGAGCGGCGGGAAAAACCGTTCGATCCGCTCCGGACGGGGCGATACGGCTGGCGGCATCGACGCTCTTCTCCCTTCGGGCGATTTCAGCGGCTATCAGCTTAACCGTCGGATGGTCAAACACGAAGGCGAGCGGGAGATCGACGCTCCACTGTTTGCGTATCTGCGAACACAGCCTGGTTGCAAGGAGCGAATGAGCGCCGAAAGAGAAGAAATTGTCATCGACGCCGATTGCGCTGATGCCGAGAATGCTCGAAAAAACAGCAGCCAGCTCCTGCTCCAGATCGCTGGCAGGCGCGACAAAGCGTGTCGATCCCTCCAGCAGCCAGTCTGTTCTCGATGGCGACGGCAACGCTTTTCTGTCTGTTTTGCCATTGGGGGTCATCGGGATTTTTGGCAGAAACACAAAGGCGCCCGGAATCATGTATGCCGGAAGCGCTGCTGCTGCAAATGCATGAAGTTCCTGCGGACTGACGCTATCGGGCGGCTCGGCGACGCAGTACGCCACCAGTTGTTTCGAACCGGGTTCATCTTCACGAAGCATGACCACGGCGTCAGTGACCGCCGCATGACGTTTCAGGACGGTTTCGATCTCTCCAGCCTCGATTCTGTAGCCCAGGTACTTGAACTGGGAGTCTTTTCTGCCCGCGAACACGAGGTTCCCGTCGGGAAGACAAAACGCGAGATCACCGGTGCGATACATGCGGCAGCCCGGTTCCCTGTAGTCCGGATCGGGCACGAACAGCGCTTCGTTCAGCTCCGGACGGTTCAGGTATCCCCGTGAAACGCCGATGCCGCCGATGAATACTTCGCCGGTCTGGCCGCTGGCGACGGGAAGCCCGTTCTCGTCGAGCAACAGGATGCGCATGTTCTGAACCGCCTTGCCGATGGGCGTGGTTTCGTGCTGAAGCGTATCGGGATCGAGGGTATAGAGCGTCGCGCAAATGGTGGTTTCGGTCGGGCCGTAACCATTGATGATGGTCAGTTGGGGAAGTGCGCGTTGCAGATCCAGCAACGTTTTGCCGGGAATGGGTTCCACCCCGGTCAGCAGGCGGCGCATGGGGCTCTCGCCGGAGCGTTGTGCGGCGTGCTCCGCGAAATCGGCAACCATCATGGGCGGCAGGTAGGCGCTCGAAATCCGCTGCTCATGCAGCCACTCCATGAATGCGGAGCTGTCGATGCGAACGGGGTCGGGCACGATCAGCAGCGCCGCCCCGGCAAGCAGTGGCGAGAAGATTTCGTAGATGGAAACGTCGAAATTCAGGGTCGTCCACCAGCTGCACCGGTCTTCCGGAGCAAGCATCCGGCGTTGCTGAAAGTCATCGAGCAGATTGACGACGCCCTTGTGATGGCAGCATACGCCCTTTGGTGTTCCCGTGGTGCCTGAGGTGTAGATGATGTACGCCGGGTCTCCTGAAGTGAGGTCTGGCAGTGGAACCAGCGCCGCAGTGGTTGATTCGGACTGAACGTCCTCCATCGACAGCAGAAACGATGACGGACAGAACGATAACGTTTCCCGGAAACGCTGCTCTGTCAGAATCAACGGCAGAGAAGCGTCGTCGATAATAAAGCGGAGGCGTTCTTCAGGGTAGCCTGCGTCGAGCGGCACCCAGGCGCATCCAGCCTTGAGAATGCCGAGCAAACCCGAAACCGCACGGGAGGAACGGCTTGCGCACAAACCGATAAACGAGCCGGGAGCGATGCCTTTCTGAATGACCGCGAGGGCAACACGATCAGCCGCGTCATTCAGTTCCCGGTAGGTCAGCGTACCATCGCCGTCAATAACCGCAGGATGGTCCGGATGGAGAACCGCCTGTTTTCGGAACAGTTCATGCAGGCACTCGAAAAGATCGTAATGGCAAAGAGGGATTTCTATGCCGTACCTGTTTTCAAGTTTACCTGTACCCTGTTTCATAGTCCCCGGTATTGTTTATTTATCTCATTTACCCAACATGGACAGAGATGAACGACGCACGGTTACTGATGAAGCACGTGCAATGGTTGCAGGAAAAAATGATGCTATGAATTGCTCTCCATAAACTCCCAGATTTTACGCTGAATGTATGATATTCTGCAAGTTTTTTGTACAAAATTTTTCACAATATATACGGATCGCTTTGCGAAAATGAATTCTGAACTTTGACAGCGGATATTTTGAATTCTCTTTGTTTGCCTGCAAGCATGGCGATGAGGAGGCGTCTGCGGGGGTATGTGTGAGTCGGGAACAGCTCAGCGGTAATAGGTCGTATAGGACTTATAAGACCTATACGACCTATAGGAAAAAAGTCTGAAGAAAGAAGAACTCCCCAATCACCTAAATCCTCATCTTCAGCGGATCGTCTTCAAGTGCGCCGCCGTGGAGGCGGATGTGGGGGTAGTGGGAGGCGGTGCGCTCCGTCCAGGCGGTGCCGCCCTGCTCGACGGACGATTCGTTCTGCTTCACCGACACGCGGTTCATGGCAAGCGCCACGATTTCGCGCAGAATCTCGTGGTTCAGCATGTCGGCTTCAGTTGCGATGCCGTCCCTGATTTTTGAGGCCAGGCTCTCCAGCTTTTCAAGCGTCACTTTGCCTATGGTGCCGAGCGCTTCAGGAGTTCTTTTGTTGCGATCATCTGTGCTCATATCGACGAATCTGGTTTCAAGGTGTGGCGGTGCCTTACGATAAAAAAATATTTGCGGCCCGGAAATCTTTTTTTTATAATTGTCCACTGTTAGCACTCTCCTCTGTTGAGTGCTAACAGCAACTGAACCCCGCGTTCAGGCAGTTTCTGACTTCAAGAGACGATCCATTAACCAACCCAAACGAAAAAGAAGACAATGAACTTGAAACCATTAGCTGATCGAGTTATTGTTAAGCCCGCACCTGCCGAAGAGAAAACCAAGGGCGGCCTCTACATTCCCGATACCGGCAAGGAAAAGCCGCAGTATGGCGAAGTCGTCGCCGTCGGCGAAGGCAAGGTAGCCGACAACGGCCAGCTTGTCCAGATGCAGGTGAAAGCCGGTGACAAAGTGCTGTATGGCAAATACTCCGGTACCGAAGTTCATGTCGAGGGTGAGGACTACCTCATCATGCGTGAGTCCGACATCTTCGCGATTCTTGGCTGACCAATTCCAAAACAGTTTTTTTAAATCCTTAAGGAGGAACGCTTTACAATGACTGCTAAAGATATTCTCTTTGACGCCGAGGCGAGGACCAAACTCAAGGTAGGCGTCGATAAACTTGCCAATGCCGTGAAAGTGACCCTCGGCCCAGCCGGTCGCAACGTGCTCATCGACAAAAAATTCGGTGCTCCGACCTCCACCAAGGACGGCGTGACCGTAGCAAAAGAGATCGAACTTGTCGATCCGGTCGAGAACATGGGTGCGCAGATGGTTCGCGAAGTGGCTTCCAAAACCAGCGATGTCGCTGGCGACGGCACCACCACCGCAACCGTGCTCGCGCAGGCCATCTACCGCGAAGGCTTGAAGAACGTCACCGCCGGTGCTCGCCCGATCGACCTGAAGCGTGGTATCGACCGCGCCGTGAAAGAGGTGATCGCCGAGCTGCGCAGCATCAGCCGCAGCATCTCCAGCAAAAAAGAGATCGCCCAGGTTGGCACCATCTCGGCCAACAACGATCCTGAAATCGGCGAGCTGATCGCCGACGCAATGGATAAAGTCGGCAAAGACGGCGTCATCACCGTCGAAGAGGCAAAGGGCATGGAGACCGAGCTGAAGGTCGTCGAAGGTATGCAGTTCGACCGCGGCTACCTCTCTCCCTACTTCGTGACCAACCCCGAAACCATGGAAGCCGAGCTCGACGAAGCGCTCATCCTGATCTACGACAAGAAGATCAGCAACATGAAAGAGCTGCTTCCGATTCTCGAAAAAGCCGCCCAGTCCGGTCGTCCGCTGCTCATCATCGCCGAGGACATCGAGGGCGAGGCTCTGGCCACCCTCGTGGTCAACAAGCTCCGTGGCGCGCTGAAAGTCGCTGCCGTCAAGGCTCCCGGCTTCGGTGATCGCCGCAAGGCCATGCTCGAAGATATCTCCATCCTCACCGGTGGCACCGTTATCTCCGAAGAGAAGGGCTACAAGCTCGAGAACGCCACCATGGCTTACCTCGGCCAGGCAGCTCGCGTTACCATCGACAAGGACAACACCACGATCGTCGAAGGCAAAGGCAAACAGGAAGAGATCAAAGCCCGCATCAGCGAGATCAAGGGCCAGATCGAAAAATCGACCTCCGAGTATGACACCGAGAAGCTCCAGGAGCGCCTCGCCAAGCTCTCCGGCGGCGTGGCCGTGCTCAACATCGGTGCATCGACCGAAGTCGAGATGAAAGAGAAGAAAGCCCGCGTCGAGGATGCGTTGCACGCAACCCGTGCAGCCGTTCAGGAAGGCATCGTGGTTGGCGGTGGCGTCGCGCTCATCCGCGCAGCCAAAGGTCTCTCCAACGCTGTTGCCGACAACGAAGACCAGAAGACCGGTATCGAAATTGTCCGCCGCGCGCTTGAAGAGCCGCTCCGCCAGATCGTTGCCAACACTGGCACGACCGACGGCGCTGTCGTCCTCGAGAAGGTGAAGAACGCTGAAGGTGACTACGGCTTCAACGCCCGCACCGAGCAGTACGAGAACCTGGTGGAAGCCGGTGTGGTCGATCCGACCAAAGTGACCCGCAGCGCGCTCGAGAACGCCGCTTCGGTCGCCAGCATCCTGCTTACCACGGAAGCTGCCATCACCGACATCAAGGAAGACAAGCCCGACATGCCCGCAATGCCTCCAGGCGGCATGGGCGGCATGGGTGGCATGTACTGATATCGAGAGTACTCCAATCCAGCACAAAAGCCCCGGAATTCCGGGGCTTTTTGCGTTTCGGGCGATTCCGCTCATTTTCCTCGAAATCGCAAATCTGTTTTTATCCGGCCGATCCGATTCAGGCGAGAATTGCGCTGATGGTTTGGATCAGTTCGTTGATCCTGAACGGTTTGCGGATGAAGTGAATCTCGTGATCAGCCGCGCCATCCAGCGTGGTCATGTCGATGGTATAGCCTGACATGAAGAGCGTTTTCAGATTGGGGCAGAAGGCGAGCAGCTTTTCTGAAAGCTCCTTTCCGTTGATTTCCGGCATGACCACATCGGTCAGCAGAAGATTGATCCTCTCGACCGATTCCACGGCGAATCTGATGGCCTCGTTTGGCGTCGTTGTTGAAAATACTTCATAACCGCTTCTCTCAAGCAGTGACTTGATGACCTGGACGATGGCCGGATTGTCATCGATCAGGAGTATTCTTTTCTGAGTGCCGATGGAGGTTTCGGTGTCCGCGGGTTTCTTGCCAGACTCCACTGTGGCGTTTTCGAAGAGCGGCAGATAGAGCGTGAAGCTGGTGCCCTTGCCCGGAGCGCTCTGGCAATCGAGAAAACCCTTGTTCTGCTTGATGATGCCGTAAACGGTCGAAAGTCCCAGGCCTGTGCCTTTGCCGACCTCCCTGGTGGTGAAAAAAGGCTCGAAAATGTGCGGGTGCACGCTCTTTTCGATGCCGCAGCCCGTGTCGATCACCGAAATCGTGGCGAAGTTACCCGGCGTCTGGCAGGGGTGGCCCGCGTAACAGTCGGAGGCCTCCACGCGGATGGTCGCGGTTTCAATCGTCACCGTTCCCCCGCCGGTCATTGCGTCACGCGCGTTGGCGCAGAGGTTCGTCATGATCTGGTCGAGCTGCGAGGGATCGAGAAAAATTCGCGTCTTTCCAGCGCCGGGGCGCCACAGAAATTGCATCTGTTCGCCAACCAGCTCTTGCAGCATCGGCATCTGTTCGCCAAGCGCCGCGTCAAGTTCCATCACCTCAGGCAGGATGGTCTGCTTTCGCGCGAAGGCGAGCAGATGCTGGATCAGGTTGGCCGCGCGCATCGTCGAGTCGCGTATGTTCCGAAGGTTCTCCGCATACGGACTGCCGCCGCCCATGGCGTCGATGACGATTTCGGCATGGCCGAGAATCGTCGTGAGCACATTGTTGATGTCGTGCGCGATGCCGCCCGCGAGGCGGCCGATCAGCTCCATTTTCTGGGTGTGCTGGAGCGCCTCCTGCGTCTTGCGTTCCGACTCCTCGGCATATTTTTTCGCGATGATGTCCCAGGCCACGCCGGTCAGCATACTCACCAGCCGGATGTCGTCCTCTTCATAATCGACCGGTTTGTTGCCGATTTCGAGTGTCGCCATCACCTTGCCATTGCGGATGACCGGTACGATCAGCTCACGGGAGGCCTTATGGTGTGGTGCGAATTTGCAGTGCCTGAGCGTGGCGTGATCGTTGTGAATGACGGCTCTCATTTCGTGGATCACGTCAGTCGATACGCCAAAGTCAATTACTGTAGGATGAGGAGCGTGGCCGCAGTTGTCCGTTTTGGCATTGGTGGAGCAGGCTTCCCGCAGCACAGCCTGATCGTTTGTCACGAAGTTGAAAAAACCGAGCATGCTGCCGGTCATGCGCTCGGCTTCGTCGAGCGTGAAGGTGAGCAGCTCTTCGGTCGAAGCGGTGTCGGCCAGTTCGAGCAGCCGGAGCCTGAACGCCGTCAGCGCCTCGAAGTGCTGGCGCTCGCTGTTGTCCTGCACGATGCAGAGCAATGCGGTTTTGCCGTGCAGCGGCACGGCGGCGAAGCTCAACTCCACATGCCGGAGCGATCCGTCGGCTCTGCGGTGCATGGAGACGAATCGGCCTTGCCCCTGCGCCGCCAGATCATTCAGCCAGGACTCGCTCCGTGTCCACGACGTTGCATCGATCTCGCGCATGTTCATCGCGAGAAGGTGCTCGACGGGCAAGTCGTAGAAATCCGCCGCCGCCGGATTGGCATCGGTGACGAGTCCCGTTTCGGGGTTGACCAGCAGCACTATGGCCGGATGGTTTCCGAACAGCGTCATGAAAAGCTCTTCGTCCCGCAGTGTTCCGGAAGGTTTTAGCTCCTCGCTTTCCGATGATACTACAGGACGTTCCTCGGTATTGTCGATCTGGTCGTTAAGCATGGCAACCGAAGTATTTTACTGAAAGGCGAGTTGATAAATGGTACTACTATGTTATGATACTTGTTTTTTTGATAACGTATAGTGAAAACGCCATTTTGCCTTGGACGGAGAGCGGCGAAAGGGCGGACGAGGGGCTGGTCAGGCGGCGGAGTCGGGATTCTCCACTGGGGCGAGATGGTGAGCGGGATTTGCAGATGTTTTGGATGAAAGACAATTCTGGATCCTTGAAATCCATGTTGCATCTGACTTCAGTCCGGGCTCAGATGTTTCTCCCATTCCTCAGGGCTTCAGCACAATATCTCGATAGCCCTGTAACCCGGGCTTGAAAGCCGGGGCAGTTGAACGGCAATGTATAGCATGTATGTCCGTCGTTCCGTCCGGTCGGGACTCCTGAATCAATGTCTCAAATCCTGAGCAACTGAAATGCCCTTAGGTAGCGATTTCGAGCACGAATCCGTTCATCTTCCCCTTCCGCCTTTTTTATTTATCTCCCCAATTCCGTACACTTAACATCAATCTTTATTCGTTATTTCGACCTGAATTTATGAGAGCTGTACTTTTGGTCAGTGGCGGGATGGATAGCCTGGTGGCTACCGCGCTGGCGCGTCACGAGGGGTTCGAGCTGGCGGCCATGCATGTCAATTACGGGCAGCGGACGTCCCGCAAGGAGCTGGATTGCTTCCGCCAAATCTGCGACCATTACGGTATTGCGCATCGCCTCGAAGTGGATGCGATGTTCCTCAGCGCCATCGGCGGTTCGTCGCTGACCGACTCGACGATTCCGGTTGGCCCTGCCGACCTCGCAGGCACTGAAATTCCCACCAGTTACGTGCCTTTTCGTAACGCCAATTTCCTCTCGATGGCCGTGAGCTGGTCGGAGGTGATCGGCGCGAACCGCATCTATATCGGCGCGGTCGAGGAGGATTCGTCCGGCTATCCCGACTGCCGCAAGGTGTTTTACGACGCCTTCAACCAGGTGATCGACCTCGGTACGCGGCCCGAAACCCGCATCGAAATCGTGACGCCGCTCATCGCCATGAACAAGGCGGAGATTGTCCAGCGCGGGCTGGAACTCGATGCGCCGTTTCGCTTTAGCTGGTCGTGCTACAAGAGCGAGGGCAAGGCGTGCGGCGTGTGCGACAGTTGCGCCCGGCGCTTGCGGGCCTTCGCCTCCGCCGGAATGGAAGACCCGGTCGAGTACGAAGTGCGGCCCAACTATTTGCAGTAATCATCGAAACCAGTAATTCCTGACACATTATGGAAAAGGTCAATTCGATTGCTTCTCCCGGCTCTCCGTCGCTCAATGAGCGCTTCAATCTCGCCTTCGGCCTGACGGCGCTGATCTGGATCACCGGCCTCGTCGGCCACTTCACGCCGCTGCAAGAGTGGCCTGCGCTGGCGCTTTACGTCATCGGCGGCATCGGCGTTGTCGTCTGGCGCGGCGTGAGCAAGGGCGAGTGGGCCGGGATGTACCTCGCGGGTGGGGATCGCGCCAAGTCGCTCAAATGGGGCGGCATCGCGGGCGGAATCCTCTTCGTGATGGACATCGTCAACACGGTGATCTACTACTCGAAGGGTGCGCCGCCAATGACCGACATGCTCGGCATTCTGGTCAACATGAACTTCCTCTTCCTTTTTCCGATTCTCGTGCTGGCCGAGGAGTTCCTCTGGCGCGGGCTGATGCTCTCGTCGATGGTCGAGAAAGGTTTCAATCCCCATCTGAGCGTCTTCGTCACCGCCATGTGCTACGTACTGAACCACTACGCCGTTGCGCCGGTCGGCATGTACGAGCGCGGGCTGATGGCGATGATGGCTTTTCCGATTGGCATTCTCGGCGGTTATATTGTGCTCAAATCGAAAAATGTCTGGGGAAGCGTTCTGGTGCACATGATCACCATGTTTTCAATGGTGCTCGATATTTTTGTCATCCCCAATCTGGTGCCCTCATTATTTCATCTATGAAAGAGAACAGAATTACCCGGCTGCTGAAGCAGGACAAGAAGCTGCTCATCGCCTACTATATGCCTGAATTTCCCGTGCCAGGCGCGACCTTGCCCGTGCTCGAAGCTTTGCAGGAGAGCGGGGCTGACCTCATCGAACTCGGAATGCCCTACTCCGACCCCATCGGCGACGGGCCGGTGATCCAGGACGCGGCGCACAAGGCGATCAGCCACGGCGTGCATGTCGGCAGCATCTTCGAGATGGTCAGAAAAGCGCGGAACGGCGAGGGGTGCAAGAAGATCACCACGCCGATTTTACTCATGGGTTACAGCAATCCGCTGATCGCGTACGGCGGCGACTGCTTCATGGACGACGCAGTGAAGGCGGGCGTGGACGGCCTCCTGATTCCCGATCTGCCGCCGGAGGAGTCGGAGGATTTCCTCGAACGCGCCAAAAACTTTGGCCTTTCGGTGATCTACCTCATCTCGCCGGTCACGCCGCCCGAAAGGATCGAGCTTATCGACAGCATGTCCACCGACTTTTCCTACTGCCTGGCGGTCAACGCCACCACCGGCACGGGCAAGCTCGACAGCGCCGGGATGGACGAGAAGATCGCCGAGTATCTGAAGCGCGTTCGCCAGCACGCCAGGAAGAAGTTCGTCGTCGGCTTCGGTATCAAGGATCGCGAGCGCGTACGCAAGATGTGGGAGCTGGCCGACGGCGCGGTGGTCGGCTCGGCGCTGCTCCAGCACGTGGCCACGGCGACCACGCCGGAGGAGACGGCGCAAATGGCCGCCGATTTTTGGAAGTCGCTGCGGTGAGTATCGCGGCGTGGTGGAGTTCTGATTGCCGGGGGAATCGTCGGGATCGTCATTAAAGGGCAGCCGCAAGGGCTGCCCCTACAGAACAGAATGACGCAGGATCATCCATTGTGCCGTTTTTTTGACATAACCCCGCATCTGTCCATTCCAATCGACTGACCATGCAAGCATCGGGCAAAACCGCTCCGGCGGTGACGGTCATCATTCCGCATCTCAGGAACCGGCCGATGCTCGATGCATGCCTCGACGCTCTCGGCAAAACCACCTTCACCGACTTTTCCGTGCTTGTCGTCGATAACGGCGGCGAGGATTCCGACCTCTCCGGCCTCGAATCCCGCTATCCCGGCGTCACCGTCCTCCACCTGCCCGCCAACGCCGGATACGCCGGGGGGGGCAACGCGGGGCTTCGGCAGGTCTCGTCGCCCTATGTGGTTTTCTTGAATGACGATACCGTCGTCGAGCCGGAGTGGCTGGGCTGTCTCGTCGCTGCCGCCGAAAGCGATCCGGCGGTTGGCGCGTTGCAGCCGAAGATTCTTTCGCTGCCGGAGCGTCGGCAGGGGAGGCGGGTGTTCGACTACGCCGGAGCCGCCGGTGGGTTGATCGACCGCCTCGGATTTCCGTATTGCCTCGGCAGGAGCTTCGGCGGACGGGAGGAGGACGCCGGGCAGTATGACCAGCCGCGCGACATCTTCTGGGCGTCGGGCGTGGCGCTCTTCGCCCGGCGCGAGGCGGTCGAGCGGCTCGCCGGATTTGAGGAGAGCTTTTTCATGCACATGGAGGAGATCGATCTCTGCTGGCGAATGTTGTCGCACGGCTACAAAGTGCGGTCGGTGCCGCAATCGGTGGTCTGGCACGAAGGCGGCGCGTCGCTCGCGGAGGGTTCGCCGCTGAAGGTCTATTACAACCATCGCAACGCCTTGCTGATGCTCTTGCGCAACCGGAGCGCCGCGCCGCTCGTCGCGCTGCTGCCGCTGCGCCTCGCGCTCGACGCGGTGGCGATGCTCTACTATCTCGCCGGGGGAATGGGGGGCGTCGCCAGAGCCGCGCAGGTTGCTCGCGCTTTCATCGATGCGATGCTGATGTTGCCGGAAACGTTTCGGCAGCGGTGGGAAATCCAGCGGGCGCGAACCGTCAGTGACCGGGAGCTTTTCCGCGATGCGCCGCTCTCGATCTTCCTCTCGCGCCGTCCGGCTCAGCCGTTGGCCCGCGCTTCGCAGTAGCTGCGAATCGCTTTGAGGATGGTCGGCAGATCCTGGCTCTGCACGAAGCTCACCACGAACTGCGGCGCGAAGAAGTCCGGCTTGATCTCCGCCTGGTAGGTCAAGAGCGTGCCCGTGCCGCTGTCGCTATCGACTGCTTCGAGTCGCCATTCGCCCTCATAGACCTGAAAATCTCCGCCGATCTGCGAGAAGTAGAGGTGCTCCGGAAAGACCTCCTCCACCTTGAGCGTGAAATTCACCGTCCTTTCGAAGATGAATATGCCCGACTTGCCCGACTGCGCGATGATCCGGGTCTGATTGCGGCTCTCCAGCAAGCGGCTCGACACCACCTTGGGCATCGTTTCGTGGAGATGGTCGTAATCGGTGAGCATCCGCCACACAACCGGCGGCTCGGCCTCGATGAACACGCTGCCCTTCGCCCCGATGACTCCATCCGGCAACCAGTCGAGATCGATGAGAATCTCGCCCTGCATGATTCTCGCGCGTTTTTCCGGAGAGAGTGCCATGGCTGGAAAGGTTTGGTTGCGACGTCTTTTCTTTCAATGTATCGCTCTTATCCTTCCGCCGCAATGTTTTATCAGTATCGCACGGCGTCCTGGCGTAGGGTTCTCATGATAACATCGGCCACCTGCGTCAGATCGCTGACGGTGGCGGTGGGTTGGAATTCCCACGGATCGAAAACCGCGCCGCCGGATCGTCGCACCCAAATCGCATTCATGCCAACGGCCCGCGCGCCGGTGACATCGAACAGATTCGACGAGATGAGCCAGGTGTGCTCGGGCTGGCTTTCCGCCCGCTTCATGAAGTGCCGGTACACCTCGGGATCGGGCTTGAACGAACGGACTTCATCGACGCTGACAATGTCGAGAAAATATTCTCTGATTTCGGCATGATCGAGCAGCGATTCGACATCGGAAGCCACTCCGTTTGAAAAGGTAAACAATTTGAATCCCGCCTCACGGGCGCGTTCGAGTCCATCTGAAACATCAGGAAACGCCGGAAGCCTGCGGTAGCCATCGAGCAATTCCCGGCGCTGGCCATCGGAAAGCGCGATCTCAAACGATGCGCAAGCAAACTCCAGCGCCTGCGAGGTGCATTCGCTGAACGCACAATACCGCCGCATCAACGCCCGCCGGAACGAATATTCAAGCTGCTTCTGCCGCCAGAGTTGCGACAGCGACTCTGCCTTGTCGCCAGCAAAAGCTTCGAGCATCGACACAAGCCCATGCGTATCGATCAGCGTGCCGTAGACGTCGTAGGCGATGGTTTGGGGTGTTTGCATGGTGCTCGGGCTTCGTTCTCAATCCTCCGCGTTCACCGGTTCGGCGTGGACGATGATCCGCGATGTTTCGGGGAGGGCTTTGTAGATCAGGCCTTCGAGGCGGCTGGTGAGGGTGTGGGCGTTGGCCAGCACGGTGTTGTCGTCGAAGCTGCAATGCAGGGTGATGCAGAGTTTGTTGTGCTCCGAGACATGGATATTCATGGCGTGAACATCATGGATGCCAGAGATCGTTGCGGCTTCCTGCCGGATGATGGCGGTGATTCGCGCTTCATTGCCGGGATCGATTGGCTGAGCGTAGCGCTCGTCGTTGTTGAGCGGGTCGAGGTGGATGCAGAGGTCGATCTGCCCGTTGAATTCGCGGTGCAGCTCATCTTCAAGCTCGGTCACGGCGTCGTGCGCCTCGCGGATCGTCAGGCGGCTGTCGACCTCGACGTCGAAGGTGATCTGCTTGTGGTCGCCCGAGAGCGAGGTGACGATGTTGTGCGCGTGCAGGCCGTGGTTCATGCCGATGGCGTGAATCCGCTCGGTGACGGTTTCGCTGTCGAGCACCACCGGGCGCGCGTTGACGGTGATGTCGCTGTCGGGCAGCTCTGTTTTCAGGCGCTCTTCGACTCTGGCGCAGATCGCTTGAACCTTCTCCTGCGGCAGCGTGCGGCTGACCGAAATGGTGAGGTCGATGAAGACAAACGGTCCGGCAGGTTTGATCCTCATTTTGTGGATGCTGATGACACCCGGCGAGTCCATGACGATCTCCTCGATCTGGTCGGAGAGTCCCTCCGGCGCGGCGTCCACCAGCACGTCGAAGGTTTTGCGCCCCAGCTCCCACGCGGCTCGCGCAACGAGCACCGCGACGCCGATACCTGCCACGGCGTCCGCCCAGTGAATGCCGAGCGCGACGAATCCCAGTCCGGCGAGCACCACCGCCGAAGAGACGATGTCTGACGTAAAATGCAGCGCATCGGCTTCGAGCGCCTGGCTTTTGGTTTCTTTGGCCACTTTCTTCAGGGCGCGCGCTCGCGAAATATCGACCACAATCGAGATGACGATGACTGCGATGGCGTACCAGGTAACCTCGATCTCCGTTGTTCCGGAGATGAGGCGCGACACGGCTTCATAGATAATCCAGATGGAGGTGAGTATCAACAGGCCGGTTTCGATGAGGGCGCTGACGCTTTCGATTTTGGTGTGGCCGTAGTGGTGCTTTTCATCCGCGGGCTTGTCGCTGACTCTGACCGCGAACCAGGTGAGCGCCGCCGCGCCGAAATCCATCGCCGAGTGCGCGGCCTCGGAAAGAATGCCGATACTTCCGGTCATGAGACCGACCACGAATTTCATGGCGGTCAACAGCAGGCTGGCCACGACTGAACTGAGGGCGACGTTCTGCTTTTTTTCTTCGTGGCTGCTCATGGGAATTGATATAGTGACCGGGTGCGACTCCGGGACGTTTCTTCATGAAAAATATCTTGAGGGCATTTGTTGAAAAGAGCTTTACTGCCCTGTGGAGGAAGAGCGGTCAGCGCGTATGTTTGTCCTTGAAGAGGCGGTCATACTCCTGGATCGTTTCCGGCTTTTTCTCGACATGCTCGGCGATCAACTGGTTGATCAGCTCGTTGACGCTGGTCTGCTGCATGTAGGCGATCTTGGCGAACTCTTTCAATATCCCCGGCCGGATCAGCAGATTCAGTCGTTTGCTCTTGGTCTCTTCCTGTTTTCCGGCAGGCGACGGGTTGGCTGTGGTATGTGTTTTCTGAGTTTCGGTTGAGGTGTCCGCGTGTTGTGTGTTATCTGTATCGTCTATCTGTTTTGCTTTCTCTGTGTCTGTTTGATATGCCTGCTCTGTCAGGTTTGTCTGGTCATCCTGATCAGACTTCACGTCGTGGCTCTCTTCAGCATCGCCGAAAAGCTCGTCGTCAGTGGCGAAAAGATCTCCTGTGAAATTCTTTTTTCTCGGCATCATTGATTGATGAATAGCATTCAAGTAATTGAAATATAATTATTTATTAGATTTTACTTCTTGAGTATTGGTGTGAGTGCTGTGTGTATAATATGTATTTTCCGATACTCTTCCAAGTCCGGTTGTCATGAATGATGCATCGTAGTTCAGAATGGTGTCAGCGCACGATTTTCTTTTTTTGTTTTTCATATCGTGTTTTCTGATTCATTTCTTGTCTGTTATCGCTGTGTGGGCATTGTGTGTATTGTATGTGTTTGCTGGCAGACCAATAGGCCTCATGTTTTTCATGTTCTGCTTCGATGAAAGTCAGCAGATTGGATAGCTTCCGTGTGCAAGCCGATCGCAGAACCGGCTGATCCCGGCGAGCTCTTCCTCGATAATGGTAGCGGTTTTGCTCTGCTGCAAGCTGAAATCAGAGTCGGGGGATGTGACCAGATGTGCCGATGCGCTCATCG
>CAYZCF010000040.1:0-250 GCA_964476855.1 uncultured Chlorobiaceae bacterium
GTCCGCCCATGCCGATCGTCACCTGCTGGAAGAAGAGGCAGTTCGGGCCGATCCGCGCCTCCGGGTGTATGACGATGCCGTTCGGGTGGGGCAGGAGCAAGCCGCCGCCGATGTGCGAGTCGAGCGGGATGTCCGCGCCCGTGACCGCGCTCCAGAAGCGGTGGCGCAGCACCACGATCGGTCGCAGGGCGCGGGCCACGATACCGCCCTTTGCCTTCAGCCGCTGATAGCGCCGGAACGCCGCGAGCAG
>CAYZCF010000040.1:260-17826 GCA_964476855.1 uncultured Chlorobiaceae bacterium
TGCCGGTTCGTATCGCCCCGGAACCGGCGATTCGCGGCTCCAGTCCGGTTCGGTCGCCGAAATTGGCGCGGTGTTGTCGCTTGTCTTCATCGCCTCGTTTGACCGGTCGTCATTTCCAGAGCTCGGGATAGCGGGCTTCGAGCAGTCCGGCGCGGCGGGCTGCTACCTCTTTCCAGGTGAACTCTGCCGCGCGCTGGCGTGCGTTGCGCCCCATCTCAGCTCTCTTCTCGCGATTCTCCGCCATCTCCGTCATCTTCGCCGCCCAGGCATCGACGTCGAAATCAGGCAGCACGATGCCATCGATGCCGTCCCGCATGACAGCGCCTGCGCCCATCGCCGTGACGAGCGGCGGAATGCCGTGCGCCATCGCCTCGTACGTGACCATCGGCCCGCCCTCTTCGAGGCTCGGAAAGACGAAGAGATCAGCCCGGCGATAGACCTCGCCAATGTCCTTCGTGTAGGCGATGTGTTCGATGTTGGGGGTGTCCCGATGCCTTTCCATCACCGCCTCGATGTCCGAATAGACACCGCCGCAGAGCAGCAGCTTGCCGCGGATTTTGGCTTTTTTCCACGCTTCGAGCAGCAGCAGAACGCCCTTTCGGATGCAGAGGGTGCCGGTGAAGAGAAAGAGCGGCTCCGCATTTTCCTGGCGCGGCGCGTCGATCGACGGGAAGCGCTCAGGCGCCCAACCGTAGCTGGTTTGCATCAGCTTCGCTTCAGCCACGCCGTTGTCGAGCATTGACTTCCGAACCATCGGACTCGGGCAGAAGACCGCGTTGGCGAGTTCGAGCTTGCGGTTCTCCTCGGCGATCTGGCTGTCCGAAAAGGTCTCCGGAACCGCTTCGTTCCAGTGCTCGCAGGCGGAGAGAATGATCCGGCGCGAGGTCGCCCGGTGGCAGTTGATCCGTTCGAGAACGATTTTCGCGCCCCGTTCGCTGAAGCGCTCGAAGATGTCGAGCGAGAGTCCGGCCCAGAGATAGACCGGCGACGAGGCGCTCTCCTTGCGGAAAAAGAGCGCTTCGGTCATCTGCTTCGGCTGCATTCGTTCTCCCAATTTGTAGACGAGACCTTTTTTGATCCCCTTGAGGGCAGGAGTGACCCACGGAAACGCGAAGGCGTCGTCGGCGCTGGCCACGGTGAGCGTCGCCTGGCGGCCCGATTCGTTCCAGTAGCGGCACAGCGAGAGCGGCACATGGCTGTTGCCGAGATTCGATGCGTGGTAGCCAAAAAGAACCGGCAGGTGTTTCATGGCGGTGTCACGGATTTGTACGTTGTCTGTTGCCGGATGGCCCCGATTTCTTCGGTTTGGCCGCCTTTTTGAGCGAAGCGAGCACGCTGGCGGCGAGGTCGAACAGGCGGTCTCCTGACGGGAGATTGCGGAGCAGCGCTTCGAGTTTTCCGGTTTCTATTCTGTCGAGAAACTCCGGCGGTTTTTCGAGAAGCCTGTCGATGGTCGAACTTTTGGCCGGACCGCCCCAGTTCAGGATCGGCATGATCGCCGGAACCTCCAGCCGCACGAACACCTCGGCGGCGGCCCGCAGGTCGCGGTACATCGTGCTCTCGCCAAGCGCGACGAGCGTGACGATATCGGCATGGAGCGCGAGGTTTTCGGTCAGGTTGCTCTCCAGCACCGGCGGCGCGTCGATGCAGATAAAGTCATATCGCTCCCGGAGAGCGGCGAGTATTCCGGGCAGGCGCTGTTGCGGCGCGATGCCCGCTGCCGCCTCTCCGTGGTAGAGCGTGTCGGTCGATCCTTCTCCACCGCTGACAATCACCTCTTCAGGCGATTTCGTGCCCGCCAGCAGCTCCCGCACTCCGGCGGGTTCCTTGGCGAGACCGTTGAGTTTGCTGAGCGGCGGCGCGTTGGTGGCGGCTTCGATCAGCAGAACCTTTGGCGCAAGCAAACCGAGTGCCCGCGCGCAGTTCCAGGCGAGCGAGGTTGTGCCGGTCTGTCGCTCGACGCCGCTGAAGAGAATGATCTTCGAGCCACTCTGCCGGTTTTCGTGAACAAGTTTCACCGCGAGGCTCCGGATCGCCTGCGCGGCGGGGTCGCCGGGCGCGAGTTCCAGCACGTCGAGGAGCGGCTTCTTTTCGGCGGATTCGGGAATCTCTTTTGCCGGAGGATAGCCGAGCGCCGCCTTTATATCCTCCTTCCGCCGGATCCGGTTGTCGAGAAAATCGACTGCCGCAAAGAGCACGCCGACCGAGCCGAACGAGAAGGCGAAGAAGACCAGCATCAGCTTTTTCGTGTTGGAACCCGCCGGGCTTTCGGGTTCGCGGGCCAGCGATTCGATGGCGACGTGCAGCGGGGCCTTGCCTTCGAGTTCGAGCTCGTGGATGCGGGTGTCGATCTGGTCGAGCAGATCGCGCTTGTGCTTCAGCTTCGATTTGAGCGCTTCGCCGAGGTGCAGTCCGAGCGAGATGCGTACCGACTCCTGCCTGGTCTTGTCCAGCTCCTTCAGCAGCTCCTCTTCGGTATTTTTGGCTTTTTCAGCTTTGTTCCTGCTCAGGATCAGCTCCCTGTTCTGCTCGTAATCGCGTTTGCCGTACACGATCATTTTCGCGGTGTTGCGCACTTCGTTCTGCAACTTTTTCTCGTAGTCGCGCATGGCCTTCATGCGTTGCTCGACGTAGATGCGGTCGGGGTTGTTAGGCGTCAGGCCGTCCGTGGTGCTCCGGAGCTGCTGCTGCTGCTGATAGGTCCACGAGCTGGTGAAATCAAGCGACTGATCGCCGACCACCATTTCCTCCACCATGGGATTGAGGCTCAGTTTTTTGAGCTGCTGGCTGTTTTTTTCCGTCTCACTGAACTGGTTTTTCGAAGAAACCCGTTCGGTGAATGCGCTGACAGCAGCCTTTTGAAGCTCTTCACTCTTTTTGCTGGCCATATTGTTGGTTTCCCCGAAATCGGCCGTCGAAATATCCTTGGTAAGCAGATTGAGTTTTTCCTCGATGGCTGCGATGTCATTGCTCAAGGCCTGTTGTTCGTTTTTGAGGTAGACCAGCCGCTCGTTATCCTGCATCTCGTTGCCTCTTCTCATCTTGTCGAGGTAGACGCGCATCAGGGTGTTGACCAGCGGCGCAAGCCCCTTTTTCTTCGGCCCGGAAACGCCGATGTCGATAAGGTGCGTGCCCGGCACGGGGTTGACCTTGATGATGATTCCGGCTATCTCGGCGCAGGTCGCCGAAGGGAGGTTCGGCGGAAAGATCGAGTTTCGCTGATCGGGGGTCAGTTTTTTGACCGTCGTTTCGAGCACGTCGAAATCCATCATTCGCCGCGCCTGCGTGTTTGAGTAATCGGAATAGTAGCTCATGATCGACGGGTCTTCGGATTTGGTGATGACCGAAGGGATGACCGGGTCGATTCTCATGAGGGCGTGAACCTCGTAATTGGGTTTGCTGATGAGCAGCACGAGCGGCACGGTGAGGGTGAACAGGAACGCGCCGATCACGAGCACGAAGAGTCCGTACCGCTTGAGAAAACCGGCTATGTCGATCGGTTTGTTCGGCTTGCCGAATGGCAGCGCCTCTTTCGGTGCGTTTTCCTTCATCATGCCGATGTTTTTTTCAGTGGCAGCAGTTCGAGGGTTTTGGCTTTCTCGGCATCGTCGAGCACGAATTTCCAGAGCAGCCCGGCGCTCACGAGCACGAAGAGCGTGCCGCACAAGAGAATCTGGATCATCAGGTTCAGGCGTCCGGTCTGCGGCCAGAGCTGTGAAATGGCGTAAATCGCCAATCCCGGCAAAACCGGAATAAGGACCGGCAGCACGCTGTGGACGAGAAATTCGCCCGTGCGGATGGCGAAGGTGTTGTTACTGCGCCAGATGAGGAACAGGGTGCTGAACAGCGAGCTGGCGGCGATGGCTGCGGCGGCACCGGAGAGTCTCCAGACCGTCGTTCCGGCGGGAATCCAGAGCACCATGAGCAATGTCTGCACCAGCATGTATTCGAACTCGCGTCCATTTCGATCGATACCTCTGAAAAGAAGGTTAACCGGGCCGGTGCAGAGCTGGATCGAGTAAGCGATGGAGAGAAAGATCATGACTTCGGCGGCACCGGGATATTTCGTCCCGACCCAGACATCGATCAGCGGGCGGGCCATGGCGACGAGGAATCCGAACAGCAGCGAGTTGATGATATTGGTGAAGCGGATGCCGTCGAGGTAGAGCTTTTTCAGCTCGGCGCTCTCCAGGCGGTTTTCGGTTTTGAACGAACGGTCGAGCAGCACGAAAAGCAGCACGCCCGTTCCGGCGGCGGCCAACGCGGCCATCCAGCTATTGACGGGCAGCCAGAGGCGCACCCGGTCGAGAAAAACTATGGGAACGATCGCTACCGCGGCTGAGGTCAGCGCGACCGTGAGATAGGTGATGGCGCGCTCTTTGGGAGTTTTCCACTTCTCTCCAGTCCATTCACCTTCGAGATGCGCCGCCGTGGAGAGAAAAGGCCCAAAAGCAGAGGAAGCTATACCGCTGGCCGCCGAAGGGAGTTTCCGCCCGATTTCGAACAAACCTCCGGCGGCAAGTCCCGAAATGGCGGTGATGAAGAGCCGGTCGATGGCGGTCAGGAAGATGCCGAGCATTCCAAGCACTTGCACCTTGCCGCCGAAACCGAAAAAGTGCCGCAGATGCTCGCGGCTGAAAAGCCGCAGCGAGACGCGCAGCGACGGCAGCAGCGACTTGGCGATGAACCAGCAGCCGAGCGTTTCGAGCACGAGCCGCAGCGCGTAGGCGTAGAGCAGCCCCTTCACTCCGGAGCCGAGCGCGAGGAAACCGATGATTGCGCCGATTTCGATCAGTCCGGCACCCGTCGTGACCATTCTCTCTTTGGCGAACTCATGTATTCCGTTGATGATGAAGCGGAAGCCGCCCAGCACCAGCTCGATGCTGAAGACGATCGCCGTGCCGAGAATCAGCGTCGTGGCCACCGCCCGCTGCGCGACTTCGACGTTGAACCGCACCATCAGGAACGGCATCGCCAGCGAGAGGCCCGCGTAAAAGAGCGAGCAGAAGAGAAACATATAGGCCACGCCGGTCGAGAGCAGGCGGCTGATCTCCTCCTCCCGCCCCTCGGCGAGGTAACGCGCCGCATAGCGGATATAGGTGCTGTTCACGCCGAATCCACCCATGCCCGCGTAGGAGAGGATGATGAAGCAGAGCGACCAGAGGCCGAACTCGCTCAACGAGAGGTAGTGCAGGATGAACGGCGTCAGCAGCAACCGGCTGAGCATATAGACGACGGTCGCCATGATGCCCGACACCGCATTGCTGACAAGCTTTTTCTGCGCGTTTTCCTTTAGGCTCATAGTGGGTAGTGGTGTGTCAGGGCAAAACAGACCAATGAATGGGTCAGTCCAGTGTTTTTTGATTTCACCATGCCAGCCTGCACCTCCAGTGATGGATATCCCTCATCGCAAGATTCCCGTATCAGGTCAAATGCCGCACGCATACTTTGAAACGAAGTACTCGACCGGGATGGATCGCCACCTCCCTACAGGTCGGGACTCGCGATGACGAGGGAGTACTTGCGGGTTCTGATTTCATGTCATTGTTTTTTCTCGTCATTGCGAGTTTCCCGTATCCGGCTGGTTACCGCACAGGAACTTTGAACAGTGTGTATCTGCTCAGGGAAAAAGTGGAAACAACATTGAAAAAGAACTTGGGCGAAAACCCTGATTTTTCTGTTCCATCAACCGTCCCGAAAGCTTTCAGGACGGGGCCATTGCTGAGGAGCGTAAGCAGCCCGCTCATGGATGTGGCAATCCAATGGTACTCAGGTGGGCTTTAGCCCGTCGGACATTCGGCTCTCTTCCATTCACATTGCCCCGGCTTTCAAGCCGGGGAGAGCCAGCCAGAAAAATTCCGGGGCTTCAGCCAAATCGCTTGCTGCCAGCTTCCACCACATACATCAGTTGCCGATAGAGTGAAATACTGGCAAAACAATCTTTGTTCATGAAAAGTCCCGACAAGTCGGGACGCGGCAATCTATTCCAACCGAGTGCATTGTTACAGTGTTCGAGTCTGGTATCGGCCCGGATATAGCAGGCTCGCAATGACGGCGGATGCAGAACCGTTTGCCATTGACACGACAGCAAGATGGCTTCCGTGAGTCAACCGGCCTGTTTTTTCAGCACCCTCTTGATGGCGCTCTTGAGATCCTTCGGGGTCATCGATTTCAACAGATGCAGTGGTTTCAGGTCGGAGTAGATGGTGTGCCGGTACGGCGTCATTTTCAGATACTTCCGGTAAAAGCTTTTATACAGGTGGCTGTTTTTGAAGTGCCAGGGCTTCGATTCCGATGTGTGGTGAATGACGACCGGTTTCGTACGGGCCTCCTGAAGCTCCTCCTTGCCGAAGCAGTCGAACCGGCTTTCGAAGTCGGCGTCGAACAGCGATGAAAACTGGTTGAACTTCAGCGGCACCTTTTTCCATCTGCCGTTGATGACCGAATTCAGGCCGTGCTGGTCGGGAAACCAGATCTCCTCCGGGTGTTTTTCAATGAAGTCGATGATCTTTTGCTGGAGACCGGTCTCTTTCCATTTCCCGAGATTGATGAGCATCATGCACGAGTTGAAATAGAGCGCCGACTTGTCCATCCGCAATTTGTTGTGGCGGTCGAAACCGGGGTCTTCGATCGCGCCGACATAAGCGTCGCCGAGATCGGTCTCGTACAGCTCACGGATCGAGCCGTTGACGACGATGTCCGAATCGAGGTAGAGCACCTTCTGTTGCCTTTCGGATACATCGGGTGTTCGGTGGCCAGCGTGACGAAGAGGTCGTCCGAAACGGTGAGATGCCTCACCTTGCAGTCGTACCCTTTCACGATTTGATCGATGTTGCGCCGGTCTTTCGGCGTCATGCTGCTGCTGATGTAGACGGTGAACGCCAGCTCGCGGTTGTTGAAAAGCAGCGAAACCAGCACGACGGAGAGGTGCTGGATGTAGTTCCTGTCGGAAGCGAAGGCGATGTTGACTTTCTCGTTCATGAGCGTTTCCGTCCATTGGTTATGGAGAGCAGGTGCTCGATCCGGTTCCTGTAGGTGGTGTCGAAATCGTGCTGGCGACCGAAGCCAGCGGCGTTTCTCGACTTTTCGGCAATCTCCTGGCGAGCGAGATCGAGCCGGAGAATCATCCATGAGACCGCGTCGATGTCATCGGGCCTGACTCCCCAGCCAACCTCGGCAAGATCGAGAATCCCTCCAAAAGCCTGGTTGCGGTAACCAACGATCGGTACGCCGCAGGAGAGGGTTTCGAGGTAGGTGCACGAGGGGTCGCTCTGGCGGTGCAGGGCGACGAAAAGATCGACCTTCGCCTTCAGGTCGGGCAGCAGTTGCCGGTGGAAGTCCACCGCCCCTTCCATCGTTACCAGCTCGTTCAGCTCGTTCCTTTCGATATACCGTTTTATCTCCGCTTCCAGGTCGCCCGCCCCGTAGATGGAGAGGTGGAACGGGAGATTCAGTTTTTTGAGTTTCAGGGCGAGCCGGACGAGGTGATCCGCCCCCTTCATGGCCACGAGCCGTCCGGAGAAGGCCAGCCGGAGCGGCTTTTTCTCCCTGAGCGTGGCAAGGCGCGTTTCGAGCTCTCCGTCGCCGATGATCTGCTTTTTCGAGACCCGCGTGTCGAAGTAAAGCAGGCGGTTCGGCGCTTCGCTGTACTCGTTGAATGCCGGCGTGCCGTTGCACTGAAGCCCGTCGCTCAGTTCGAACGCCTTGCGCCGTTTGCGCTCGCCGAGCCAGAGGTAGAGTCTCTGGCGAAGCGCCGCGGCGGGATTGCGATTGTCGAGAGCGGCGATCTGGTAACGGGTTTCGGGAATGTACTCGATGACGTAAACGCATCGTACCCCTTTCTCCTGGCACAGGGCGGCGATGTGGAGCTGGTCGTGGGCATCGGCCGAAGCGAGGACGATAGCGGCGTTGGCGATGTGTTTGCTACCGACGATTTCGTTTTCCCCGAGCACGATGCAGGTGAATGGCATCGCGCCAGGCGTTGCCTCGACGACGCCGAAGTTGGGCAGCGGGAAGCTGCTTTGCGCCATCACGCAGGTGACCGGCCCCGGCCAGAGTTCGGCATAGCGCAGGAGACCATCGTAAAATTTACGGTCGAACCGCAACGTTTCGCCCTGATTCCAGACCGGAACGGAGGGGATGATGGTTAACGAGGGTTTCTGCAAGGGAACTAAGCTGTCTTGATTGCTACGGAGTGCCGTAAATGAAGCTGGACTGACCGACGCCGAGGTTCAGAATCTGCATGGAGGGCAAAATCTTTTCGATGGAATAGTTGAGTTTGGTCATACCGCCGGGGCTGACGTAAACGATGTCGTTGGGCATCAGGTTGAAATTCTGCGAGAAATCCCCTTTTTCGAGCAGATTTTTCAGGTTCACCCTGATGACGTCGCCCTTGAGTGTCTGCTGGCGGATGACGAACACCTTTTCGGGATCGGCATTCTTGTTGATGCCTCCGGCCAGCATCACCGCCTTGAGCACCGTCATGCCGCTCCTGATCTGGATCGCGCCCGGCGTCTGCACCTCGCCAAGCACATAGACCATTTCGTCCGAAGATTCCGGAATGTAGATCACGTCGTTGTTCCTGACCGGTGCGTTCAGCGCCATGTTGCCGTTGCGCAGCAGATCCTGGAGGTCGATCCAGATGATGATGTCGTTGCCCCGGATGATGGCGCACTTGGTGAGCGAGGTGTCCTTGTTCTGGTCGGGAATGCCGCCCGCCAGCGCGAGAGCTTCGAGCAGCGTGCCCTTGCCGGGAAAGTTGACGACTCCCGGTTTGCTCACCCTGCCGAGCACGAAGGCCTTGTTGTTGTGGAACTCCTGGACGCGGATGGTCACTTCGGGTTCGATGTAGAAGAATTCGAGTTTCGACGTGACCAGAGCTTTCACCTCGGCGACGGTCATGCCGAGCACCTGAACGTTGCCGATTCTCGGCACGGCAAGGAAGCCGTCGGGTGAGACGAGAATGCCCTCCTGCGACAGCTCGGGCCGTCGCCACACCAGGATGCTGATCATGTCTCCTGGCCCGAGGCGGTACTGGAAAACCTCCTGCGTGTTGAGCGCCTTGAGCCGGTCGGGCGTGGCGAACTCCTGCACCTTTTTCGGCAGCTCGGTTTTGAAGTTGTTCTCGCCTTTTTTGCTGACGGTGGTCTCTTTCGGCGAAATGGAGCTGCACGCCGAAAGGAAGAAGAGGAGGAGCGAATACAGCAACAGGCTCGCTCGCCTGAATCGGGAGTCGCCGGGAATCGCGCCGGTTTGCCGGAAGTGGCGCGGGAAAAACAGTTCGGTTCGTCTCATGAAGCAGAGTTGTCGGTCAGGACTTTTTCGGGATGATTCTGGCCGGAATGCCCACGGCGATTGAGTTCGCGGGCACCGAGGCGATGACCACCGCATTGGCTCCGACATCCACGTTGTCGCCGATGGTGATGTTGCCGAGCAGCTTGGCGCCTGCGCCGATGTTGACGTTGTTGCCGATCTTCGGCGCGGCCTTCTCATCGATGTTCTTCAGCCCCACAGTGACGCCGTTGCGGATAATGCAGTCGTCGCCGAAGCTCGCGTAGCCGCTGATGACGATGTCGCCGAAGTGGTCGATGCGGAAGTTCCTACCAACCGGCACTTCGCAGGGCAGCTCGATGCCGGTGAGAATCTGCGCGATTTTGTACAGGAATCGGTAGAGCAGCGAAAAGGGCTTGCGCAGCACGCTGTTTTTGATGCCGTAACGCCACCGTCCGTAACGATAGACAATCATCACCCAGAACCCCTGCTGGCTCCACTGGCCGTCGTAGGTTTTCAGGTCGGCTCGTATGTTGCTGAAGAGCGCCATCAGCACTTACCAGGGAATTGGCGGCGAAAACTGTCCAAACTGCGTGTCGGAGACCGAGCGAGTGATCTGGCTCATGGTCGAGCGGGCCATCTCTTTTTTTCGTGCGGCGTCACCAGTCGGAATCAGAAGGTTTTTCAGGTAACGCATGGAGAACCACAGCAGCTCGATGCCTGCGCTCGCGAGCATCGTCGCAAGCCCGTAGTTTTTGCGGTAGTAGAGCCACTCGCTGCGCATACGGAAGGAGAGCACCTGTGAGGCGGCGCTGTCGAAGGTCTTGTCTTTGCGCGTCTTGCTGCTCGCCCCGCCGATGTGCATCACCTCGGCGTCCGGGATGAAATAAACCTTCCAGCCCGCCTTTTTGGCCCGCAGGCAGAGGTCGGTCTCCTCGTAATAGATAAAGAAGCGCTCGTCGAAGGGGCCGATCTTGTCGAGCATCGCCTTGCGCACGATGGTGAAGGTACCGGGCACCCAGTCCACCTCCATCGGGCGGTCGTGAGCGAAGTCGCCGAACTCGTGCCAGTTCAGCCAGCGCGATTGCGGAAACTTCGCCCGGAGGCCCGAGAGGGTGAGCAGCTTGGTCAGGGGCGATGGGAAGCGGCGGGCCGATGGCTCCAGCCGTCCCGCCGGCGATATGATCTTGCCGCCGCACAGGCCGCACTCTGGGTGCTCGTCCATGAAGCGCACGGCGTTGGGAATCGACGACGGGCCGACGTAGGCGTCGGGGTTGAGCAGCACGATGTACTCGCCGGTGGCTTGCCGGAACGCCTGGTTGTTGGCCGCCGCGAAGCCGAGATTCTGCTTGTTGGCAATGAGCCGCGCCTCGGGGAAGCGCTCGGCGACCATCTCCGCCGACCGGTCGCGGGAGTCGTTGTCCACGACGAAGACCTCCATCTCCCTGCCCATGCCGCTTTTGAAGAGCGCGTCGAGGCAGTTCGAGAGAATCTCACGCGTATTGAAGCTGACGATGACGACCGTGACCATCGGTTAGAGCGTTTTTGACATGGTGATGATGTTCGAATCTTCTTCCCGTCGGTAGGTGACGCTGTCCATCACCCTGCGGATGATCCAGAGGCCGTAGCCGTTTTCGGGATAGCTCTCGATGTCGGGCGCGGGCGTTTCGATGCTGAATGGCTCGTTGGCGTCGCGCAGGCTCAGCGTGAGCCGCCGTTTTTCCAGCTCGAAGGTGAGCGTGACCGTCGGCGGAGTGTCGTGCTCTCCGGCGTACTTCACCGAGTTAGTAAAGGCTTCGCTGACGGCCAGTTCGAAGTCGTGGACGAATTGCGTCTCATCGGATGCGGAATGGTTCTCGTCGGTCAGGAGACTGGCCACCGAGGTTGTGGTTTGCCGGGCAACCTCAGTGAAGAGCGGATCGCCCGGCAGGGTAAGTGTGATGATGCTGCTCATGTGCGGGCGATTTGCCGGGTTGCCGCGAAATCGACGGCGGCCGAGGTGTCGTCGAAAATATGGAAAAGTCTCTGGGCCTTGGTAGTCTCGAAGGTCCTGCGCACTTTGTCGTTCATGCAGGAGAGCACGATGCCGCAAACCGGATCGTCTTTCTCCCTGGCCGCGCCGACGATGGCTCCCAGGCCGCTGCTGTCCATGAAACCCACCTTTTCCAGATCGAGGACAACCGCCGTTTTCGGGTCGGCAACCGGAGGGCTGCCTCGGAGTTTCGGAGCCGAAAGTGCATCGAGGTTGCCCTCAAGGGCGACGATGACGACGCCGTTTTTTGATGTTTCGGTAATGTTCATACAGTGCTTTTTTCCTGAAAGCGGTTGATGAATGCCTTGAAGGAGAGGCCGATGTCCGTGATCAGGCCGCTGTGCAAGAGGTGGTAGCGCTCGACGATGGCTGCGTCGCCGCCGGTTGCGGGCCACTCTTCGGCTTCGGCGTAGCTGAAGAGGCCGGGCCGGTAGGCGAGCGCGTTCGACGGAGTGTTCGGATGCGGCTCCTCAGCCGGAAGCGGCGAGCTGCCGATGAGCGCGAGCTGGCCGGTGAGCACCCGGAAGAGCCAGAAATAGCGATCCAGCGAAAGCGCTGATGCTATCGCCCCCGGCGCGTTTGCGGCGTCGAGTTCGACCTTGCCGAGTGCGATGGTGCCGCCGGGATTTTCGGCATGGCACTCGATCCGGGCCGATCTCCACCGTCCGCCAAACCTGAGCAGCGGCGCGAGGAGAAGGAACGGAATGGAGAGCGCAGCGATCATAACGAGCGCGGCGAGGGCGTGCGCGATTTTTCGCGGAAGGGCGCTCAGGGCTCGGCTCTTTTTGATGCTGTCGAGCAGGTGCGGATCCTCCATCTCGATCGACGCGCCGCTTACCGGATCGTTGAGCCGGTTGCCCGAGGCGATGCGCCCGTTGACTTCGAGGTGTTCGCCGATGTAGGTGTTGTCGAGCACGATGCTCGATTCCACCGAGCTTTCGTGGTCGATGATGACGTTGCTGCCGATGATGGCCGAGGGGCCGATGATCGTGTCGCCGAGGAGCTGGACGTTGTTGCCGATGCTCACCGGCTTGCGGATCTGCACCGATTTGCTGATGACCACGTTTCTGCCGATGGCGCAACCCGGTTCGCCGCCGTAGCCCGGCAGCACGTAGCGGTCGGTGCCGGTTTCGAGCGCCTCCATCGAGGCGCGGTAGTAGCTCGCCATGCTGTCGAGCGGCATGAGCGACAGCGGTGCACCGGTTCCCTCCGCCCGCGCCTGCTCCGGTGGGCCGGAGAGCGTGATGCCGCCGCCGGGGCTCGTGACCCACTCGCCTTCGGGCCGCGAACTGGTCAGACTTTTGTAGTCGAGCCGTTTGTCGTAACGGATGAACGAGAAGCCGCTGACGACCATGATCCGCTCGCTGCCGCAAAACCTGCGGTTCTTGCCGAGCATGATCGGCACGGTGTCATCGGCATGAAGGCTTCCGTAGGAGAGCGCGATGCCCCAGCGGCTGCCATCCTCGCAATAGCGCTCCACCGGGCCAAGCCCGCCATCGCAAAGAATGCGGACAGCCGAGCTGCCGGTCAGGATCGCCAGGTCGATCAGGTATTCGACAAATGGCTTGTTGCACAGTGGCAGAAGCAGCGGATGGACGCAGGGAAACGCCTCGTGCGCCCACGCAAACTCCTCTTCCCTGACGGCCAGAATGGTTTTCATCGCCCTGTACCTGAAACCGGTTTGGCGGCGAACGACAAAGCCGCCTCGCCTCCGTTGGCGAAGATCGAAAAGAGCCGCTTCGCTTGCGTCAGCTCGAAGACCATGCCCACCTTTTCGTTCAGTCCGGCAAGCCTCAGATCGCCCTCTTTTTCGAGCGCCTTGCGCAGGCAGCCTACGATGGCTCCCAAGCCGCTGCTGTCGATGAAATCGAGCAGACTGCAATCGAACACGAGGAACGGCGTCTTTTCCAGCCATTCGAGGAAGGTTTTCTGCAAAGGCTTGCTGTTGCGGGCGTCGAGCCGTCCCTCCAGCTCCGCGATGCCCACCAGTTGGCCGTCGATGTTGTCGAGCGTGAATTTCATGTCGGTTTCCTTCAGTATGCGCCCTTGCCGCTGAGCACGGCAGGGATGGTTCTCAGGAGAAGGCGCAGGTCGTTGATGACGCCCGCGCTCTGGATGTATTGCAAATCGAGCCGAACCTGATCGGTGAACGGAATGTCGCTCCTGCCGCTGACCTGCCACAGCCCCGTGATGCCGGGAATGGCGTGCAGCCGCTTGCGCTGTTCGAGGGTGTATTGCTCCACCTCCTTCGGCACCGGCGGGCGCGGCCCCACCAGGCTCATGTCTCCCTTGAGCACGTTGATGAGCTGTGGCAGCTCGTCGATGCTGAATTTGCGGATGATGCGCCCCGTGCGGGTGATGCGCGGGTCTTTTTTCATCTTGAAGATTACGCCATCCTTCGACTCGTTCTGCGCGGCGAGTTCTGACTTGAGCTTCTCGGCGTTGACCACCATCGAGCGAAACTTGTAGAAGCGGAAGTGGCGTCCGTTCCTGCCGACCCGCGTCTGCACGAAGAAGACCGGCCCCGGATTTTCCACTACGATCGAGAGCGCCGTGACGATGAAAACCGGCAGCAGCGCGACAAGCGCGAGCGTCGAAACCACGATGTCGAGCAGGCGCTTGGCAAGGTAGGAGAGGCGGATGGTGTTCTCCCAGGCGGCAACCTTCATTTTGCCCCGGAGCCGGAGCGATGGCCGGATGTTGCCGCCGATTTTCCGGATCAGTTCCCGGCGGACGGTTGGATCGAGTTCCATTGATTTCCTGGGTTCGAGCTTTGGCCAAGCACTTTCCATTTCATGACCCGGTAGAGAAACAGCGGATTGCCTATTACATAGCGCTTCCACATCCTTCCGGGCTCCTGCAAAATTCTGTAGACCCACTCCAGCCCGATTTCCCGCATCCAGCGCGGCGCTCGCTGGATGTTTCCCGAAAAGAAATCGAACAGGCCGCCGACGCCCATGAGGATCGCCGGGCGGAGTGCCGCGCGGTGGCGGACGATCCACTGCTCCTGGAGCGGCGCACCGAAGGCCACGAGCAGAATCGAGGCGTTCGAGCGGTTGATGGCTTCGATCACACCAGTACTTTCCGTTTCACGGTCGAAGTAGCCGTGCATCGCGCCCGCGATGGTGACGCCGTGGTTTTGCGCGATGGCGTCGCCCGCCTTTTCCGCCACGCCGGGCTTGCCGCCGAGCAGGTAAATCGAGCGCTTCTCGCTTGCCGCCATTTCGCACAGAAACGGCAGCATGTCGGTGCCGTTGATGTTTTCGCAGAGCGGAGTGCCGAGCATCTTGCCCGCGATCACCAGCCCGATGCCGTCTGGCAGGATGTGATCCGCCGAGGCGAGCGCCTTGCGGTAGCCTCGGTCGGTGACGCTCTTGTTCATGCAGTCCGGATTGACGAAAAAGATGGCCGACTGCCGCTGCTCTTCGATCGACTGCCGGATCATCGAGATCGCCTCGCGCATCGAGATGTTGTCGATCTTCAGGTCAAGCAGATTGAAGAGCGGTGACGGCGAGGCCTCCTTTTCGGAAAAGAGCAGGGCCGGAAGCGCGCGCAGGATCAGCAGGAAGTCGTACGCCGGACGCTTGCTGAAGATGTACTCCCACTCGGTGGCCTCGCGCCCCTCGTGGGCGATCCGGCTGCTTTGGCGGACGTTCCAGAGCGAAACGATGCCCGGTTTCACCATGCTGATGTACCCCTGCTCCGGCGCGGCGGCGGGCTGCCAGTCACGGATCGCCGTGCCCGCAAGGGCGAGCCGTCCGGTGAACAGCTCCAGGAACCACGGCAGCGTGGCCATGCCGCCCGAAAGCCCGTCGAAGCTCAGAAGCGTCAGCGGTTTGCCCGAACGACCAAACACGGCGCGCTTCGAGAACACCGGCTTTCCGGCGGGCAGCCGGTGCGCGAGCCGCGCGAGCAGCACCGGCACGAAGGCCAGGAGCGTCACCGAAAGCGCCACGCCAATCTCGATCAGCCGCACGATCAGCTCGGAGAGCGCCGTGCTCACGGCGAACGCTACGCGCCGCCGCCAGCCGCGCCGAGCCTTCGAGCGCCCGCCGAGCCGCTTTTCCAGCGCTCTGGCCTCCTTTGCAGGGCTGTTCATGTTCGTTGACGGGGGGTGCTTTTCGGGGTTTTTCGGTCGGGTTGTCATCAGTGCGCCGGCAAGGGTTCGATGCAAAACCACGCGCTTCGGTTCTCAGCCGTTATCCGTGCGCGCGGCAGCACCGCGGATCCTGACGACGATGCAGGTGACATCGTCCGCAAAGTTGGTGCAGTCGCAGAACTCCATGAGCGCCACCTCGATTTTTTCGACCATCGCCTCGGTCGGCAGCGCGGCGTGCTCTTCGAGGAGCGCGGTGAAGCGCTCGATGCCAAAAAGCTCGTCGCCGGGCGAGCGGTTTTCGGTGATGCCGTCGGAGTAGAGTACGAGCAAGTCGTTCTCATCGACGGCGAACTCCGACTGCCGGTACTCCTCTTTTTCGATCATCCCCATCGGCAGATTGCCGCCCTTGACCAGACGGCAGCGTCCCGTCTTTGACGGCAGATGAATGATCGGGTTGTGACCGCAATCTACGAAAGAGGCGCACCGGTTTTTCAGGTCGAGCCGCAGGAAAAGAAGGGTCGCGAACATGCCGAGATCGATGAGCTCGCGAATGCACCGCTCGTGGATTTTTCCTACGATGCGCTCCAGCGGTGGCAGCGCTTCCGGGCTGTTGCGCTCTTCGGCGATGCTCTTCAGGAAGAGCGACTTCAGCCCGGCGCTCACCAGAGCCGACTGGATGCCGTGGCCCATCACGTCGCCGATGAGCAGGTCGGCCTGCAACGGGTCGTACTCGATCAGCTCGGTGAAGTCGCCATCGAGATGTCCGGAGGAGTGCATCAGGTAGCTGATTTCGATATTCCGGAGCGTGATGGGGGTCTGGCTTTGCAGGAGCTTTTTCTCGATCTGCGACTCCAGCTCTTTCTGCATGGTTTCGTAGTGCTTGCGGCTCCTCTCCGCCTCGATTCTCGTGGTGATGTCACGCGCGATGAGCACGCTGTGCGGGCCGCTTTCGAGGTGCACGCACCCGCGCGAAATTTCGAGTGGCAGGCGGGAACCATCCTTTCGGACCCCCTCGGTCTGGATGACCAGTCTGTCGCAGCTCTTGGCCAGAAGGGCAGGATAGCTTGATATCAATTCGTTTAGCTTTAGTGCCGTCGAGGGTTCAGGAAAGATTTCGGAGACCGGCTGCTCCGGGTGCTCGCTTCTCCGGTAGCCGAACATCACCTCCGCCGCCGTGTTCCGGTAGCGGATCAGGCCGCTGCCGTCGAGCATGAAGACGGCGTCCTGCGCCGCGTCGTTCATCGATCGGAACTGCGCCTCGCTTCTTTTCAGGTCGTTGGCGAGTTTTTCGAGCGTGGCGTTGACCTCGGTCAGTTGCCCGTTCTTGAGCGAAATTTCGTCGAACAGCTCTTCGCGTTCGAGCTTCATGCAGTAGTAGTCGAGGGCGTCGTTCAGGATGTTCTTGAACGAATCGGGTTCGACAGGCTTGGGAATGAAGCGGAAAATCTCGCCCTTGTTGACCGATTCGATGATCTGCTCGATGTCCTGCGAGCCGCTGACGATCATCCGCAGCGTACCGGGGTAGAGCCGCTTGACCTCCTTGATGAGCTCGAGACCGTTCATGACCGGCATCCGAAGGTCGGAAACGACCAGATCGACAGGGGTTCCGGTGAGCAGTTCGAGCGCCTCCGCAGCATTGTCCACGAAGAATTTCCGGTACTCCTCCCTTCTCAGGAAGCGGTCGAGCGAGTGGAGAATGTCAGACTCGTCATCGACGAAAAGGATGGCAAGTTCGTCACGTTGTTTCATGATGGTATCAATACTTCGGCGGCTTTCAGCGGCAGCCGGATGGTGAAGACCGAGCCTCCTTCCGGTGGGCAGGAGACGGTGAGGCTGCCGCCATGCTTGTTGGCGATGATGTCGTATGAGATGCTCAGACCGAGGCCGGTGCCTTTGCCGGGATCCTTGGTGGTGAAGAAAGGCTCGAAGATTCTGTTCCTGATCTGTTCCGGGATGCCTGGCCCGTCATCGGTGATGGTGCACCACACATTGTCATCTCCGTTTCCGGTCTCGATGACGATCCGTCCCTTATCGTGCCGCTTCTGCGAGGCGATGGCGTGGGCGCAGTTGACGACGATGTTCAGGAAGACCTGGTTGATCTGCTCCGGGTTGCAGGGTGCTGCCGGCAGCTCGCCGAGGCGGGTCTCCACTTCGGCATAGTAGCG
>CAYZCF010000041.1:0-17467 GCA_964476855.1 uncultured Chlorobiaceae bacterium
TTTTTTCTGACCTCAAAGATGGGCCAAAATCCCACACAAAAGGTTACTTAACTCCGAATTTGAACAGTTCCCCGCATAGGTTATCGCTCCGTCAGGTCGCTGAAATAGACGAAGTAGACTGAGTGGACGAATGCAAGAAGCGGACAGACACAGACAATGCAAGAGAGAATACAGCGTTTTATTACCCGATTATTCATCCACAACTATCAATTGTCAACTATCCATTATCAATTGTTTTTTCCACCTTCACTTCCTCGAAATCGGCATCGATCACTCGCGGCATCGGCTCCGGGTTTCGAGCGACGCTTTTTTCCCATTCGAGGAAGGCATTGAGGTCGTGGTTGATCGAGGCGAGCACGGCGGTGAGCACGGCGGCGTCATCGAAGAATCCGACCAGCGGGAGAAAGTCGGTAATCGCGTCGAGCGGGTTGACAAAGTAGATGAGCGCTGCAACGGCAAGGGTGATCGTTTGCCACGGCACGATCCGGTACTGGCGGTTGATGTAGGCGCGAACAAGCCTGATGAGCGCCTGGAACTTGTCTGTCAGCTCATGAAACGGCGACGAAGTGCTCGCGCTACCAGCCATGTGCAGGGCGGTGTCGATGACATTCCTGATCTTTTCGGGGTCACGCAACGTCTCTTCGGCGGCCTTGCGGGCACGCTCGAAAATGCGGCCGTCCTTTTTGCTTTTCATGCCGGAGTGGTGCGTATGGTGCAGGTTTGCGCTGCCGGAGGATCAGCGTTTGCCTGCCTTGAGTAATTTGCGTTTTTCCTCCGGGGTCAGGGAGTCGTACCCCCGGCTCGAAATCTTGTCGAGAATCCGGTCGATCTCGGCTTCCGAAACATCGTCATCCTTGCTGCCGTCCTGCCAGAGAACCGGGCCTTTCTGCTTTTTCGGGAGCGAGAACTTCCTGAACATCCTGTTGATCGACCCGTCGTTGCGCCGGATCAAAATATAGATATAGCCGACAATCATGCCACCGAGGTGCGCGAAATGGGCGACGTTGCTGCCGCTACCCATGGTTCGGTTGCCAAGGCCCGCGAGGAACTCGATCAGTGCGTAACCGGCCACGAAGTACTTCGTTTTGACCGGCAGGAGAAAGTAGATGTAGATGTAGCGTTCGGGAAACATCATGCCGAACGCAAGCAGCACGCCGAAAATAGCGCCTGATGCGCCGACGGTCGGATAGGGGTCGCCGGCAGTCGCCACAAGATTGATGAGCGCCGCGCCTACGCCACAGACGAAGTAATAGGTGACAAAGTTTTTTGTGCCCCAGTAGTTCTCGATCTCCGCGCCGAACATCCAGAGCGCGAACATGTTGAAGAAGAGGTGCGTGAAGCTTCCGTGCAGGAACAGGTAGGAAAAGGGTTGCCAGAGCTGGAAGGAGTATCCTCCGGCATTGTGGGATCCAATTGGCCAGAGCGCTCCAACGGTCGTCAGAAAGGGGCCGAAAGCTGTGTTCTGGAACAGGAAGACGATCACGTTGGCGATGATGATCGCCTTGATCGCCGGAGGCATCACCTGGAAGCCGCCGGGCATGTATGGCTGGTCGTATCGGGTCATTCAGCAGTGTTTGCAATGAGGGCGCTTCTGAAAATATGCCGCTCGCGGTCGAGCTGTTTTTCAGAAGCACCCATGATTGTTCATTCGGTTCGGAAGCCGCTTCCGTGACGATCAATGCG
The DNA here is from genome assembly GCA_964476855.1 of uncultured Chlorobiaceae bacterium. Taxonomy (GTDB): domain Bacteria; phylum Bacteroidota; class Chlorobiia; order Chlorobiales; family Chlorobiaceae; genus Chlorobaculum. The sequence continues at coordinate 1,684 of CAYZCF010000041.1, forward strand.
CGGCATGGCCTAATCGTTCAGGGCGGCGATGCCGGGTAGCTCCTTGCCTTCGAGGAATTCGAGGCTCGCTCCGCCGCCGGTCGAGACATGCGTTACATTGTCCGACAGTCCGGCCTTGGCGATGGCCGCTGCCGAGTCTCCGCCACCGATGATGGTGATCGCGCCGTTGGCGGTCGAGTCGGCAAGCGCCTGGGCGACAGCGAAGGTGCCTTGGGCAAACTGATCGATTTCAAACACACCCATCGGACCGTTCCAGAGCACGGTTTTCGCGCCGAGAATCTCTTTGGAGTAAGTTTCAATGGTTGCGGGGCCGATGTCGAGGCCGATCATGCCTTCGGAGATGGCCGTTACCGGCTCGACACGCGAAGGCGCGGCGGCGGAAATCTCGCCCGCCACCACGACGTCTTCGGGAAGCAGCAGGCGGACACCCTTCTCTTTGGCTTTTTCAAGCAGCGCGGTGGCAAGTTCGAGCTTGTTCTCCTCGACGAGCGAATTGCCGACTTCGAGGCCCTGTGCCTTGAAGAAGGTGAAGACCATCGCGCCGCCAACCAGTATCGTATCGACCTTGTTGAAGAGCGCTTCCAGCACGTCGATCTTGCCGGAGATTTTCGCGCCCCCGAGAATGGCCACGAACGGACGCTTTGCGTCGTTGAGCGCTGTGCCGAGGTAACGCAGCTCCTTTTCGATGAGGTAGCCCGCCACCGCAGTCTGTACATAGTGAGTGATGCCTTCGGTCGAGGCGTGCGCACGGTGTGCGGTGCCGAATGCGTCGTTGACATAGATTTCGCCCAGCGAAGCCAGCTCCCTGGCGAAGTCCGGATCGTTCGATTCCTCTTCGGCATGGAAACGCAGATTTTCGAGCATCATCACCTCGCCGTCCTGAAGGGCGAGCACCTGCTGCATCACCTCGGTGCCGATGCAGTCGCCCGCCATCGTTACCGGGCAGTCGAGCAGCTCGGAGAGGCGCTTTGCCGCCGGAGCGAGGGAGAATGCCGGGTTGACCTTGCCTTTCGGTCTGCCGAGGTGCGACATCAGAATCAGCCGCCCCCCCTCGTCGATGACCTTGCGAATCGAAGGCAGTGCCTCCACGATTCTTTTCTCGTCGGTGATGTTTCTGTCCTGATCGAGCGGTACGTTGAAATCAACTCGCATCAAGACACGTTTTCCCTGTAACGATATGTCAGACAACGTCTTTTTCTGCATTTCCCTAAGAGTTGGTTGGTGGAATTAAAAGTGTTTGACTTTGTGAATATACATAATATCCGCTATCCGCGGCATACCCGGAGCCATTCCTCAGAGCTTGCCGCCGCCTGCGGCCTGCTGTTGCGCTTTTCTGGCAGCACGGTAGAGCTGGACGTTGCGGGCGTGTCCGGCGAGGGTTGTTGCAAATGTGTGACCGCCCTGCCCGTTCGCCACGAAGTAGAGATAGTCCGTCTTCGCCGGATTCAGCACCGCGCGGATCGACGCTTCCCCGGGGTTGCAGATCGGCCCGGGCGGTAGCCCTGCGTTCCGGTAGGTGTTGTAGGGCGAATCGATGGCGAGATCCTTGTAATAGAGCGGACGGCTCTCGCCCGGAATGGCGTATTGCACCGTCGGGTCGGCCTGCAAGCGCATCTTTTTCTTCAGCCGGTTCAGGTAGACGCTCGCGATGAGCGGCTTCTCGGCGTCGATTGGCGTTTCGGCCTCGACGATCGATGCGAGCGTGAGCAGGCGGTTTTCGTCGAATCCCGCTTTTGCCGCCGCCTGCTTCAGGCTGTCGGAGTAGAACGCCCGGAAGCGCCCTGTGAGGAAGGTGATCACCTCTTTCGGAGTGCTGCCCCAGGCGAAGTTGTAGGTGCCGGGAAAGAGATACCCCTCGGTGTTCCCACCTTCGATGCCGAGCGAGGCGAGCAGGCGCGGATCGCGCGAGGCGGCCATGAAGGCGGTCGAATCGATGTCGAGGTTCACGGCGATGATCCGGGCGATTTTGCGCTGCTCGAAGCCGTTCGGAATCATGACCCGCACCTCGTCCTGCGGGTGCGAATGCAGATGCCAGAGCAGGCTCACCGTAGAATGGTTGCCTGAAAGGAGGTACCGGCCCGGCTTGATCTTGTGCAGCGGCGGAATCAGCGCCCCGGCGGTGAGCAGCGGCCAGCGGAAGCGGATCGCCCCAGCGTCGTGCAGTGCTTCGACGATCTGGCGGAATCCCTCTCCCCGGTGGATGGTGATCGCGGCCTTCTCGCCCTTCGGCGGCATGGTGTTGACGCCCGGCACGAACAGGAGGGCTGCCACGGCGATCACCATGGCCAGCAGCGTAACCCTCGGCGCGGTTGGCCGAAGGGGAGATTTTCGGGGAGGCATGGAAGTTTGCGGATTATCGGGCGGAATGGTTCTGTTGCCCGTTCTTGCACTCCTGCTGGAAGAGGCGCGATTCATTGAGAATGCAGTGGTAGATCTTTTCGAGCGCCTGGCTCATCAGCGGAGAATCCGCGTGGCTGAGGACGTTGACGAATACTTCTTTTTCACGTTCAGGCTGAAGCACGGTCTCGCCGATTCTCGATTTGACGGCGCTTATATTTCCGGCGAACTGCAAGCGCTGGCAGAGGAGTGCCGCCACCTGGCGGTCGATCTCGTCGATTTTGCCTCGCCACTCTTCAAGTTCCCGCCAGTGATCGTTGTTCATTGCACGACTTTCGGACATGATTACGGTCGTCGGTTAAGGGGGGTAGGTAATAACAATTGACCTTGGATTATAATAAATTGTCTCAAGAAACAGACGCAGATTATCGATGTCACTGTTTTCTGTCGAAGAGGCGGAGCCAGTAATCGACCTCGCTGTCTGAGAGTGGCCCAAGCGCGCTTTTGTTCACTCTGCCAGCTCTCCGCGTTTCCCGCCGACGGTTTTCATCGAAAGCGATGCCCATCGCCGCCAGTTCGTCGATAAAGGTCTCTGAATCGACGAACTTCGCCCCATGCGCCGTCGAGTAGCGCTGTATCTCCCGGTCGGAGCTGACGACGAGCGTCATTGAGGCGCGAGCGCCCAGCGAACGGACATGGTCGATGATCCAGCGGTCGGCGGACCTGATCGCGCCGCTGAAGGTGACGTCGATAGCTCCGGTCAGTGTCAGCGGCTTCGGCCCGCTGCCGCCGTCGTACACCAGAATGACATGCCGCCGGGACTTCTGCCGGTACCGGGCGAGCATCGCTTCGAGCCGCTCGCGCAGCTCCGCCATCGGCGAGTCAACCCCGGCCTTGCCAAGCTTGTGAATCAGATTGTACCCGTCAACGACGGTCTCCCGGTAACTCGATGCCATACCTCTTTTGCTGTGTTCTGTTTCTTCGCCCCTGTCGTGGTGAGTCTACAATTTTTTCAGAACATTCGATTGCCTGCTGCTTTACAGGGAGGTATGGCACCATGCAGGCAGTGCACCTGCCGCAGCTCCATGATACTCCGGAACTCCGGGCCGGATGAATCTCAAGTCCGGTTTCCCGTCCTTTTTACATTGCCCCCGCTATTTTTTTTCAACATTCGATTGTATACATTAAAGTGGTGGAAAGTGGGAAAAAGTGGGGGATTAATGCCCGGATTTATCGGAAGAGAGCAGCATAGCGTCGATGAGAAGGGGCGACTTATGATTCCGGCCCGGTTCCGGCGTCGCTTCCTGTCGCAGGAGGGCGATTCCGGCACGGGCGCGCCGGGACGTTCGATAGAACTCTATGTCTTCAAGGCCGATGACGGGTCGCTCGAACTCTACGAACCTTCTGTATGGAACGAAAAGGAGCTGCAGTTGCTCAAACTCTCCGATTTCAACCCCGACGAACGCCTGCTGACCACCATGATCTATGCGCGTCTCGACCAGGCAGAGCTCGACCGCTCCGGCAGGATCGCGCTGTCGCGGGAGATGCTCGATCATGCCGGTATCGTCAGGGATGCGGTCATTATCGGGGCCAACGCGAAAATGGTCGTCTGGGAGCCGCTTCGTCTCGAACGGCTGCTAAGTGATAACGCAGGCCGGTTCGCGCCGCTTGCAAGCCGGTACATCTGAACATGGATTATCAGGACTACCACGAGCCGGTGCTTGCCGGAGAATCCGTATCGCTGCTGGTCACGCATCCGGGAGTGTACATCGATGGCACGCTTGGCGGCGGGGGCCATTCGTCACTGCTGCTCCGGCATTTCGAAACGCTCGGCGGCGAGTCGCTCCTTGTCGGCATCGATCAGGACACCCATGCGCTCGAAGCGGCGGGCCAAAAGCTCGGGGCGGTCGGCGGCAACTATCGCCTGGTCAGGGGCAACTTCGGCATGGTGAAGGAGCTTGTGACGCCAATCGCGCGCGGCGCGGCGTTACCGGTGATGGGATTTCTGCTCGATCTCGGTGTGTCGTCGTTTCAGATCCGGAGCGCGGATTCAGCTATCTCAAGGACGGTCCGCTCGACATGCGCATGGATCCGGATGGGCCGCTGACCGCCGCCGATGTGGTCAACGACTACGACGAGGCCACGCTGGCGAAGCTCTTTTTCCGGTATGGCGAGGAGCCGCTCGGCGGCAGGATCGCCAGGGCGCTCGTTTCGGCGAGAAGCGCCGTGCCGCTGACGACGACCGGCGAACTGGCCTCGGTGGTGAGGGCCGCCTGTCCGCGAAAAGACCTGGCGATCAAGACTTTGTCGAGAATTTACCAGGCGTTGCGCATCGAGGTCAACGATGAACTCGGCGTGCTCGAACAGGCGCTGGCAGATGGATTCGAACTGCTCTCCCCCGGGGGACGGCTGGCGGTGATCAGCTACCACTCGCTGGAGGACAGGATCGTCAAGCGCTTTTTCGCCGCCAGATGTTCGGCGGACTGGGGGCCGAAGGGAGTCGCGCTTCGCGAGCCGCTAAAGCCTGCCGAAGCGGTGCTGGTCACGAAGAAGCCGGTGGAAGCTATGGCTGAAGAGACCCGTCGCAATCCGAGAGCGAGAAGCGCGCGTCTCAGAGTCATTCAGAAACTTTAATTCTCAGGGGAGGTGTGCCGTGAACGTGTTGAACTCTGCCGGAAAGCCGTTTGCCGGATTTACCGGAAGGACGGGCAAGCTTTTCGGTCAGGAGGACGAAAGCGGCATTGCAGGCTATGAGCTTGGCGGCATCGATGTGCTCGAAGGACGTCCGTTCGCCTTTGAGCCGGAATCGCGGTACAAGGCAGCGCAGCAGGCATCTTCGCCCGAGATTTTCGACATTGGCTCCCTGCTTCGTCTGAGGACCTTCGTATACCTCATTGTCGCCACGGCGCTGTTTCTGGTGCAGATCAACAATACCCTCGCGATCAATGATCTGGCCAAGCGCAACGAACGCTTGCGGGAGCAGCTCAGGATCAGCACCAGCATCTCTACAGCCGAGAAATTGAAGAGCCGGGAGCTTCAGAGCATCCGGTATATCTCCGGCTATGCCAAAAATCTCGGGTTCGACTCCTCCTTCGTTCCACCGGTCGAGATCGAACCCTGACGGAACTCCTCTTTCATCGACGAATGCATGAATCAAAAGAGAACAACACCGGAGGCCCTCGGTACCAGCGACCATGAATTTGGCCTGCGCCTCGGTGTAATGGCTGCGCTCATGCTGCTGTTCTGCCTGGCGATCGTTTCGAAGCTTCTCGGCATCCAGGTGTTCGATGTCAAAAAATACCGGGCGAAAGCGAATCAGCAGTACGAGATGATCGTGACCGAAAAAGCCCGGCGAGGGCGTATTCTGGATCGTCATGGCCGTCCGCTTGCCGAGAGCGTCGAAAGCATCTCCTTTTACGCCGATCCAAAACATGTGACAGATCCCGGCGCGGCGGCCGAGCTCTTTTCGGATACCTTCGGCAAGAGCCGACGGCACTATCTCAACCTGCTCCGGAAAAAAAAGCGTTTTGTCTGGCTGGAGCGCAACGTACCGGTATCGCAGGCTGCGAAACTGATGAGTCTCAAAATCGAGGGAGTAGGGTTCCGGCGCGAGCAGCACCGCTATTACCTGAACGTGGCCGCTCAGCTCATCGGCCTGACTGACCGCGACAACAAGGGAATCAGCGGTCTTGAAAAGAGCTACGACAGCCAGCTCAGGGGACGTGATGGGGTGCGGATTTTCCAGCGTTCGGCGACCGGAGAGCGTTATCCGGCAGCTGATGCCGAGCAGGTGATGCCCATGAGCGGCAACGATGTGACGCTGACCATCGATGCCGATGTGCAGGGGATCCTCGAAGAGGAGATCGGGCAGGCGATCGCGGAGTTCAAGGCAAGGAACGCGATGGGCATCATCATGGATGTCCGCACAGGCGAAATCCTCGCGATGGCCAATTATCCCACCTTCGACATGAACCGCCGCAGCGGGCTGACCGCCGACCAGATGCGCAACCGCGCCGTCACCGATATGTTCGAGCCGGGTTCCACCTTCAAGATCGTCATGGCTGCGGCGGCAACCGAGGTGCTGCAATGGAGAGCGGATCAGCCGGTGGATGGCCACGGCGGTACGCTCACTCTTTATGGGAAACACATCCGGGATCATGAGCCATTCGGGGCGCTCTCTTTCCAGAAAGCGATCACCGAGTCGAGCAACGTCGTCGCGGCAACTACTGCTATGAAGATCGGAGCAGAAACATTTTACCGTTATGCCCGCGCCCTCGGTTTCGGGCAGAAGACCGGCGTCGGCCTCATCGGCGAATCGGAAGGCTGGCTCAAGCCGGTTTCGCGCTGGGGCAGCCTGACGTTGCCCTGGATGGGTTACGGCTATCAGGTCATGGCAACCCCGCTTCAGGTGCTCCAGGCATACGCTACCCTGGCCAACGACGGGGCTCGCATGAGACCTTTCATCATCAAAAGCGTGACCGGTCCCGATGGCAAAAAGATCACGGAGAACGAGCCGCTGAAGATTGTACAGGCGCTGAAGCCGGAAACTGCCCGCTACATGGCGAAAGAGTATTTTCGTGCGGTGGTTGAAAAGGGCACCGGCATGACGGCGGCCATCGAGGGGATTCCTGTCGCCGGCAAGACCGGCACAGCCCAGAAGCTTCATAATGGCAGCTATCAGGGATGGGGTTACTACATGGCATCGTTCGCCGGATTTTTTCCTTACGACAACCCTCAATATGCCGCGATTATCGTTGTCGATGAACCGCAGACAGCTTATTATGCGTCAGCCGTAGCGGCTCCGGTTTTTTCGAGGGCCTGCGGACGGGCGCTGACCTGCTCTCTGGAAATGCAAAAACGGCTGAGCATGAAATCCCCCGAAAAGGAGCTGCTCGACAGTATTTCGACAGTGGTCGTTCCGGAGCTGAGGGGGCTGCGAGAGAGCGAGGCGGCCAGGCTGCTTGAATGGTATGGTCTGAAGATGGAGCCTGCGGGGAGCAGCGGCGGCAGCGTGATTTCGCAGAGCATCGCTCCCGGCGCGAAGGTTCAGAAAGAAACAACGGTCAGGGTGAGCCTGGCGAAGAGAGTTCAACAAGTGATGGACGCAAAACATGACAGACGCGCCGATGGTGCTGCTCGATGATCTCATCGCCGCTCTCGGGGCGCTGATCGAGCGCCGGGGAGCGTGCGGGCCGCGTGCCGTCACCGGAGTGACGTGCGATTCGCGCCAGGTCGCGCCGGGCGCGGTGTTCGTGGCGGTGCGCGGCTTCAGCGCCGACGGCCACCGCTTTGTCGGCGCGGCGGTCGAGGCGGGCGCGGTGGCTGTGGTGTGCGAAGCGCTTCCTGCGGAGCGAGCCGATTCGGTCTGCTGGCTTCTGGTGCCGGATGCCCGCAAGGCGCTCGCCGAACTCTCGAAGGCGTTTTACGGCAACGCCTCTGATGCGCTGATGATCGTCGGCGTGACTGGCACCAACGGCAAGACCACCACGGCGCGCCTCATTACCTCGATGCTCAACGCCTCGGGCATCTCCGCCGGATACATCGGCACGGGGCTTTGCCGCATCGGCAGCCGCGACATTCCGCTCGAACGTACTACTCCCGAGTCGAACGGGTTGCACGATCTCTTCCGTCAGATGCTCGATGCCGGATGCCGGGCGGCGGTGATGGAGGTCTCCTCCCACGCTCTCGTGCTCGACCGCGTGCACGGCCTCTCCTTCCGGGCGGCGGTGTTCACCAACCTGACCCCCGAGCATCTCGATTTTCACGCGACGATGGAGGAGTACGCCGAAGCCAAGCGCCTGCTCTTTGACCGCCTCGACGAAGAGGGTTTCGCCGTGGTCAACGCCGACGATCCCCGCGCGAGCTTCATGACTGCCAATCTCCCGCCGGAGCGCGTGTTCTGCTGTTCGACCGGCGGCGGCGCTTCGTTCTGCGACTCCGCGCGGCGCTTCGACGTCAGCGTGTCGGAGATGAGCGTCGAGGGCGCGAAGGCGGAGGTGACTTTCCGGGGCCGGACGATGGCGATGCAAGTCCCGCTGCCGGGCGCGTACAACGTCATGAACATGCTCGAAGCCTTCGCCGTGGGCGTCGGCCTCGGCATCGATCCCGAAACGGCGATGCGCGGTCTCGCTGCCGCCGATGCGGTGGACGGCAGGATGGAGCGCATCTGGAGCCGCGACCGGAGCCGCTGCGCCGTGGTCGATTACGCCCACACGCCCGACGCGCTGCAAAAGGCGCTCGAAGCCTTGCGAGCGCTGACGCCCGCAGGCTCGAAGCTCGCGGTGGTGTTCGGCTGCGGCGGCAACCGCGACCGGCAGAAGCGCCCCGAGATGGGCCGCATCGCCGCCGAACTTGCCGACCGGGTCATCCTCACTTCCGACAATCCGCGGGACGAAAATCCCGAAGCGATTCTCGATGAGGTCGAGGCGGGCATGGCGGGGCGGGCGCATCTGCGCATCGCCGACCGCGCCGAGGCGATCCGCCGGGCTGTCGGAGAACTCTGCTCGGGCGACATTCTGCTGGTTGCCGGAAAGGGGCACGAAACGTATCAGGAGATCAGGGGCGTGAAGCAGCACTTTTCCGACCGCGAGCGGCTGGAGGAGTGTTTCGCGCGAAGGCCATGAGCGTATCGAACCGGCGACAATACGTCACAAAAGTCTCCGAAAAAAGAAATTGGGCTAAAGCCCTGATTTATTTTGTGTTATCCATACCAACCCCGTCCCGAAAGCTTTCGGGACGGGGCAATTGTTTAAGATTTGTAATCCCCAGAGTAACAATGGACGAGAGGAAGAGCATATGAAAGGCGCGCTGATCTTCAGCGATTTCGAGCGGGCGGGAACCATCGTGGCCCGCGATGTGGCGGAGGGCTACCGGCTCGACGATCCGGTGGTGGTGATCGATTCACGCAAGGCGGTCGAGGGCGCGGTGTTCGTCGCGCTGCCGGGCGAGCGCACCGACGGGCACCGCTTCATCGGCGAGGTGTTCGCCGCCGGAGCCGCGTGGGCCGTAGTGTCGCGGCAGTGGTTCGCCGAAAAGGGGGCGGAGTTCAGCGGCCCCGGCCACCGCTTCCTCGTCGCTGACGATCCGGTCGCGGCGTTCCAGCAGCTCGCCGCCGCCTACCGGGAGCGCTTCGACATTCCGGTGATCGGCATCGGCGGCAGCAACGGCAAGACCACCACCAAGGAGATGGTGGCCGCCGTGCTCTCGACCAGCTTCAGAGTGCTGGTGACGCAGGGCAACTACAACAACCACCTCGGCGTTCCGCTGACGCTCTTGCAGATGCGGCGCAACACCGAAGTGGCGGTGATCGAGATGGGCATCAATCACCCCGGCGAGATGGAGTTTCTCTGTTCGATTGCCTGTCCGACGCACGGCCTCTTGACCAACATCGGCCACGAGCATCTCGAATTTTTCGGCTCCCTCGACGGCGTCGCAGATGCCGAGGCGGCGCTGTTCCGCTACCTCGAAGCGCACGGCGGCACGGCGTTCGTCAATTTCGACGACCACCGCCTCGCCGCCGCCGGAGCCCCGCTGTCGCGCAAGACCGGCTACGGGATGGAGCTGGGCGAAGGACGCGCATGGTGGGCCGAAAATATCGGCGCGGATCGGGTGGGGCGAGTGTCGTTCACGCTCCGCTCCGGATCCGGCGTTCGCCAGCCGGTGGCGATGCATTTCGTCGGACGGCACAACGTCATCAACGCCGTGGCGGCGGCGGCGGTCGGGGCGCACTTCGGCCTCGAGCCTGCGCACATCGCCGACGGCCTCGGTTCGCTCCAGCCCGCCAAGGGGTGGAAGCGCATGGAGCTGTTCGACGACGGCGAGATCGTGGTGCTCAACGACACCTACAACGCCAACCCCGACTCGGTGCGATTTGCGCTCGACACGCTCGCCGCCATCGAATGCCAGGGCCGTAAAATTGCCGTGCTCGGCGACATGCTCGAACTCGGCGGCAATTCGGCCATTGAACATGAGGCGATCGGCAAGTATATTCGCGAGCTGCCGATCGATGCGTGCCTCGCCTACGGCGATGACGCCCGGCTCATCTGCCGTGAATCGGGGGAGCGCTGCCTCTGTCACTTCGGGACGATGGACGAGCTTCGTCAATTCCTGGCCGGCTACGTCCAGCCGGGCGACGCGGTGCTCTTCAAGGGATCGCGGGGCATGAGGCTCGAACTGGCGGCGGACGATCTCATCAAACAGTACCAAAAGCACACGATCTGAACCAACGATGCTGTATTACTTTCTCCGGTATATCAACGAACTTTACAGTCTCCCCGGCATGGGAGTCATCGAATACCTCACCTTCCGGGCCAGCGCGGCGGCCATCACCGCCCTTCTGATCACTATTTTTGCCGGGCCGTCGTTCATCCGATTTCTCAAGTCGAAATTCGTCGAGCCGATCAAGGAGGAGGCGCCGCCAGAGCACCGCAAGAAAAAGGATGTGCCCACCATGGGTGGCCTCATGATCCTTTTAGCTATTGAAATATCAGCGTTTCTCTGGGCCAAGATCGACGATCCGCACGTCTGGCTGATCATGCTCGCCGTTTTCTGGATGGGGCTGATCGGCTTCATCGACGACTACCAGAAGGTGGTGCTGAAGGTCAAAGGTGGTCTTGCCGGTCACTACAAACTGATCGGCCAAGTCATTCTTGGCCTCGTCATCGGCTTTTACACCTGGAATGACCCTTCTTTTTCGGTGCTGCTTTCCGATACTACCGTTCCGTTTTTCAAGAATCTCTCGGTCGATTATGGCATTTTCTACATCCCGGTGGTGATCTTTATCATCACGGCGGTCTCCAACGCGGTCAACCTCACCGACGGCCTCGACGGACTGGCGGCGGGCAATGCGGCCATCGTGACCTTCGCCCTCGGCGGGTTCGCCTACCTTGCCGGTAACGCCGTCTACGCCGGGTATCTCAGCATTCCCTTTATCTCCGGCGCGGGCGAAGTTGCCGTGGTGAGCATGGCCATCGTCATGGCGTGCGTCGGATTTCTCTGGTTTAACTCGAGTCCCGCCGAGGTGTTCATGGGCGACACCGGTTCGCTCTCGCTCGGCAGCGCCATCGCCGTCATCGCGCTCATGATCAAGCAGGAGCTGCTGTTGCCGGTGCTGGCCGGAATCTTTTTCGTCGAGACCCTCTCGGTCTCCCTGCAGGTCGGCTGGTTCAAGATTTCGAAGAAGTTGTATGGCGAAGGGCGGCGGATTTTCCTCATGGCTCCGCTGCATCACCATTTTCAGCTGAAAGGATGGGCGGAACAGAAGATCGTCATCCGCTTCTGGATCGTCTCGATCCTGCTTTTTCTGACAAGCCTCATGACCCTGAAACTGCGATAACGTGAAACCGGAAAAGCTGAAAGGACAAGTGGCGTCGGTGATCGGCGCCGGGAAAAGCGGCGTGGCGGCGGCGGGCTTGCTCGCGCGGGCCGGGGCACGGCCATTCCTGAGCGAATTTGGCGCTCTCGCCCCCGAAGCGGCGGAAGCACTGCGGCAGCTTGGCGTGCCGTTCGAGGAGGGCGGTCATTCGGAGCGGGTGTTCGAGGCAGCGCTGTGCGTCGTCAGTCCGGGCATTCCGCAAACCGCGCCGGTCATCCGCGAGATGCACGCGCGCGGCATTCCGGTGGTGAGCGAAATAGAGCTGGCAAGCTGGTTCTGCCCCGCCCGGATCATCGGCATCACCGGCACGGACGGCAAGACCACCACGGCCACGCTGATCCACAAGATTTGCGAATCGGAGGGCGAGCGTCAGCAATACCGCGCCTTCAGCGTGGGAAACATCGGCATCCCCTTTTCGTCGGAGGTCTCTGCCATGACGTCGGCGGACATCGCCGTGCTCGAACTGAGCAGCTACCAGCTCGAAGGGTGCTTTTCGTTCCGGCCAAACATCGCCGTGCTGACCAACGTCACGCCCGACCACATGGATCGCTACGGCGGCAGCATCGAGGCTTACGCCGCCGCGAAGTTCCGCATCCATGCCCAACAGGGGGCAAGCGACACGCTGATCTACAACCACGACGATCCGATCCTGCAGGCGCACTTCGAGCAAGAGGAGCCGTGGCCCTTCCGGGTGGTGCGCGTCGGCCTGCGGGTCGAAACGCTCGACGCCGCGCCGGGAGACTTCGTTTCGGTTTCGGAGGGCGAGATCGTCGTCAGAACTTCAGGATCGACGGAACGGCTCATGCGCGTCGATGCAATCATGAAGCCGGGCTTCCGGGGCGACCACAACCTTTACAACGTGCTCTCCTCCGTCGCGGCGGCATCCGCTGCTGGTGTTTCGGCGGAGACGATGCGTCGCGTGCTCGCGGAGTTCGGCGGCGTGGAGCACCGGCAGGAGTTTGCGGGTCATGCGTGCGGCCTCGACTGGATCAACGATTCGAAGGCCACCAACGTCAACGCCCTCCGCCAGGCGCTTCAGGCCGTGCCTGCGGGCATGGTGCTCATCGCCGGTGGACGCGACAAGGGCAACGACTACAGCGTCATCGCCGACATCGTTCGCGAGAAGGTCGCCTGCATCGTGGCGATTGGCGAGTCGCGCGAGAAGATCGCCGATGCCTTCCGGGGTATCGTCACTGTCCTCTCTGCCGCCTCGCTCCCGGAAGCGGTCGATCTCGCCCGCCGAAACGCACGGCCCGGCGGGAGCGTGCTCTTTTCGCCCGCCTGTTCGAGCTTCGACATGTTCCGTGATTTCGAGGATCGCGGGCGCCAGTTCAAGCAACTTGTCCGGGAACTGACATGAAGCTGAATGATCTGAATCTGGATATGGCGCTCGACGACTCGCCTGCCGAGTCGATGGCGCTGCTTCCGGCGTTGCCCGGACGCGGCGATACCATTGCTGGTAAACTGCTGTTCCTGATCGTCGCTCTGCTCATGTGCATCGGCGTGGTCGTGGTCTATAGCAGCGGAGCCGGGTGGGCGGAGCAGAAATACTCCGATCCGCAGTACTTCCTGTGGCGTCAGCTCACTTTTGCCGTGGCGGGCATGGCGCTGATCTTCGTGGTCGGCACCATTGACTATCACATTTTCAGAAAGATCAGCAAACTGTTTCTTTTCGTCAGTATTGCTCTGCTCGCCATTCTGCTTCTGCTGAAGCTGGCGCATGTGATTCACGGCGCCGCCCGCTGGCTCGGGTTTGGCCCGCTGAAATTCCAAGCTTCGGATCTGGCCAAATATGCCATCATTTTTCACTTTTCCCGGCTGCTTGCCGAAAAAAAAGATTATGTCAAGGATCTGCATGACAGCTACTATCCGATGCTGATTCTCCTGATGACCGTGGTCGCGCTGGTGGCGCTGGAACCGAATTTCAGCACGGCCTCGCTCATCGCCATCATCGGCTTTACGCTGATGTTCATCGGCGGCATCCGCATCAAGTATCTTCTTGCCACCGCCTCGCTCCTGATTCCGATCGCGGCGGTCTTCGCCATCGCCGCGCCCTACCGCGTCGCCCGCCTCGTCTCTTTCAGCGGCGGCGAGAAGGAACTGAGCTACCAGGTGCGCCAGGCGCTGCTCGGCCGTGGCCACGGTGGTCTGTTCGGCCTCGGCCTCGGGGCAAGCAAGCAAAGGGAGCTTTACCTGCCACTGTCGTATAACGACTTCGTTTTCGTCATCATCGGCGAGGAGTATGGCTTCATCGGCGCGATGGTTATCCTTCTGCTCTTTGCCGGTATTTTCGTCTGCGGCATCATTATTGCCAAGCACGCCCCCGATCTTTTCGGGCGCTACGTCGCCGTCGGCGTCACCTTCGCCATCGTCTTCTTCGCCTTCATCAACATCGCCGTGGCCAGCCACCTCATGCCGACCACCGGCGTGGCGTTGCCATTCATCAGCTACGGCGGCACGGCGCTGCTGTTCAACTCGCTCGGCATCGGGCTTCTGGTCAGCATTTCGCGCTACCGGAAAAAGATCGAAACCATCGAGCGGGCGCAGGCGCTGCTCGAATCGAAGGGAGGTGCTTTATGAAAGTGCTTTTCGCAGGTGGCGGCACCGGCGGTCATCTCTACCCCGGCGTGGCGATGGCGGCGGAGCTGAAAAAGCGCGTGCCCGGCATTGCCATCTCCTTCGCGGGCACCTCCGCAGGAATCGAGGCGACCGAGGTGCCGCGCCTCGGCTATCCGCTCGTCCTTTTGCCGGTCAGGGGACTGAAGCGAGGGTTGTCCGTCCGCGCGATTGCGGACAACGCGGCCATTCTCGCCGACTTCGCCAAAGCGCTCTCGATGGCGATGGCCTTCATCCGCAAGGAGCGCCCCGATGTGGTGGTGGGCACCGGCGGCTACGTCAGCGCGCCGCTGCTGCTCGCCGCGCAGCTTTCTGGGCGCAAGACGCTCATCCAGGAACAGAACGCCTTTCCGGGCCTGACCACCCGGATGCTGGCTCGCCAGGCGACGGAGGTGCATCTCTCCTTCGAAGAGAGCCGGAAGTTCTTCGGCGCGAAAGCTTCGGTCTTCGTCACCGGCAATCCGGCGCGGGAGTTCGGCGACGAGAGCCGCGAGTCGTGCCTCGATTTTTTCGGCCTCGACCGTACCCTGCCGACGCTGCTCGTCTTCGGCGGAAGCCGGGGCGCGCGGGCGATCAACAACGCCGTGTTGAAACTGTGCCGCCGCCTCGAAGGCGCGGTCAACCTCATCTGGCAGACAGGCTCGCTCGACGCCGACCGGGTGTGGGCGGAGGCCGGCCCCTCGGCGACCCGGTGGATCGGCCCCTACATTCAGGAGATGGGCAAGGCGTACGGCGCGGCTGACCTCGTGCTTTGCCGCGCGGGCGCGTCGAGCCTCGCCGAGCTGACTAACCTCGGCAAGCCCTCGGTGCTGATTCCCTATCCCTATGCGGCGGCGGATCATCAGCGCCACAATGCGCAGGCGCTTGTCGGCTCGGGCGCATCGGTCATGATCGACGACTCGAAGATCGGCGATGAAGCGTCGTTCGAGGCGATCCTCGCGCTCTTCCGCGACCGCGACAAGCTCGAGCGGATGGGCGAGGCGGCCAGGCGGGAGGGCCATCCCGGCGCGGCGGCAAAGCTTGCGGAAAGAATAATCGCGCTATCAAAATCATAAGGAGTGCTCCAGATGGAACTGGGAAAAACGAGGAATGTGCATATCGTCGGTATCGGCGGCGCAGGCATGAGCGCCATCGCCGAGCTGCTGCTGAAATCAGGATTCGCGGTCAGCGGCTCCGATCTCTCGTCCGGCGAGGTGATCGAAAAGCTGCGCGAGCGCGGGGCGGTTATCCATCAGGGGCACGATGCCGGGAATGTCGGCGCGAGCGATGTTGTCGTTTACTCCTCGGCGGTGCGCCCGGAAAGCAACGTCGAGATTCTCGCTGCGCAGAAGCTCGGCATTCCGGTCATCAAACGCGACGAAATGCTCGGCGAGCTGATGCGCCACAAGGCGGGCATCTGCGTCTCGGGCACCCACGGCAAGACCACCACCACGGCCATGATCGCCACCATGCTGCTCG
>CAYZCF010000042.1:0-6173 GCA_964476855.1 uncultured Chlorobiaceae bacterium
TGGCGCTCGCGGAGCTGCAAGGCGGCCCAAGCGTAGTAGAACGACTGGGGGATGAGGCGCGAGATGTTGATGGAGTTGGCCGAGGTCAGGGTCAGCTTCTGCCGGAGCGCGGGATCGACGAAGGCCTGCTTGACGAGCCGTTGGCAGTCGTCGAAATCGCCTTGCACTTCGAGGGCATAAACGTTGTCGCCCGCCGTGGTGAGCTGCTGCTCCTGAAGTCGGCTCACCTTGCCCGACGGGTAGAGAAGCACCACGCGGGTGTTCGGGATGCCGTGGAAGCCGTAGGCCACCGCGCTGCCGGTGTCGCCCGAGGTGGCGACGAGCACCGTGATGAGGCGGCTCTCCTCGGAGGCGAAGTAGCCGGTCATCCGCGCCAGGAAGCGGGCGCCGTAATCCTTGAAGGCGAGTGTCGGGCCGTGAAACAGCTCCTCGACGAAGGTGTCGTTATCGAGCTGGTGCAGCGGCGTCTCGAAGGTGAAGCACTCGTCGATCAGCTCCGAGAGCCGATCGAGCGGAATTTCATCACCGGTGAACTTCTTGGCGATGGCCAAGGCGATATTGTTGAACGAACCGCTCTGAAGCAGCTCGATCTCTTCAGCCGAGAATCGCGGCATGACCGAGGGAACATAGAGGCCACCGTCTGGAGCGAGTCCTTCGAGGGTAGCTTTTTTCATTGTGACGGGCGCGGAGGCTTTCGTGGTACTGTAGAATATCATATCGCGAAACGTTTCAAGGAGTTGTGCTGACGATGCGCGCGCCCTCGCTGCAAATCGGGGAGACCCACATGTCGGAAGCGAGCGAGGCCTTCGAGTGCAGGAACGCTGCCTGCATGGCAGCGCCAACCGTTTCGGCGCTCTGCCTGGAGGACGAGAAGGCGAAGACCGACGGTCCTGATCCGGCGATGCTGCAACCGAGCGCTCCCGCGTCGAGTGCGGCCTGCTTGACCTCGACGAAACCCGGAATGAGAGGCGCGCGTTTCGGTTCGGCGACTACATCGACCAGCGCCCGTCCGATCAGGTCGTAATCCTCCATCAAGAGGCCCGCGACCAGCGCCCCGACGTTGCCCCACTGTTGAGTGGCGGTCGAAAGCGGTATCGATTTGGGCAAGACGGAGCGGGCGAACGAGGTCTTGAGTTCGGTGTGCGGATGCACGAGCGTGCAGAAGAGGTTCGCCGGAGGCTTGATGGTGATGAGATCGAGCGGATGGTAGCTGCGGATCAGAATGAAATTGCCGAGCATGGCCGGAGCGGCGTTGTCGGCATGGGCCGACCCGCAGGCGACGCGCTCACCCTCGATGGCGAAGTGCACCAGTTCCATTTTGGAGCATGGCGAACCGAGCAACTCGTTGGCCGCTATCAGCGCCGCCGCCGCGCTGGCTGCGCTGCTGCCCATGCCACTGGAGAGAGGCAAGTTCTTTTTGAGCAGCAAGTCGATGTGGCCTTCAAAAGCGATACTTTTCGTGGTGCGTATAAATTCAAGGAACTTGAGAACGACGAAGCTCGAAGTGTTTTTTTTCGGATCGAGCGGCAGCGCTCCGCCATCACCGACAATCGAGGTGATCGAAACGGGGCAGTCGCTCCGGCGCTCGTCGTGAAGCGTCAGAACGACCTCGTCACCGGGTTCGGTGATGGCGAAGCCGAGGACGTCGAAACCGCAGGCAACGTTTCCAACCGTTGCTGAAGCAAATCCAGTGACGGTTTTCATGGCGTGAGACGGGGCAAAATTCCTGGTTTGGTCTGGTTTCGATACAGTCCGGAAACGGCGATTATCCAAATTGGTTCTGGCATTTGAATAACTGAATGCTTTTCATTAAATTCTGAATCAATTTTCAGGAGTGTTACGGGCCGTAGCCGGAATCATGAGAAGGTACGGAGAATCTTTTTCTTTTCTTAACAATAACATATCGAATTCCATATGTCAACAGCAGTCAGACCCGATGAGGTGTCTTCCATACTCCGCAAGCAGCTCGCCGGTTTCGAGTCGGAAGCGGATGTATATGATGTAGGAACCGTTCTGCAGGTCGGTGACGGTATCGCCCGTATTTACGGTTTGTCCAGTGTCGCCGCCGGTGAGCTCCTCGAATTTCCCCACAATGTGATGGGAATGGCTTTGAACCTCGAAGAAGACAACGTCGGTGCGGTGCTGTTCGGCGAGTCCAATGCGGTAAAGGAAGGCGATACGGTCAAAAGAACCAAGATTCTCGCTTCGATTCCGGTCGGCGAGGCCATGCTCGGCAGGGTCATCAACCCGCTCGGCGAGCCTATCGACGGCAAAGGCCCGATCAACGCCAACATTCGTCTGCCGCTCGAGCGTCGCGCTCCCGGCGTCATTTTCCGTAAGTCTGTGCACGAACCGCTTCAGACCGGTCTGAAGGCTATCGACGCCATGATTCCGATTGGCCGCGGCCAGCGCGAGCTGATCATCGGCGACCGCCAGACGGGTAAAACTGCTGTTGCACTCGACACCATCATCAACCAGAAAGGCAAGGGTGTTCAGTGCATCTATGTGGCAATCGGCCTGAAAGGCTCGACAGTCGCCCAGGTGGTCAACACTCTCGAAAAATACGGCGCAATGGAGTACACCACGGTCGTTTCGGCTACCGCCTCCGACCCGGCTCCGCTCCAGTTCATCGCTCCGTTCGCCGGCGCTACCATCGGCGAGTACTTCCGCGATACCGGCCGCCACGCGCTGGTCGTCTATGACGATCTTTCCAAGCAGGCCGTGGCCTATCGCCAGCTCTCCCTGCTCCTCCGCCGTCCGCCGGGACGTGAAGCCTACCCCGGTGACGTGTTCTATCTGCACTCCCGTCTTCTCGAGCGTGCAGCAAAGATCACCGACGACATCGAGGTCGCGAAAAAAATGAACGACCTTCCCGAACCGCTGAAGCCTCTCGTCAAGGGCGGCGGCAGCCTCACGGCGCTTCCGGTCATCGAGACGCAGGCCGGCGACGTTTCGGCATACATCCCGACCAACGTGATCTCGATCACCGACGGGCAGATATTCCTCGAGTCGAACCTGTTCAATGCCGGTCAGCGTCCTGCCATCAACGTCGGTATCTCCGTATCCCGCGTCGGCGGCGCCGCACAGATCAAGGCGATGAAGAAGGTTGCCGGTACGCTCCGCCTCGACCTGGCTCAGTTCCGTGAACTCGAAGCCTTCTCGAAATTCGGTTCCGACCTCGACAAAACCACCAAGGCGCAGCTCGATCGCGGCGGCCGTCTGGTCGAAATCCTCAAGCAGGGCCAGTACATCCCGATGCCGGTCGAGAAGCAGGTCGCCATCATCTTCGTCGGTACCCAGGGTCTGCTCGATTCGGTCGATCTCAGGCAGGTTCGCCGTTTCGAAGAGGATTTCCTCGCCATGCTCGAACAGAAGCATCCCGAGATTCTCACCTCCATCTCCGAAAAGGGGACGCTTGAAAACGACGTGGCTTCGAAGCTGAAGGACGTGGCTGTCAAATATGTCGCCTCTTTCAAGGAGAAGAACAAAGCCTGAAGGCAGATGCAAGAGTGAGCCGGACGCCCCTGTGAGATCAGGGGCGTCCGCAAGATTATCGGCAATACCAACAATGTTTCGGAATACATGCCAACTTTAAAGGACATACGCATACGCCTCAAGGGTATCAAATCCACGCAGCAGGTGACCAAGGCCATGAAGATGGTTGCGGCTGCCAAGCTGAGAAGAGCGCAGGATCGGGCCATCCAGGCCCGTCCGTATGCCGGGAAGCTGAAAGAGATGCTCGCATCCCTTTCGACCAAGGTCGATACCTCGCTTAATCCTCTGCTGTCGCCCCGAGAAGAGGTGAATAAAGTGCTGGTTATTCTGGTCACTTCAGACAGAGGTCTGTGCGGCGGTTTCAATGCCAATATCATCAAGATGGCCCAGAGGGTCATTCACGAAGATTACGCGGCGCTTCACGCCAAGGGCGGCGTCACCATGATCTGCGCCGGTACCAAAGGCACCGAGTTTTTCCGCAAGAGGGGATACAATCTGACGGCGGCTTATCCTGCCGTGTTCCAGAATCTCAGCTTCGATTCCGCCAGGGAGATTGCCGATACCGCTTCGAAAATGTACCTGAGCGGTGAGGCGGATCGCGTGGTGCTGGTCTATAACGAGTTCAAGTCGGTGCTTGCGCCGAACCTCAGGACAGAGCAGCTTCTGCCCATCGTTCCCGAAGAGGGCGCGGAGAAAGGATCGAGCAGCGAGTACCTCTACGAGCCTTCGCCAGCGGCCATCATCGACGAGCTTGTACCCAAGCACCTGCACACCCAGATGTGGCGCGTGATGCTGGAGTCCAACGCCGCCGAGCAGGCTGCCCGTATGGCCGCGATGGATTCGGCCACGGAGAACGCCAAAGAGCTGATCCGCGTGTTGAACATCAGCTACAACCGCGCTCGCCAGGCGGCCATCACCAAGGAGCTGAGCGAAATCGTCGCAGGCGCCGACGCGCTGAAGCAGTGACCGCGAGAGCAAGAGTATCGAGTCAGAAAGCGCCACCAGAATGGCGCTTTCTGTGTTTTTTGGGGGGAGAAGAATGGGACGGCTGGGACTTGTGGGACTATTGGTACTTATGGGAAGAATACATGAACAAAATGGGTGCTTGTCCCATGTGTCCCAGAGGTCTCAAAAGTCTCGGTTCCCAGAGCTTTGGTAATTCACCAGCCTTCCCGGTTTACACCAATCTCACAAAAAGAGTGCTTTTCCGGTTTGTATTATTCGCCCGGTCGTGAGAAATTAGGGCTACTTCCATTACTACTGTAAAGCAAGGTTGAAGATGAGGGTATTCAAGTTCGGGGGTTCGTCGATCGGTTCGGCGTCAAAGATCGGCAATGTGGCCGGTATTATCAGGCAGGAGCTGGCGTGCACGCCGCTGGTCGTGGTGGTTTCGGCGGTCGGCAAGGTGACCGACATGCTTGCCGAGACGGCGGCGCTGGCGGGCAAAGGGGATGCGGCGTATCGCGAAAAACTCGATGCCATCGCGGAGCTGCATGACGGGATCGTCCGCGAACTGTTTGGCGACGCGGTGTCAGCCGAAAAGAGCTGGCTCGACGAGATGATGGCCGAGCTGAACGATGTGCTGCATGGCGTGTTCCTGCTTCGGGAGCTTTCCGGCAAGAGCCTCGCTCTTGTGCTGAGTTATGGCGAGCGGCTGTCGTGCCGGATCGTGAGCCGCTACCTGCACGTTTCGGGCACGCCATCCGAATGCGTCGATGCGCGCCAGTTGATCGTTACCGATGACAACCATTGCTTTGCCAAGGTGGATCGTCTGGCTACAGGCAAGCTGATTCACGAGCGCTTTCGCGCGCTGGACGCTCTTCCGGTGGTCACCGGCTTCATCGCCTCCGCGCCGGATGGGAGCGTGACCAACCTCGGTCGCGGCGGCTCCGACTTCACGGCGACGATTCTCGGCGCGGCGCTCCACGCCGAAGAGGTGTGGATCTGGACCGACGTGGACGGCTTCTACAGCGCCGATCCGAAGCGCGTGCCCGATGCGCGGGTCATTCCGGAGATCAGCTACGCCGAAGCGATGGAGCTGTCGCACGCTGGAGCGAAGGTGCTGCATCCGCTCGCCGTGCAGCCGGTGATGAAGGCGGGCATTCCGCTGCGTATCAGGAACTCTTTCAATCCCGAAACTCCAGGCACGCGGATCGGCCACGAGGCCTCTGTCGCGGAGAGACGTCCGGGCGCGGTGACCGGCCTGACTTCGATCAACCACGTGGTGCTCTTGAGCCTTTCCGGCAGCGGCATGGCGGGAGTGCCTGGCACGGCGTCGCGGCTCTTCACCTGCCTCGCGCGCCACGGCGTCAACATCATCTTCATCTCGCAGGCTTCGTCCGAACAGTCGATCAGCCTCGCCATCGCGCCCGGACAGGCGACGACGGCCAAGAAGGTACTCGAAGAGGAGTTCGCGCGCGAGATCGAGGAGCGCAGAGTTGATCCGGTCAGCGTCCGACGCAACCTGGCGATGGTGGCTGTCGTGGGCAACAAGATGTCGGGTCACCCCGGCGTGTCGGCGCAGCTTTTCGAGACGCTCGGCAAGAACGGCGTCAACGTGATCGCTGTCGCGCAGGGGGCCAACGAAATGAATATTTCGCTTGTCATCGACAGCGCGGACGAAGACAAGGCGCTCAACTGCGTCCACGAATCCTTCTTCCTCTCGATGCGCAAGGTGC
>CAYZCF010000042.1:6183-17436 GCA_964476855.1 uncultured Chlorobiaceae bacterium
GTGCACGTTTTCATCGCCGGCACCGGCACCATCGCCAAGAGCCTCATCAGCCAGATCCGGCAGCATCGTGCAACCTTGCAGCAGGAGATGGAGCTCGACGTGGTGGTCGCGGGCCTGGCCAACACCCGCTCGATGTGCATCGATCCCGCAGGCATCGATCTCGACCACTGGCACGAAGCGCTGAAGCCTCGCGAGTCGCACGAGGGGATTGGCCACTACATCCGCCTGATTCAGGAACAGAATCTGCACAACACCATCGTGGTGGATTGCACGGCGAGCAGGCTGGTGGCAGAGAGCTATCCCGAGCTGCTCCGGGCGAATATCTCCGTCGCCACGGCCAACAAGCTCGGCATGGCGGGCTCGTGGGAACTGTACCGCAAGATTATGGAGGCGCTACGCTCCAGCAACGCGAAGTTCCTCTACGAAACCAATGTCGGCGCGGGTCTGCCGGTGATCAACACCCTCAACGACCTCAAGAACAGCGGTGACAAGATCGTCTGTATCGAGGGCGTTTTGTCGGGCACCTTGAGCTTCATCTTCAACGAACTGCGCAAGGGCGGGCGTTTCAGCGAGATTGTCCGCAAGGCCAAGGAGGCTGGCTACACCGAACCCGACCCGCGCGACGATCTCTCCGGGGCCGATTTCGCCCGGAAGCTGCTCATTCTCGGCAGGGAGCTTGGCTACCAGCTCGAATATGCCGACGTCGAGTGCCAGAGCCTCGTGCCCGAAGCGCTTCGCGGCGAGATGACGCCCGCCGAATTCCTCGATGGCCTGTCGTCCATCGACGACTGGTACGCCGCCGAGATGGCGAGCGCGGCGAGCGAAGGGATGACCATCGCCTTTACCGGCGAACTCAAGGATGGCAAGGCGAAGGTCGGGCTGAAGCGCGTGCCGTTCGAAAGTCCGGTGGCCGGGCTGAATGGCACGGAGAACCTCGTGGTCTTCACCACCGGCCGCTATCTCAAGACGCCGCTCGTGGTCAAGGGGCCAGGAGCGGGTGGCGAGGTGACGGCAGGCGGCGTCTTCGCCGACATTCTCCGCATCGCGAGTTACCTTGTCTGAGGCGCGCGGATGAAGGCGGTCATTCTCTCCATCGGCGACGAGCTGCTCAAGGGGCACCGGGTCAACACCAACGCCCCCTTCATCGCCCGCGAGCTGGGCAATATCGGCATTGCAGTCAGTCGCATCGTCGCCTGTTCGGACGATCCTCAGGCGATCCACGACTCCATCGTCTCGGCGCTCACCGAGGCCGAGGCGGTTCTCGTGACCGGCGGCCTCGGACCGACCAATGACGACCGGACGCGCGACGCGGTGCGGGAGCTGCTCGGGCGCGGCCTGGTGCTCGACGAGCCGTCGTTCGGGCGCCTCGCCGACTATTTCCGGCGGCGTAACCGCCCGATGCCCGACTCGATGAACGACCAGGCGATGGTGATCGAGGGATCGGTCGCGATCCCGAACACGAAGGGCACCGCGCCCGGCATGATCATCGAGTGCGCTCCGCAGTTCGCTGGTCGGCACCTCGTGCTGATGCCTGGCGTTCCATCGGAGATGGAAGCGATGATGCGCCTCACGGTCATTCCCTTTTTTGCGCCGCTCTCCGGCTCGTTCATCTGCCACACCCCGGTCATGACGCTCGGCATCGGCGAAACGCTGCTGGCGGAGATGATCGCCGAGGTCGAGGAGAACCTGCCCTCCGGTACGACGCTCTCTTATCTGCCTCACACAACCGGCGTCAGCCTCATGGTGAGCACGTCAGGTGCCCGCCGCGAGGAGGTCGATGCGGAGAACCGCCGCGTGGTCGAGGCTATCGTGGCGAAAGCGGGCCATTTCGTCTATGCGACCTCCGAAGAGACGCTCGAAGAGGTGGTCGTCCGCACGCTGCTCGAAAGGAAGCTCACGGTGGCCGTCGCCGAGTCGTGCACCGGCGGGCTGGTGGGGAGCCGCTTGACCGATGTGGCCGGTTCGTCCGGCTGCTTTCTCGAAGGTTTGGTCACCTACAGTAACCAGGCGAAAGCACGGCTGCTCGGCGTCGATCCGGCGACCATCGAAGCGCACGGCGCGGTCAGCGAGCAGGTCGCCACAGAGATGGCTCGCGGCTGCCTGCTGAACAGCGGCGCGGACATCGCCGTGGCCACCACCGGCATCGCAGGGCCGGGCGGCGGATCGCCGGAGAAGCCGGTCGGCACACTCTGCGTCGGCGTCGCCTCGAAGTCGCCCGACGGCACGGTGCAGGTCGAAGCGAGCCGCCTCGCCATGTATGGCGACCGGCATCAGAACAAGCTCCGCTTCAGCGAGGCCGCGCTTCGGGGGCTGCTGGAACGGCTGAAAGAGATGGAGTCCTGATTTATTTTCATGCTCTTCAGGAATGTGTAACTTTGACGGATGATCCATATGCTCCGGGAGCAGACCGGGCGAGAGAGAGTCCAATGAAAATCGCGTGTTCATTTTATGGCTTCCATTGCAAGACTTCCTGATATAGTTGCCAACAAAATCTCCGCTGGCGAGGTGGTGCAGCGCCCTGCCTCGGCGGTCAAGGAGCTGATCGAAAACGCCATCGACTCCGGCGCGAGCCGCATTACGGTCATCATCAAGGATGCCGGTCGCCAGCTCATCCAGATCATCGACAACGGCTGCGGCATGGAGAGCGACGACGTTTTGCTCAGCGTGGAGCGCTTCGCCACCAGCAAGATCGCGGGCGTTGACGATCTCGAATCGCTCAGGACGCTCGGCTTTCGCGGGGAGGCCCTGGCGAGCATCTCGTCGGTCTCGCACTTCGAGCTGAAGACCCGCCGCGAGGCTGACCAGCTCGGCACACTGCTCAGGAGCGACGGCGGCGTCATCGAAACTCCGCAGCCCGCGCAGTGCGAAACCGGCACCTCCATCGCGGTACGAAATCTCTTTTTCAACGTGCCTGCCCGTCGCAAGTTCCTCAAGTCAAACGCCACCGAGTTCAAGCACATTCACGAGGTGGTCAAGGCGTTCGTGCTCTCCTATCCCGAGATCGAGTGGCGCATGATCAACGACGACGAGGAGCTGTTCCACTTCCGCACACCCGATGTGCGCGAGCGGCTGAGCCACTTTTATGGTGAGGGGTTCGGCGAGAGCCTGATCGAGGTGATCGAGGAGAACGACTTCATGACCATCGGCGGCTACCTCGGCAAGCCGGGCATGATGGTGCGCCAGAAATATGACCAGTACTTTTTCATCAACCGCCGCCTCATCCAGAACCGGATGCTCGTGCAGGCCGTGCAGCAGGCGTATGGCGAGCTGCTCGAAGAGCGGCAGTCGCCCTTCGCGCTGCTCTTTCTCGGCCTCGATCCCTCGCTGGTGGATGTGAACGTCCATCCGGCCAAGCTCGAAGTGCGGTTCGAGGATGAAAAAAGCATCCGAAGCATGGTCTATCCGGTGGTCAAACGCGCCGTGCAGATGCACGATTTTTCGCCCGAAGCATCGGTCGCAACGCCATCCTCGTCCGAAGCATCGCGCGAGGCCGGGTTGCTCGAAGCGCCGTCGCGGAAGCTTTCATACTCCTCCTTTTCAGGAAAAGCCTCGACAACCGGCGATCTCTACAAAAACTACCGACAGGGAGCCTTCAGCTCGCCCGTATCCGCCGCGCCGCCGCTTTTCGAGTCCACGCAGGCGTCGCCATCATCTGTCGAGAGCAGCCCGGCCTCGATGGTGCAGGAGTCATTGCTGACCCCATCCGCCGATCTGCCCGCCATCGCCGACGAGCAGAATCCGGTGGCGCCGGATAAAGAGCCGAAAATCTGGCAATTGCACAACAAGTACATCATCTGCCAGATCAAGACGGGCGTGATGATCATCGACCAGCATGTGGCGCACGAGCGGGTGCTCTACGAACGCGCCGTCGATGTGATGAACGAGGCCGCGCCGAACTCGCAGCAACTGCTCTTTCCGCAGAAGATCGACCTCAAGCCCTGGCAGTACGAGGTGTTCGAGGAGATCAGCGACGAGCTGTACCGGCTCGGCTTCAACATCCGCCCGTTCGGCGGCATGAGCGTCATGATCGAGGGGGTGCCGCCCGATGTGCGTGACGGCGCGGAGGCGACGATCTTGCAGGATATGATCGCCGAGTACCAGGAGAACGCCTCGCGGCTGAAGCTCGAAAAGCGCGACAACCTCGCCAAATCCTACTCCTGCCGCAACGCCATCATGACCGGCCAGAAGCTCGGCGTCGAGGAGATGCGGATGCTGATCGACCGCCTCTTTGCCACCCGGATGCCCTACGTCTGCCCGCACGGACGCCCGGTGATCATAAGGCTTTCGCTCGGCGAGCTCGACCGCATGTTCGGGAGGTCGTAGGGGGGAGAAGAAGTGGACTTGGTGGCTTTTGGACGGAAGAGGGGACGAAATTCCGGGTTGCGGTATTGTCCACCCGATCCATCTCGTCACAACGTCCACTCAGCGCGCTCGCGCAGGTTTTCCGCCGCTCTTTGAGCTTGTTTCCTGAAAAATAAGTTCGTACATTTCCGGCCAGAACTATCATACCCTTGTAGCTCAGTGGATAGAGCAGCAGTTTCCTAAACTGTTGGTCGGCAGTTCGAGTCTGCCCAAGGGTACTCCTCACCACTCATAAGAGGCCGTTCAGACGGGAAAAAAGCAGCAAGGTTCACCCCTGCTGCTTTTTTTATGGTCGAATGTTGACGGCACAGTCTACTGCTGGTTGCAGTCGCCTTGACCCGCACCACGGCCCCGTCCCGAACCAGGCCCCCAGCTTCCGCCGGTGTATTGATCCCACACCCATGCGGCCACGGCGTTCAGCTCCGCCTGGCTGAGCGGTATCGGCGGCATGAGGCCGAAACGGGTGATTGCCTGCTGGTCGGCAAGCACCTTCTCTTTGGTGGGTGATTTTATGAAGTCAGCCATGTATTTGATGCCTTCAGCGCGCGACGGGAAGCGCTGGTGGTACCGGGCGGAGATGGGCAGAATGGGCGGGGCGGATTTTGGCGGCGGGGCAACCGAGTGGCAGACGCTGCAATTTTTGTCGAAGACAGCCTTGCCGTCCACAGCCGCCGAAGCGTTTGCCGGAACTGTTCCGGATGCGAGTACGCCAATGCCGATCGCAAAGGCAGTGACGGGAATTCTGTTTGAGTGCTTCATGGCTCGTACATGATCATGGGTTTCAAAGGCGGTCAACGGTTATCCGTCAACCCGTTTAAAGTTAGTTAAAAAAAGGAAAAACCGGCGCCAGAACCCATTCAGGGCGAGAGCCGTTTTTTCCGCGCCCATAAAACCGTATGTTTCAGGGAACAAGCAACTTGTCAACCGGAATCGCTGATACCCTCATGAAATTGCTCAGAAATGCCGTTCTGCTCATTCTGCTCTTTATTGTTGTCGATGTGGGCAGATATTTCTTTATCCCCGATGTTTCGAGGCTGGCGCATACCAATCCCGGCAAAACCGCCTTCATGGAGTACCGGGAGGCCGAGTGGCGCAGTGAAGGGCGTGATAAAACCATCGAGCAGCGCTGGGTTCCGCTGAGGAAAGTGTCGCCATCTCTGGTCAAGGCGGTGCTCATCTCGGAGGATAACAACTTCTGGCATCACGAGGGGTTCGATTTCAAGGCCATCGAGGGGGCGATCGAAAAGAATATCGAGGCGGGTGAATTCAAGTTCGGAGCCAGCACCATCAGCCAGCAGCTCGCCAAGAATCTGTTCCTGTCGCCATCGAAAAATCCGTTGAGAAAGATGAAGGAGGCGATTCTGACCTGGCGGATCGAACAGACGCTCTCGAAGCGCCGGATTCTCGAGCTGTACGTCAACGTGGCCGAGTGGGGAGACGGGATTTTCGGCATCGACCAGGCGGCCCGGCACTATTACGGCGTGAGGGCATCGCAACTGACGGCCAGCCAGGCGGCCCGGCTCGCGGCGGCTCTGCCGAACCCAGTTCTGTACAAGCCAACCGGCTCGTCGCGTTTTGTGAGAGCCCGCGCAAAGCATATTTACGCCATCATGCTGCGGCGGGGTCTGGTGGTGCCGGACTACCGCGAAGTGATGACAGCTCCCGATACGCCGGTCGCCCAGCCGCCGGATTCGGTCGTGGTCGGGGTTCCGGAAAACCTCATCCAGGAAGCATCGCTTCCCGACAGCCTCAAGCATGACTCCTCCCCGGAGCCAGAGCCTGAAGAAACTTCCGAAAACACTCAGCCCGGCAACTGAGCGATTGCCGGGCTGGAGTCAAGAGGCATTCCGCGATCAGGAAACCGGTTCGAAAAATGACTTGTCCACGCCGCAGACGGGGCAGACCCAGTCGTCCGGAAGGTCTTCGAAAGCCGTTCCAGGCTCGATGCCGTTTTCGGGATCGCCGTCTGCCGGATCGTATTCATAGCCGCAAGGCACGCATACCCATTTCTGCATAAGTCTATCTCCTTGAATTGTTTACGTTTTTTGATACAGGGAATTCGGTTTCTTGCCGGCCGGTGCTCCGTCCATGAGGCCGATCGACATGCAACTAAAGCCGCCGCGGGGTTAAAAAGTTCATCTCTTTTTCCGGAGGCGCTTTGCAGGTTTTGGCGCGTTTGAATTCGTTGCTATCTTGCCGCTGCTTCGGGGTTTTCTCCGAAGCGTATTCTCAGGGCGGGGTGAAAGTCCCCACCGGCGGTATTCCGGTCATGAGCCGGTGAGCCCGCGAGCGCCTTCGCTTATGCCGGAGGGTCAGCAGATTTGGTGAAATGCCAAAGCCGACGGTTACAGTCCGGATGAAAGAGGACAGAGGCGCGACTGCGTTTCAGCAGCCCTGATTCATGTTTTTTTCAACTGACAATCCGTAAATGTCCATGAATCAGTTACTTAAAAGCATTTCAAGCGATCCGTTCGAGCGGGTAAGAAAAGGTCTCGATGCTCTCCGGCAGGGAAAGGGCGTTCTGGTGGCCGATGCCTTCGACCGTGAAAACGAGGTTGATCTCATCTTTCCCGCACAATCTCTTACCGTTTCGCAGATGGCGCTTCTCATCCGGGAGTGCAGCGGCATCGTCTGCCTCTGCATGACGGAGGAAAAGGTGCGCTCCCTTGAGCTGCCGATGATGGTTGAGCAGAATACCAGCGGCTTTCAGACGGCCTTCACGGTTTCAATCGAAGCTGCCGAAGGGGTGACGACCGGAGTCTCCGCCGCCGATCGCGTTCGCACGGTTCTTGCCGCCGTGGCCGATAAGGCCTGCTCTGCCGATCTTCGCTGTCCCGGCCACATTTTTCCCCTGAAGGCTCGTCCGGGCGGAGTTCTGGAGCGCCCGGGCCATACGGAGGCGACCGTCGACCTGATGCGGCTTGCCGGCCTGAAGCCTTGCGGGGTACTCTGTGAGCTGACCAACCCCGACGGGACGATGGCCACTCTTGGAGAGGCTATCGAGTTTTCGCATCGACATGGCTTTCCGGTGCTGGCCATCGAGGATATGGTCGCCTGGCTTGTTCATGAGCAGGCCCAGGGACAGGTGGCCTGAGCCAAGCTTTACTTCCGTGGAGTGCCGAACAGATTGTCCGGCACTCGCGATGCGCATTCTGAGCTTTACACCCAGCCGCGCAGCTTCATCGCCTCAGCCACGCGGCGGATGGCCACGATCATCGCCGCCGTGCGGTTATCGACGCTGTACTGCACGGCAGCCTGATGCACTGTTTTGATCGCGGCGGTCATCTTTTTTTCGAGCTGGCGATGCACAGCCTCCTCCTCCCAGTACCAGCCGCTGCTGTTCTGCACCATCTCGAAGTAGGAGACGGTCACGCCGCCCGCGTTGCAGAGCAGGTCGGGAATGAGGTAAATTCCGCGTTCGTGCAGAATTTTGTCAGCTTCGGGGGTGGTCGGACCGTTGGCCAGTTCGGCGACGATGCTCGCCCGGATGTTCCGCGCGTTGCGGCAGGATATCTCGTCTTCGAGGGCCGCCGGGATGAGCACGGTCACATCGAGTTCAAGCAAGGCTGTGTCGGTCAGCGAAGTCGAGCCGGGAAAGCCGGCCACCGATCCGGTTCGCTGCTTGTGCTCCACAAGCGCGGCGTGATCCAGACCGTCTGGATTGTGAATGCTCCCTTTCGAGTCGGAGACGGCCACCACCTTCATGCCGAGCAGCTCGACGGCGAGCTTGTGGGCGAACGCCCCGGCGTTGCCGTAGCCGTTGATGGCGGCGGTTTTTCCTGTGAGGTCGATACCGAGCATCCTGGCGGCTTCGCGGATGCAGATGATGCCGCCCCGCGCGGTGGCGTCGCCGCGCCCGAGCGATCCGCCGAGCGCCAGCGGTTTGCCGGTGATGA
The DNA here is from genome assembly GCA_964476855.1 of uncultured Chlorobiaceae bacterium. Lineage (GTDB taxonomy): Bacteria > Bacteroidota > Chlorobiia > Chlorobiales > Chlorobiaceae > Chlorobaculum. The sequence continues at coordinate 14,442 of CAYZCF010000042.1, forward strand.
CGCCGAAATCGTTGTGCCCCTGCATGAACGAATATTCATCGGCCATCCAGGCCATGATTTGCGGCGTGGTGTAGACGTCGGGCGCGGGCACGTCCTTTTCGAGGCCGAGCAGGCGGCCGACCTGCCGGATGTAGCTGCGCGACAGCCGTTCGAGTTCGCCGGGCGACATCGCTTTCGGATTGCAGATCACGCCCCCTTTCGCGCCGCCGAGCGGAATGTCCAAGACAGCGGTTTTCCAGGTCATCCACGCCGCGAGCGCCCTGACCGTGTCGATGGTCTCGTCGGGATGAAAGCGGATGCCGCCCTTGTTCGGGCCGCGCGCGTCGTTGTACTGCACCCGGAAGCCGTGAAAGGCGTGCACCGCTCCGTCGTCCATTTTGACCGGAATGGTGACGTGCATTTCGCGCATCGGCCAGCGGAGCAGTTCGAGTACCTCGGCGTCGAGGCCGATGATACCGGCGGCGTCGTCGAGCTGGCGGCGGGCAATGTCGAAGGGATTTTCTTTGGTCGATCTGGCCGTTGAACAGGCGTCAAGCACAAAGGGTTCCGTGACTGGCAGGGGATGATCGTTCGAGGACTGCATGAGGGGAGTGTTCGAGAGATTGACAAAACTTCAGGATTCACGAAAAACGACGGCGCCATAGCCGACGACGGATGACCGGTTGCCGCCCTCGGCCTCTCCGCTGTTGCGGTACGCGACAACTTCGCCATGCCACCGCTTGCGGCGGGCGATTTCAAGAACGGTTTTGACGGCGTCCGGGCCGCAGAACGCAGTTTCGAGTCCGGCAATCCCTTGCCGCATGATCGTCGATTCGTGCCGCACCAGTCCGCTGATATCCAGCTCCGCCATGAGTTGCAGTGTCGTGCGGTCGATAGCCACGGCATCCGCGGAGGAGGGGTAGTGTGAAAGATCGCTGCTCGCCACGAGCAGGTCGTCGCCGGAGATGAGCGACAGCAGCTCTTCGGCGCACTGGCGGTAAACGCCTTCGGGAATCTGCCCGAAGAGCAGCGGCAGTATCGTGAAGCCGGATTGCAGCACGTGCTGGAGCATCGGGAGCTGCACTTCGAGCACGTGGTCGCGCCGGTGGGCCTCGCCGGATTGATGATACTTCCGGGGATCGAGCGCTATCAGGCGGCTCCGCATGGCGCGGTCAAGCGGCACGGTTCCCTCCGGAGTGAGCCAAGCGTCGTGCGGGTCGAGGGCGATGCCGTCGAAGAGGGCGGTGTGGGCGTTGCCGAGCAGCACAACAGTCTGGAAAGCGCGGCCTGCGACGGTGCGGAAGGCAGCGGTGGCCACGGCTCCGCTGTAGCTCCAGCCCGCATGTGGCGCGACAAGCGCTTTCGGCGCGGGTGCTGGCGCAGTCGCTTCGGGCCGGTCATGACTGAATAGTCGCGTGAGCACGGCTTCGATCTCCGCGGGGTCGTCCGGGTAGAAAGTCTCGGCAAAAGCCGGATTTCTGACGTTTGGCTGCATCGTTCTCCGGTCAGTCTCGTATCGGTGACGGCGCATGGAACGCCGGGCAGCGCCCACCGACGTCGAAGCGCTCGATCCGGTAGCCGCTGAACTGTCGCGTACGGGTAACGAGCGTCGCGCCGCATCGGGGGCACAGCGTGTCGTTATGTGCCTTGCCCGCATAGATATAAGATAATCCGGCTTTTCGACCGATTTCCCACGCTTTTTCAATCGCATCGATCGAAGTTGGCGGAGTCTCCGGCATTTTCCATGAAATTTCCGGGTAAAACGGGATGAGATGCCACGGCACATCGGTTCCGAGATCGCGCGCGATGAAGCTGGCGAGCCGTTCGAGCATGGCCGGATCGCTTGAATGGCCGGGAATGACAAGGGTGGTGATTTCGAGATAGATGCCGCTTTTGCGGATCAGCCGGAGGCTGTCGAGCACGGGATCGAGCCTCGCGCCGCAGAGGCGGCGGTAAAAGGCGTCGTCCATCGACTTGAGATCGACGTTGATCGCGTCGAGCCAGGGCTGGATGGCGTCGAGGCAGTTTTTTGAAAAATAGCCGTTGCTGACCCAGATGTTCCGGAGGGCCGCCTGCCGCGCGAGCTTCATGACGTCGAGCGCATATTCGGCAAAGATGGTCGGCTCAGTGTAGGTGCACGAAATTGACAGGCATCCGGCGCGGACGGCGCTGCGGACGATCGCTTCGGGAGCGATCAGCGGAATCGACTCGTCCGGGAGCGCCTGGCTGATCTCCCAGTTCTGGCAGTTGGCGCATCTGAAGTTGCAGCCGGGTGCGCCGAACGACCAGGTTTGGGTTCCCGGCATGAAATGATACAGCGGTTTTTTCTCCACCGGGTCTGCGGCTTGCGAGACCGCCCGGCCCCAGGTGAGGGTGAACAGCTTTCCGTCAACGTTTCGCCGTACCCGGCAAAGCCCGCTGCTGCCAGCTCTGATGCGGCAGAAGTGACGGCAGAGGTCACACTGGAGCACACCGTCGGGTGCGGCATGATAGAAGTTCGCTTCGCGCATACGGCGTCATTTTCCGGTCTCTTGGCGGGATGCCGGTTGAACGGACGTGTCCCGATAATGGCAGAGAATGCGTTTTTACAGGGTTATAGTTCCCCGGTAAACCACGCGGGCCGGGCCTTCGAGATAAATGTCATCCATCGCATCGTTGAAGCCCACCATCAGCGTTTCGCCGCTTCTGACCGTTACCCTGACCGGTGATGATGCGACCTTGCCGAGCCGGTAGCTCATCAGGGCCGCCGCCACCGTGCCGGTGCCGCAGGCGAGGGTTTCGTCCTCGACGCCGCGTTCGAAGGTTCTGATGCTGAGGGCGTCCGGCGCGGTGACTTCGAGGAAATTGACGTTCGTGCCCTCCGGGAAGAGATCTTTTCGGTGCCGTATCGAGCCGCCTTCCGTGAACACGTCGATCCTGTCGATGTTGCTGGCGTACACAATGGCGTGTGGAGAGCCGGTATTGACGTAATGGCAACTCCATGCGCCGACCTGAAAGCTCTCTCTGAAATCTGACG
>CAYZCF010000043.1:0-17382 GCA_964476855.1 uncultured Chlorobiaceae bacterium
ACTGGATGTTCGCTCCGTCGTTCTGCACGAGATGGTAGACGGTTTCCTCGCCCTCTTCATCGTCGCCGTGCAGCTTGATCCATTCGTCGAGGTGGTACTGGCGGATATAACTGTTGATGATGCGGATGTCGTCCGTCGAAATGTTGGCGTCATCGGCCACACCGGTATTTTTGATGGCTTCGACGAGCAGGCCGTTCAGTGCGTTGGCAGCATCCGCGCCAGCGTTGATGTCGGTTGCGGAGGTGTTGCGCGCGAGTCCGAGATCGGTTTTCACCATATCGGTCAACTGGTCGAGTCCGGTGCCGGTGGTCGATTGGTCGGTGTAGAAATACTGCACCCAGTCGGCCAGATCGGTCAGCGCGGCATTCTGGTTGCCGTCTTCGTTGAGAATGTTGTCGCCCTGAATCTCGAAGCCGAGATGGTAGATACCATCGGCCACCGTGTTGACGAAGTTCTGGCCGAACATGCGCGTGTTTGCGCCGTCGTTTTGCACGAGGTGGTAGCCGGTCTCTTCGCCAGCTTCGTCATCGCCGTGCAGCGTCGTCCACTCTTCGAGGTAGTTGTCGCGGATGTACTGGTTGATGGCCCGGATATCGTCAGCGGAGATTTTCAGGTCAGCATTCACGCCGGTCTGTGCGATAGCTTCGTTCAGAATTTCGTTCATCCGGTTGGCTGCATCAGCTCCGGTGGCGATCTCCGTGTCGCTGATATTGTTGTCCAACCCCTTGTCGGCCATGACCATATCGGTGATCCGGTCCAGCCCGGTGCCAGTGGTCGAGTGATCGGTGTAGAACTGCGTGAGCCATTCGGCGAGCTGCTGAATGCTCGCGTTGGGGTTGCCATCCTCGTTGAGGATGTTGTCACCCTGGATTTCAAAACCGAGGTGGTAGATGCCGTCGGCTACCGTGTTAGCGAGGTTATTGCCACGGTATTGCCAGTACGCTCCGTCGTTCTGCACGAGATGGTAGCCGGTTTCCTCGCCATCTTCATCGTCGCCGTGCAGCTCCTGCCATGTAGCGAGATAGTACGTGCGGATGTACGAGTTGATGCTGATGACGTCGTCGGTCGTGAAGGTGCCGGAAGTGCCCGCGCCAGTTGCGTTGATGGCCTCGACGATAATACTGTTCATCTTCGCGGCGGCTTCGGCGCCACCTTCAATGTCGATACCGGAGATGCGCCCGGCAAGTCCCGGATCGTTACGGACGGCATCGACGAGCTGATCCAGACCGGTGCCGGTCGGGTCTGAAGAGGGAGTTGTAGGGAGGGCTACCATGATTTTCAATAGTTGATGGTTATCTATTGTAAATGGCAGAGGAGCCTCTGGCCATTTTCAGCGAGACTTGTGAGCAAGTCGAAAAAAGAGGAGTACAGAATAGGCTTCGGCAATGCCAACGAGGCATCGTTTCCAGGTTTTCGGAATGGCGTCGCCTTTCTGAGCAAGAGGCTTTAATTATGTATCTTACTGGATAATAGTGAAAAAAAAGATATAGAAACAAGCTGGTTGTAATCGCTCGGAGCCGCCGGACGAAACGGGCGGTGCGGCGGACTGGGGGTATGGATCGATTTGATAAACGGTTACGGGTGTCGATTGCTTTGGTTTCAGCGGCGTCAGATTTCTGTTTGACACCAGGATTTAACAGAGTCTTTGAGGGAGTCGGGGGATGAGGCGGCGATTTTTCAGCGAGGGTTGATTGTGTGTATTCGATGAGCAAGGAGGTGTCAACGATTTTGATGATGGGATGACTTTTTTAAACTTGGCTGAAAGTGGTCGTTCTATTAGCTCAGCTTGCTAACAGGGCAGGTGTTGTTGTATACTATTGGAAGTTTTCATTGCCGGATTCACCCGGATATTGTTCACTCTATCATTGCATGGAACCGGATATTAAGATCATTACGATCGCAATTTGGAATAAGTGTCAATAAAAGCTGACGGAGCGTCGGTGACCTCCACGTTAGCCAGTAAAAGGTTTTATATCCAGAATCCGGATTTTCATAGCACAGCCAACGGGCCTTGCGACTGGAACTCTTCGTGCTCAGCACATTGTTAAACTAATCCGTCCAGTTTTCAACCGCCCATCCGTCAAACTGCCCGACCAGCTCGGTGGTTTGGCCGGACAGTTTGAGTGGTGATTTGGTTATACGTAAACGCCGCTTCCGCTGACGTGCCTGTTGCGCAGTTCGGCGAGCATCTGCTTTTCGGTCATATTTGTTGCCCAGTCTGGTCGTAACTGAAAGTGGGGCTGGTCAACGATGGTTTTCCAGTTTCCACCCCATTCGAGTCCCAGATCCACTCCCAACGCGCCGACGGCTTTGTATTTGGGAGATTCGTCCAGATACTTGTCCCCCTCGAATACGCCAATGTCGAAAGCAATGCCGAAATTGTGATTGGAGTATCCCCCCCTGGCTTTGGTGACAATATTCCCCGGCTCGGTGCGTCCCTTGGCGTAGAGTGCATCCTGCTCGGCGTATGTTCTGAGGCCGCTGATGATTTTGATTGTGATGCCGACGCTGGCGGCTTTCTGGACGAGGGCGCGGGCCATAGGCTGCACCTCGGGCAGGAGCGTGGCGATCACCTTTTCGCTGCGGCTGTCCACGGCTGCGACGGTGACCGGCGGTTCAGTATCGGCTTCGTTTTGCGGAACGATGCGTTGATAAATCGCGCCCCAGGTTTGCGGGCCAGCTTTGCCATCAACGCTGATGCCAAGTTCCTTCTGGATCGCGGAAATCATCTCTTCGATGCGCATGGTCGTCTCCTGTTTGGTTGATGAAACGGTACCACAAAAAGAGTCATTATCAGAAAAATGCAGGGCCGGGTTGCTCGATGTTCGCCCGAGAATTTTCTCTTCTCACTCCGTAGTCCGTAATCCTCCCGATATGGCATTGACCGTCAGCAGCAGTTCGGGAAGCAGTGCGTCGGACTGTTCTTCGTTGCCGGAAGCGTTGGCGGTTCGCCAGCTTTTGAGGAGGTCGATCTGCAAACGGTGCAACTTGCCGAGGCCCTCATGGTGGTTTTCGATGAAACGGTAGACGTTGAAGTGTTTTTCCCTGAATGGAGTTGTGTTTCGGTACATCCTCCCCGGTGATGGGTTAAACAGCCGGGTTTACCATTCGTTCAATGGAACAATATAAGAATCTTGACGGTCGTGGCTCATGGTCGTCAACTCACTGCCCGGCTATTCCATCAACAGCGGCCCGAACGGATTATCTCGCATAGAAGGCGATCAATTCGAAAGATAGAAAGAGAACGGTGGCCAGAACGATGGTCAGGTCACTGATTTTTCGCATGAATGGTTCCTTGTGCTCTGAGTACAAAGTGGCGATGAGCATGACGGCGACATTGTTCAATAAAAGAAAATAGCTTGATGCCGGCAGGATTTTTGTAAAGGTGAACCCGAAGAGAATCGCTCCGGAGATGAGGGTTATGGCGATGAGCAGTCGTTTGGTTTGCGGAAAGGTCAAGGTGTTTCCGAGTGTTTTGATTCCGCTCACGAGGTCTCCGTGGCTATCCCGCATGTCCCACATCACTTCGATAAAAAATGCGCAGATAAAGACATAGCCCCAGCAGATCCAGGCTTTGAGCGTTAGCGGACGGCCATCGAAGAAGAGGGGAAGAAAGATGAGCGCGGTTGCCCAGTCGAGCGGAGGGGTGAGATTTTTTACGATGTAGATATCTTTCAGCCGTCGCGCACCCTTCAGGCGTTTGGCGAGACTGGCTGGAAAGCTCTTGTGATTGTAGAGATAACCGATGACGATGATGAACGTTGTGGCCAGAAAGGCTGATGCGCCGAATCGTGAAGCGATCACCAGAGACAGGATCGAGAGCAGATAGAAAATCGCATAGGTGATGAGAGTTTCACTTTTGGTGGCGAGTTCAAGACTGTCGGGGTCGTTGATGGCATCTTCGATATCATCGGTAAGGCGGTTGTACTGGTAAATCGAAAATGTCAGCAGAAACACGGTCAGAATGGCCCAGCCGTTGACCGGAATTTCGAAGTAGACCGACCAGCTCGCGGCGGCAAGCGCTGAAAGAAGCGAAAGGTGCAGTTTGTTTCTGAAAAAATAGCGCAGCATGGAGTGTTTTCGGCTCGGATTCAGTGGCGATATTCATCGGCTGCACGTATGGAGATGCTCATTTCTGCCGTCTTGCACTAACCACGAGCGTTGCGGTGAAAGTTTCTCGCCGTAGATTCAGGATTGTGCGCAACAGGAGCGATGATTGTTCGCTGACTGCCATGGCTCTTGCTGGCTCAGGGCGATCCGTTCGATAATACCTGACGATCAACGTACGAAGCCCCGACTGGCGCCAGGGCTTCGTACGTTGATCGTCTTGTTCGCCCATTGTGCGCTCACCCCGTCGTTCTCAAGCCTCCCGATATGGCGTTGACCGTGAGCAGCAGCTCGGGCAGCAGGGCATTGGCCTCTTCTTCGTTGCCGGAGGCGTTGGCGGTTCGCCAGCTTTTGAGGAGGTCGATCTGCAAGCGGTGCAACCTGCCGAGGCCCTCCTGGCGGTTTTCGATGAAACGGTAGACGTTGAAGTGCTTCTCGCGGAGCGGGCCGCCGAAGAGCAGGTCGAGCAGGCGCATGGTGCGGAGGTATTCGGCTTGGATCATGCCGAGGAGGTTTTCACGGACGATCCGGTCTTCGACCAGCGCGGCGTATTGTTCCACGATCCACGGATCGACCAACAGGATGCTCGTGGCGATGTTGTTAATAATATAGTGGAAGGGCGCCCAGGAGAAGTCGCTTTTGCGCATGACGTCGAAGGTTTCGGGGTCGGTGGCGCGAAGCTCTTCGAGCGCCGTGCCTGCGCCGTACCATCCGGAGATGGCGAAACGCGCCTGGTTCCAGCTGAAGACCCACGGAATGGCGCGGAGGTCCTCGAGGCTCTGCCGTCCGGTGCGGCGGGCGGGGCGCGAGCCGATGCGGCTCGATTCGATGATGTCAATGGGCGTGGCCTGGCGGAAGAAGTCGATCAGCCCGTCGGCTTCGATGAGCTGCCGGTAGGCTTTGTTGCTGCTGCGGGCGAGCGTGTCCATCGCCTGTTCGAGCGGGTGCGGGCGATAGCCCTCCTTGCGGTGGTCGAGCCGTGCTTCGGTGACTCCGGCCAGGAAGAGTTCGAGATTATACGCCGCACTGATGCGGTTGGCGTATTTCTGGGCGATGGTCTCGCCCTGTTCGGTGACGCGAAGTCCGGCGTCGAGCGAGCCGTGCGGCTGCGCCCGGATGAAGCGGTGGGTCGGCCCCGCCCCGCGGCTGATGCTGCCGCCGCGCCCGTGGAAGAAGAGAATATCGACGCCGTGCTTGCGGCCCGCCTCGATCAGCCGCTCCTCGGCGCGATAGAGGCTCCAGAGGCTCGCGACGATGCCGCCATCCTTGTTGCTGTCGCTGTAGCCGACCATCACCTGCTGCACCGGCTTCTTCCGCCCGTGCAGCTCCTGCTGCAAGGCGATGCTTCGGCGCGTGACCGGATGCGAGAGGAAGCGGTCGAGAATCTCGTGGCTGCGTTCCAGGTCGTCGATGGTCTCGAAGAGCGGCACCACCGGAATCGGGCAGGCGTCGCCGTCGCCGTGCGGCACCATGAGGCCGACTTCACGGGCGAAGAGGTAGACGGCGAGCAGATCTGACAGATTGCGCGTCATGCTGACGATCAGCGATCCGATGCCGTCGGGGCCGAACTGCCGGTAGTGGTCGAAGAGCACGCGGTAGCAGGCGAGCACGGTTTCAGCCTCCGGCCCGGCGTTCATGTCGGGGTGGGTGAAGGGGCGCGGCGAAAGCAGCTCGCGGTCGAGGAACGCGAGACGAGCCTCTTCACTCCATTCCGGAAAGCCTTTGCCGTCGAGGCCCGCCGCCGTCATGAGCTGCGAGAGGGCAAGGTCGTGGATGCGGCTGTTCTGGCGGATGTCGAGCCGTCCGAGGTGAAAGCCGAAGGTCTGCACGATGCGGTAGACTGGCGCGACGTCGCCGAGCGCGATGTTCCGCGCGTCGATGGCCGTGAGCGAGGTCATCAGCAGCTCCAGGTCGGCGAGCAGCTCGGCGTGGCGGCGGTAGCAGTAGCGCCCGGACTCCGCTTTTCCGGCGAGTGGAGCTGCCTGCTCGTCGGGCAGAGCGGCGATCATGAGATTGACGAACTGCCGCCACGGTTCGTGGAGATTTCTCTCGAAAGCGAGCAGCCCTTCGTTGCCGAGCTTGTGGCGCAAGGTCTCCATGCGCTCCTCCATCGCTCCGGAGGGTGACTGGAAGCGGCTCGACAGGCTGAGCATCGAGGCGAGCCATTCGAGCTGTCGGCGGACGAGAGCGATGGAGTGGCTGCGCATCTCTCCGAGCGTCTGCCGCGTGGTTTCGGCGGTTACGAGCGGATGGCCGTCGCGGTCGCCGCCAACCCAGCTTCCGAAGCTCAGGCGCGGCAGGTTGCGTGGATCAGCTGTGATCGCGGGGTCGAATCCGGCCACCGCCCACGCTTTTTCGAGGCGATTGTCGAGTATCGGCAGGATGTCCGGGAAGATCGTGTGCAGGTAGTGCAGTACGTTCTGCCGTTCGGCGCTCACCTCCGGCTTCTCGAACAGAATTTCGCCCGTGCGCCAGAGCCGTTCGAGCACCACCTTGATGTCGGCGCGGATTTTGTCGCGCTCGGCGGGAGTCCACATGCGGTTCTCGCGCTTGACGAGCAGGAGGTACAGCTCGCGGTGCTGTTCGAGCACCGTGCGGCGCTTGGCTTCGGTCGGGTGGGCCGTGAGGGTCGGCTCGACCTCGATCTCGGGAAGCTCCGCCGCGATTTCCGCTTCTGTGACGCCGAGGCTTTTCAGGTGGCTGAACGCTTCGCCCCAAAGTCCGCTGAGCGCTTCGACCCCCTCTTTCGATTCGAGGCGGCGGCGATACTGCGCGGCGGAGTTCTCCTCGGCCATGTTGAGCAGCTGGAAGACGATCGACCAGGCCTGGATGGCGCGTTCGGCCTGGCTGAACTCCCGGATCGGCGTTTTGCCGTCACCGCTGATGTGCCGGGCGAGCGCCTCCTGGCCCAGCGTGTCGAGCACCTCGACGAAGCAGTCGAGCAGATAGCGAAAATCGATCGATGCTTTGTCGAAATCGACGACGCTGGTCGTAGAGGTGATCATGGTTTTGTTACTTCTGGTTGGGCAATGGCTGGTACTGCCATGAAAATTACGCTTCGCGGGGCTGCAAGCAAAATGCCAAATTCCGGGCCTGCGGGATTCTCGATAATGTTTGACGCTTTTTGGGCTTAAATGTTTGTCCCCTTTGTCAATAATGTTTATCTTTCTCAATAAATTCTTGAAAGCGGCTAACACCTAATCCATTACCTGTCATGGACAACAAGTCAAACGGTAAGCTTATTGCTCTTGCAGTAGGCGGGGCTGTCTTAATGGGAGCTTTGTTTTTCTTCGTATCATTCCTGACCGGCTACGCTCCGGCACCGAATTCCATTCCGGCTCTGGTTCCGCTGAAGTCATTCATGGGATGGTTCCTCCTTATTTTCTGCGCTTCCATCATCATCATGGGCCTCGGCAAGATGTCTGGCGCCATCAGCGACAAGTGGTTCCTGAGCTTCCCACTGAGCATTTTCGTGATCGTCATGGTGATGTTCTTCAGCCTCAGGCTCTACTGGGAGGGCGGACGCACCACCACGATGGACGGCAAGTACATTCGTACAACCGCCCAGCTTTCAGATTTCCTCAACAAGCCCGCCGCGACGAGCGATCTTCCCCCGGTTCCCGAAGGCTTCGATTTCAATGCCGCCAAGGAGCTTGTCGACGCAAAGTGCAACAAGTGCCATACCCTCGATTCTGTCGCTGACGCCTTTCGCACCAAGTTCAAGAAGACTGGCCAGGTCAAGCTGATCGTCGCGCGTATGCAGGCTTTCCCTGGCGCCAACATTTCCGACGAAGAAGTTATTACCATTGGTACTTGGCTTCAGGAGAAATACTGATTCTGAAGGAATCTACAACAAAGGTTTTATTCTTAGCAGCGCGCCCCGGATTTCCGGGGCGTTCTGCATTGGGCGGGTTACTGCTGGCTGGCGCTGTAGTTGACGGTGACGGTTTCGGTGATGCCGCCTCTTGCGTTCCACTCGGTTTTGACAGTCATCACCTTTGGTTTGCAGGCGTCGACCAGGTCATCAAGAATCCTGTTGGTGATATTCTCGTAGAATATCCCTGCGTTGCGGAATTCAAGGAAGTAGTACTTGAGGGACTTGAGCTCGATGCAACTTTTGTCGGGCACGTAATTCACGGTAATTGTGCCGAAGTCGGGCAGGCCGGTTTTGGGACAGACCGAAGTGAATTCGGGGTTGACAATCTCGATGGTATAGTCCCTGCCGGGATAGGTGTTGTCGAAAACTTCGATGATCTCTTTTTTCATGGGTTTTCACATGTGGGTTGAAGTGGTTCTCGATAGCGCTGCAAAATAGAAAACGGATGCGATATTCATTAAATTCGTGACGAGTTTTACTATCAGGAGTTTCATTCATGCCTTTTGAACGATACACGGTGCCGGTGTCCGGAAGTTCGGACGCGGCCATTGACGAAGAGCTGACCCGCCTGCGGGCGGAACTTGCCGCCGAATACGATCTGCGGGAGGTCTCGCATCGCTTCGGCGAGAGCGATTTCACCTTTCTGAGCGTGCTCGACAGTTACGCGCTGCTCGATCGCATCGATCCCGCAGCGTTCGTGAAGGACGAGCAGATGCCCTACTGGGCGGAAATCTGGCCCGCCGCTGTGACGCTTTCCCGCCAGATCATGGAGACCGGAGAGCTTGCCGGGAAGTCGGTGCTCGAACTCGGGGCCGGGGTCGGCATGGCGAGCATCGCCGCCGCCAGGAGCGGCGCTCGCGTGCTCTGCACCGACTACTCGACCGAGGCGCTGAGGTTTGTGGCCTGGAACGCGATGAAGAATCGCGTGCCGCTCGACACCTGCCGTCTCGACTGGCGGATGGTCAAGGGTGACGAAAAGTTCGATGCCATCATCGCCGCCGACGTGCTCTACGAGCGGGTCAATCTGCTGCCCATCGTCACGGCCCTCGATGCGCTGCTCGCTCCCGGCGGGGCGGCCTGGATCGCCGATCCGCGGCGGCGGCTTGCCGGTCAGTTTCTCGAACTGGTGCACGAGAACGGATTCGAGATCGCCGAGACGCGCATGTTCGACGCCGAAGGCGATCAGACGGTGGCCGTGACAATCTACAAACTGCAACGGGCGACGGCATGAGTTCTGCAACTTCGGGAGAGCGTCCGGTTCAGCCTTCAGCCGGAAATCGCTGGTCGTGGCATGGCGGACGCGGCGCGCTCATCTGGCAACTGATGTTTGGCGGCGAAACGGTAATGGGCATCAAGCGTTTTCCACAGGAGCGCAAGGCGTCGTTCTTCTGCCTCGAATCCTCCTCGGGCCGCGTGCTGCGTGACGATTTCGTGCTGACTTTCGATAATGGCGAATCTGAAGCTCCGGTTGGTGACGGCTGGATGATCGGGCTCGAAACGGTTCACGGCAACCTCCTCTTCTGCCACGCATACCAGACTGGAAGCCCGGAGCACCAAGGCATTTGGGCGCTCGATCTTCCGGCAGGGCGCGTCTCCTGGGGCCGTCCCGATCTCGTATTCACGGTCAATTTCGGCGATGCCTTTCTCGCCTACCGGTCGATCGTCTTCGCGGGGTTTCCCGAGCGGGACTACTTCCTGATCGATCCCTTGACCGGTCGCGAACTCGAACACCTCGGCACGGCGCACGAGCGTCCCAACCGGCTCCGGGACGCGGCGCAAAGCGAAGAGGAGCGGCAGGGCATTTTGCTGCCCGATGCCACTTTCGACGAGCTGGGCCACGTCGAGCATATCGAAAGCGGCTCGATGACCGTCACGGTACGGCACCGGATGGAGCACGGCGCGGAGGGCATTCCCGCTTGGGTCTCCACGCTGTGCGTGAGCGAAGGTGATCGCCTCATCCATGAAGCGGTGATGGCTTCCGGGGAACCGATGCCGGTTTTCAACAGTTTTCTCATCAAAGACGACCGGTTGTATTACATCAAGGAGAGAGCATTCCTCGTCAGTCTCGAAGTCTCATGAAGAGAAACACCCCTGCCCGACTCGCGAAAAAAGAGGTGAGTGATTGCCGCTGGCTTGCTGCGTTTCTCGCCTATCTCGAATCGGCACGAAACGTTTCGCCCAGGACGGTGACCGCCTACACCACCGATCTGATCCAGTTTTTTGAATTCCTGAAGGAGGAACGCGGCCTCGACGCTCTTGCCGCCGTCGATCCGGAGCTGGTCGAGGTGCCCGATGTGCGGCATTTCATGGGCCGCCTGCTCGATAGCGGCGTCAAGCCCCGTTCGATTGCGCGCAAGCTCGCCTCGGTCAAGAGCTTCTACCGCTACCTGCTCGATACCGGCAAAATCGACCGTTCGCCGCTTTCCCTGGTTCTCACACCAAGGCTCGACCGGAAGATGCCCGAATTCCTGAGCGAAGAGGAGGCGTCGCGGCTTTTCGACCAGTTTTTGCCGTCAGAGAGCAAAAGCACCGGCGAGGAGGATCGACGGAAAGCCGGGGAGCGGACGTTCGAACTGTCGAGAGACCGGGCGGTGCTCGAAGTGCTCTACGGTTGCGGCCTGCGTCTCTCCGAGGTGACCGGTCTGGAAATTGCCGATGTCGATCTCTCCCACGGCTTTCTGAAAGTTACCGGAAAGGGGCGCAAACAGCGGATCGTGCCGCTTGGCGAACCCGCCGCCGAGGCGCTCAGAAATTATTTTGAAGTCAGGCGAAACTTCTTTAGAATATTGAAAGAGGGGGCTGGCGAAGCTTCGAGAGTCTTCGTAACAGCAAAAGGCAGACAGATTTATCCCATGCTCGTGCAGAGAATGACAAAGAGGTACCTCTCACCGGTTTCCGAATCGGCAAGGAAAAACCCCCACATGCTGCGACACACCTTTGCAACGCATATGCTCAACGGCGGCGCAGATCTGAAAAGCGTCAGCGAAATGCTTGGTCACAGCAGCCTGACGACAACGGAACTTTACACCCATGTGACATTCAACAGGTTGCGGGATGCTTACATCAAAGCTCATCCGAGAGCCTGATTTTCAGCAATTACCGGCATATGTCCAGGGGACAGTCATGATCGACGCCGGTGCCGTTCTTTCAAGGTATTTCAATTATTTCAAGGGAGGCAGGTATGACAAACTCAGTTACCAGCGATGCGGTTACCGTCAAGGTCACTCTTCGTCATTCCAACAATCACGGGAGTATAGAAGACTACGCTCGTGATGCAGCTTCGGGACTTTCGAAGTTTTATGCCGGTACGCTCAATTGTCATGTCATTCTCGATCACCAGAAAAATGATCATGAGCAGAACAAGCTGGCCGAAATCACCCTTCATGTGCCACAGCACGATATTGTGGCCAGAGAGTCGGCCCCGACCTATGAACAGGCAATAGACAACTGTATTGATGTACTGGAGAGACAGCTCAAAAAACTGAAGGAAAAGCAGCGGAACATCTGAAATAAGTCTTCGTAACAGGGTCAGCATGCTGGCCCTGTTACGGTATTGGGCTTCCCGAAAACCATGATCTGCCGAGCATGAATTTTGACCAGAAAGGCCTGAAGAAGCGATCGATAACGGTTGCCTATTTTTTTGAAAACATACAGAAGCGGTTCGATATAAAGTTTCGGCGTCTCAACGTTGTCGATGAACAGAAACGCCGCATCTACGAACGGGATCTTCATCGTCCGGGCTTGGCTATTGCGGGGTTCACCAAACTGTTTACCTACAAGCGGGTTCAGATTCTCGGCAACACCGAAACGCGTTTCCTGAACCATCTTTCCGATGAAGAGCGCAAAAAGGCTTTTACCAATTTCGTCAGCTTCAGGATACCGTGTATAATCCTGACCAGCAACAACAAGCTCGAACCAGAAATGATCGATATGGCCACCAGGGCCGGAATTCCTGTGTTTGTCACCCGCTGCTCTTCTACGAAGTCTATCTATCTCATCACCGATTTTCTTGATGAAGAGTTCTCGCTCTACCAGCAGTACCACGGCTCGATGGTCGATGTGTATGGAGTGGGCGTGCTCCTGACCGGCAAGAGCGGACTCGGGAAATCGGAGGTGGCGCTCGATCTTGTCGAGCGGGGGCATGGTCTCGTGGCCGACGACGTCGTGGTGGTCAAGCGCCGGGGCGAGACCAATGCGCTGGTTGCGTCGCGCAACAATATCATCGACCACTTCATGGAGATTCGCGGACTTGGCGTTGTCGATGTCCGGCAGAATTTCGGCATCAGGGCGATTCGTGATTCCAAGGATGTGCAGGTGGTGGTCGAGCTGCTCGAATGGAGCAAGGAGGCCGAGTACGAACGGTTGGGGCTCGACCAGAAAACGGTGAAGCTGCTCGGCGTCGATCTGCCGCTGGCGCAGCTTCCGATCTTTCCCGGCAAGAACATCACGGTCATCATCGAGGTGGTCGCGCTCAACTTCCTCCTCAAGCGCTATGCCGGGTACGTGCCCGCCGAGGCGCTGACCGAGAGGATTCGCAACGTTATCAACAAGGATCGTGCCGAAACGCCCGCTCCGTCAACCAGTTCCGAAGAGTATGATGATGAAAACGACTAAACGCCTCTCCCGCCTCTTTTCGATTTCGCTGCTTGCGGCGGCGACCCTGTTGACCGCCTGTTCGAAGTCCGGCGGCAAAGGTGGCGCGATTTCTGGCGCGGCCAGGGACACCACGCTGGTTATCGGCATGCTTGGCGACGCCGATTATCTCAATCCGGTCATCGGCGCGTCGCTCACGTCGAGCGAGATCAGCGGCCTCATCTATCCCGGCTTGCTTCAGGGCGAGTTCGACACCAAAACCGGTCTGCTCAACTACCTCGCGCTCGAAAAGCGCCTGCGTCCCTCCTCCGGCCCCGACGAAAAGTCGCCGAAGGGGGCGCTGGCCAAAACCTGGACGATGTCGCCCGACCATCGCTCCATCACCTACATTCTCCGCGATGACGCGAAGTGGGCTGACGGCCAGCCCATCACGTCGCGTGATTTCAAGTTCACCTACAAGCTCTACGGCAATCCGGTGATCGCCAGCCCGCGCCAGCAGTTCCTTGCCGAGCTGATCGGCGCGGACAAGGGAGCGGTCGATTTCGACAGGGCGATCGAAACGCCGAACGACACCACGCTGGTCTTCCATTTCTACAAGCCGGTGCCGGAGCATCTCGCTCTTTTCCACACCTCGCTGACGCCGCTGCCGGAGCATCTCTGGAAAAACGTCAAGCCCGCAGAGTTCCGTGAGTCGAAGCTCAACCAGCAGCCCCTCGGCGCTGGGCCGTACCGCCTGGCGGCGTGGAACAAGCAGCAGTCGCTGACGCTCTCGTCGAGCGCCACCTGCAATCTGCCCAAGCCGGGCAACATCCGGCGCATCATCTACCGCGTCATTCCCGACTACACTGTCCGGCTTGCGCAGCTCCAGACCGGTGACGTCGATGTGGTCGAGAACGTCAAACCGGAGGATTTCACTGCCGTGCAGAAAGCCAACAAGAATGTCGATATCAAGACCATCGGCCTGCGGGTCTATGACTATGTCGGCTGGCAGAACATCGACGGTGATTATTACAACCAGACCGGCAAGGTGCGCCCGCACCCGCTTTTCGGCGATCCGGCCGTGCGCCGGGCGCTGACCTTGGCTATCGACCGGCAGTCGATCATCGACGGCTATCTCGGCGAGTACGGTGTTTTGGCCAAAACCGATATTTCCCCCTCGCTGAAGTGGGCCTACGACGACTCGATCAAGCCCTATAGCTACGATCCGGCGCAAGCCGTCAAGTTGCTCGAAGCCGCGGGATGGATGCCCGGCCCCGATGGCATCCGGCAGAAGAACGGACGCAAGTTCAGCTTTGTGCTCTATACGAACGCCGGAAACGCGCGCCGGAACTACGCCTGTACGATCATCCAGCAAAACCTTCGCGAGATCGGCATCGACTGCAAGATCGAAATGCAGGAGTCCAACGTCTTTTTCCAGAACCTGCAGGAGCGCAAGCTCGGGGCGTGGATGGCGGGCTGGTCGATCGGGCTTGAAATCGATCCGCTCGACGTCTGGGGTTCCGACCTGAAAAAGAGCCGCTTCAACTTCCCCGGCTTCATCAATCCGAGGATCGACCAGCTCTGCGAGCTTGCCAAGAACAAGATGCGCACCGAAGATGCCCGCCCCTACTGGGTCGAGTACCAGAAAATTCTGCACGAACAGCAGCCGATCACCTTCCTCTACTGGATCAGGGAGACGCAGGGGTTCAGCAAGCGCATTCAGGGGGCGAAGCTCAATATCTCCGGAACCTACTACAACATCGACGACTGGACGCTGAAACCGTCAATCGCGCCGTAACGACATGCTCAGGTATATTCTCAAACGGCTGCTGATCGCCGTGCCGCTCATCTTCGGGGTGCTGACCCTGACCTTCTTCATCATCCGGCTCGCGCCGGGCGATCCGGCGGCGTTCTTCATCCAGCCGGGCATCAGCCCCAACGTGGCCGAGCAGATTCGCGAGCAGTACGGCCTGAACGATCCGCTGCCGGTGCAGTATGTCAAATGGCTCGGCAACGTGTTGCAGGGCGATTTCGGGCGCAGCTTCAGCCGCGCGCAGCAGCCGGTGGTCGAGGTGATCCTTGAGGCGCTGCCGGTGACGATGACCATCGCCATCCTGACGCTCATCGCCAACTTCGTCTTCGGCATCGTCATCGGCGTGGTCTCGGCGGTCAGGCAGAACAGCTTCTTCGACCGCTTCCTGACGGTCACGGCGCTCTTTTTCTACTCCATGCCGGAGTTCTGGCTGGCGCTGATGATGATCATCCTCTTCGCCCTGAAACTGCCGCTCTTTCCGGTCTCCGGCCTGAACGAGGTGGGCGCGGAGAGCTACGGAACGTTCGGCTTCATCATGGATCGCATCTGGCACCTCGCCCTGCCGGTGACGGTGCTCAGCATCAACGGCTCCGCCGGAATCGCGCGGTACGTGCGCGGCAGCATGCTGGAGGTGATCCGGCAGGACTACATCCGCACGGCGCGGGCCAAGGGGCTCTCCGAGCGGGTGGTGATCCTGAAGCACGCCCTGCGCAACGCGCTTCTGCCGGTCGTCACCCTGATGGGCAGTTCGCTGCCTTTCATTTTCAGCGGGGCGCTCTTCATCGAGGTGATCTTCGCCTTCCCCGGCATGGGACGCGTGACCGTCGAGGCGATCTTCGCCCGCGACTACCCGCTGATCATCGCCAACACCTTCGTGTCGGGCGTGATGATCGTTTTCGGCAACCTGCTCGCCGACGTGCTCTACGCCGTGGTCGATCCGAGGATCAAACTGTGAACATAAATCGAGAGCCGAGTGAGGATTGAAGCCCTGAATACCGTTCCCGACGCGACGGAAGTCCGCTTTGAGGAGCAGATACGGCCGCAGCGGATGGGCGATTTTGCCGGTCAGAAGAAGCTGACCGACAACCTGAAGGTGTTCATCACTGCGGCTCGCAAACGCGACGAGGCGCTCGACCACGTGCTGCTCTCCGGCCCGCCCGGCCTCGGCAAGACCACGCTCGCCCACATCATCGCCTCCGAGATGGGGGGCGGCATCAAGATCACCTCCGGGCCGCTGATCGACAAACCGGGCAACCTGGCAGGGCTGCTCACCAGCATGAAAAAGGGGGATATTCTCTTCATCGACGAAATCCACCGGCTCGCTCCGGCGGTCGAGGAGTACCTCTACTCGGCGATGGAGGACTACCGAATCGACATCCTGCTCGACAGCGGCCCGGCGTCGCGGGCGGTGCAGCTCAAGCTCGAACCCTTCACGCTGGTCGGAGCGACCACGCGGGCGGGCCTTCTGACCTCGCCGCTCCGGGCGCGATTCGGCATCAACAACCGCCTCGACTACTACACCCCCGAGATTCTCCAGGGCATCGTCGTCCGGGCGGCGGGCATCCTGAACATCGGCGTCGATGAGGACGCCGCGATGGAGATCGCCCGACGCTCGCGCGGCACCCCGCGCATCGCCAACCGCCTCTTGCGACGCGCGCGCGATTTCGCGCAGGTGGCGGGCGACGCCTCGATTTCGCTCGCCGTTGCGCGGCGCACGCTCGAATCGCTCGAGATCGACGAAGGTGGCCTTGACGACATGGACAAGAAGATTCTCGAAGCGATCGTGCGCAAGTTCAACGGCGGCCCGGTCGGCGTGGCCTCGCTCGCCGTTTCGGTCGGCGAGGAGCAGGACACCATCGAGGAGGTTTACGAACCCTACCTGATCCAGATGGGCTACCTCTCCCGGACGCCTCGGGGACGTGTGGCCACCCGGCTCGCCATGCTACGCTTTTCCCATCCGGGCATCTCCGCAGAGGGGCCGCTGTTCGACGCCGCCGAAAGTCATGACGGATAGAGCGAATCGCATCGGCGCGTTCCGGCGGAGCCTCGCGCTGCTGGCGCTCATCGCCGTCACCGCGCTGTCGGCGCTCCCGGCAAAGGCGTCGGTCAGCCGGGACAGTAGCGCGACTCACGCCTCTTCTTCCGTCGAGGCCGCCGACCCCATGCCCGACTACGTTCAGGGACTCATTCTCGACATGAAAGGCGATTACTGGGGAGCCATCGACCTCTTCAGGAGGGTGATGGCCCGGAGGTCCGCCGATGCCGCCGTGAAGTATTCGATCTCCAAAGCCTGGTATCGCCTGGCCGTGCTCGATTCGGCGAAGGTCTACGGCGACGCGGCCGTCAGGCTCGATCCTTCGAACAGGCACTATCTCCGGTATCTGGCCGGTGTCGCCCATGATATGAAAGAGTACGACCGGGCGGCGGAGCTGTACGGCCAGGCATCCCTCCTGGAGCCGGAACGCACGGATCTCATGTATCTGCAAGGGCTCGAGTACCTTGCGGCAAAACGGACGGAGCAGGCGCTCGATGTGTTCGAGAAAGCCGTTGGGATCGATCCCTACAATGAAGCCGCCCTGACGCAGACGCTGTCGCTTGAAATCGGTCTCAAACGCTACACGGAGGCCATCGATACGGTGACAAAACTGCGCGGGCTTCGCGAAAGCGACCGGAGACTCGGTATCACGCTTGCGGAGCTTTATGCAAAAACCGGACAGGATACGCTGGCCATTCAGACGCTCCGGGAGCTGGCGGAGGGTGAACGCACCAATATCACCTCCCGGATCGCCCTGTTCGACCACTACATAAGAGCCGGGCGGAAAGAGGAATTTCATCGTGAACTGACCACGTTTCTCGATACGTCATCATTCCCGCCGGAACCGCTGCACGATTTCGCGAAGCTCTATATTTCTCGTTCCGGCAAGGATTCGCTGTTTGTCAGCCCGGCCAGGCTTCTGCTCGATGAGCTTGTCGCAAGGCGTCCGCGCGACAGCGAGCTTTTCATGCTGAAGGG
>CAYZCF010000044.1:0-10683 GCA_964476855.1 uncultured Chlorobiaceae bacterium
AGGATCGGAACGGTGACGCTGCTGCCCGGCATGAACACCCTGAAGATCAGCAGGCCCGGCCCCTGGTCGCCGCACATGAAGGAGTTCAGGCTGGTCGCGGAGGTGATCGACATTCCGGCGACGTCGTTTATCGGAAATCCTCCGCTGAACAAAAACAGTATTTATGGCGCAGGTGTCATCATCAGCAGCAATGTCCCTCTTTCGGCGGATTATGAGTTCACCTTTACAGGGAAAAAGCCGACAACGTTAATGCTTGAAGCTGTTTACACAGCCGCAGACAAACGTCCTGTAGAGATTGTCATCAACTCCGATGACGCCAAACCGCAAACCTTTTCCAACGTTCTGGCCACGGTTACCGGTGGCTGGTATAAAGACCGGCAGACCGTGGAAACCATCGGAGAGGTTGTCGTCCGTCCGGGGAGGAACACGCTCAGGCTCACGAAAAAAGATGGGCCGATACCGCATATCCAGGAGTTCCGTCTGGTCTCCAGAGAGCCGTTCTTCGATTTCGACCCCGATGCGGATTGAGCCGCAACCCGTGTCATCGCCGGTAATCGGCAAATGAACGACACGTGACGTAATCGCTGGCGCTCGAACTCTCGAAAGACGGTTCCGAGCGCCAGCGGTATGTACCGGCAGGGCAAAGTGCCATGAGGTGCCCGGGTGCAAAATTCCTCCTCAAATCATCAGGTTTAAAACCTGTATATGCTTATAGAATAAGTTTATACGGGTTTAATTGTACAATGGCCGAAATTATTAATTTTTTTCTGCAAGAATTAATGGTATACTAAGCCTTCGGTTCAACTGTTGAACCGTATGCTTTCAAGTAATTTGTGCTTTTTCTTTATTTGTCGGCTCATCTCATTGATAAAAAGCACGATTACGGTATCACACCTATGAATATTTACATTGGAAATCTGGATTACGAAGTAACTGAAGCTGACCTTCGCGATGCTTTCAGCGAATTTGGCGATGTTGGCAAGGCAAGCGTTATCATGGATAAATTCTCCGGTCGCTCGAAAGGTTTTGGCTTTGTTGAAATGTCAAACAACGAAGAAGCGAAACAGGCGATTTCGTCTCTGAACGAGAGCAGGCTCGGCTCCAGAAACATCAAGGTCAACGAGGCAAAACCCCGCGAAGAGCGTTCTTCGTCAAGGTACTGAACCACTGATGGTTCAACGGATTACCGCTGAATTATCCTTATAGTCGATCTATCGACGGTGATGATACAATCATATGTTCATCACCGTCGATTTTTATTTCCCCCTCCCCTGATTGAACAAAACCCCTTCGGCTTCATTGTCAATACTTATCGTCTCCATCTCCATCTTTTTTCAATGATTGCGGTAGTTGCTGCGAGTCGGGCGACGAAAGGGACGGTGCGGGTTTCTGAAGTTCCGCGACTTTGGCTTTGTGCTGGCTGACTTCATTTTCAAGCGCATCGATGCGTTTGCGCTGGCTCGATGATTTGATGGTTTTCTTGAGCAGAGCTGGCGAGAGCACCAGCAGGCCAATCAGCACACCGATTGCAAGCGTCGCCAACAAGACGAGTGAAAGCGAGCCGGTGATTGTCCAGCTAAAAAAAGATACGGCGACCAGCATCGAATTCTGCAACGCAAATATCACAGCCAGAACCGCAATCACAAGTGCGATAATCAAATAGAGTGTTGCCATGGTTTTATAAGAAATGGGTTTTGAAGTGCCTGTACTTATAATTTACAATGCGCTTGATCAGCTTTGATCTCTCATTGGCAATAAACTTATTGATCAAATCACCCTGAATTTCCAGCAAAACCCAGCCAAAGCGCCAGAGCCCGGTTGACTTCCATCATGGTTGCGTCGTCAAGCATACCGATGACTTTGCCGATTTTTTCTGCCGGAACGGTCTGTATTTTATCAACCATGATCTGAGAACGTTTCCTCAATCCGTTGATCTCATCAGGCTCGACCTCGATTCTGAACAACGGCGTTGGACGCAATTCACTGGTAATCGGCAAGACGCTCACCGATGGGTGTTCTGAAAAATAATTTGATTGTACAACCAGTGCTGGCCGAGGTTTGCCATAATCACCGGACAAGGCAATCGTTACAACCGAGCCGCGTTTCATGCTTCCCAGCCTTCACGATCCGCAGCCTTTTCGAGGAAATCAAGCACCTCCTGTTCATGAGCGTCCGTCTTGAGCAACTCCGATTGACGACGGCACTCCACCGCAAATCCGGGACGCCGCGTATCCGGCACCCAAATCTGCACCGGCCTCAACCCGCGCTCCCGAAGCTTGTCTCGGTAACGCTTTACCCTTTCAGTAACGACCTTCATAACTTTGCCTCCATTTGTTGTACGCAATACGTTACATGTAACGTAAGGATTACGGGGAAGAGTTCCAAGTTTTGAGGCACTGGATGAGGCATTTCCGGTGCACAGAGCTTTGTTTATAGGTTGATGATCAAGCATCGAGTTCTGCAACGCAAACACCACAGCCAGAACCGCAATGAGAAGCGCGAAGATCAGACAGAGTGTTGGCATGGTTTTAGAGGAATTTGGTTTTGAAGTGACCTTGAGGATAATATATTCATTTTTAGGGCGATATGAGTTAGTAAATCCGGATAGCTTCTATCAAAAAAACAATCTCCATCTATCCAACCTCTATTTTAGGTCTTCTGTTAACCTCGTTTTGCGCCTCTCGATATATATATTTATCCATTAATCAAAAGTTCAAATTCATTAATAAATATTTTCGGATTCCATCCCTTTAGCAGACCATCCAATAAATATATATCTAATAAATCCAATCCTAAATCTAATATTGGCTCAAGTATTTTTGTTGCCGACCCAGATATTATAGCACCACTTGCACCTCCGACCAGTGCGCCGATACCAGCACCAATACCATACATTGAAATTGTTTTAATGAACTTGCCTTTATTGGTTTCAAAAAAACCCTTATTTTCTGTAATTGCACCTATATATTCTTTTATAATATCATCAGAATCTGATAATAAGGATGCGCTATTAAGCCATGAACGAAATTCCCTCACTATTCTTTTTTTTCTAAATTCAACTAAAGACTCGGCTTTTATATGATTATTCAACAATAGAGACTTTATATCGGGAATCTTTTCGGTTTTTAAAATCTGATTAAAATTATTTTTTATCTTAAGTGCATTTTTAATATTATTAAAGCCTATATTTGCAAATACATAGTTTTTATGATTCTCAAATGAGCAATATTTGTATTGAGCTAATATTGAGGCTTCGAGAATATCATCAGCATAACGGCATAACATAGACCTTTCCGGCTTAATCAACTCAACAATATCTTTATCCTTGGGCATCCCGAACTCAGAAAGCTTATTCTTCGAATATGCCTGCATAACTGTTTCAGCCGCATTTTTCGAAAATTCTTTACTTGGAATAATATATTTCTTTTCAATCTTTCTCTGTAGTGCCCTTCGTGTTTTTCGATCGGGCTTAGTCCTCATCCAATCAAAGCCAAGCTGTATTGACTCACTAGGGTCTGAATGTGCTGGTGAACTCAAATTGCCAGATTGTAACGGCATTAAACCAGGAATATCAGAATCAAGATGCGTTACGATTGGTGTCCATAAAACAAACTCAAAAACATCTTCATCTAATAACTTTTCAAAATTGTTAATCCCGAGATTGTTTAACAATACCGCAAGCGGGATATTCTCCCCATAGACCTTAAAAGACACCTTGTCAAACAATAACATTTGTTCAAAAATCGAAGCAACTTCAGCATTATGAACATTTTCAAACTCTTTTATCTCCTCTCTATTTAATTGAAAATTTTTTACAAGGTATTTTCTACAATAATTATTAAGTCTTGAATTGAATACAGTATGTGATTTATCGTTTTTCATGTATTCAAGTTTTTTATTCATTGATATTGCACCAGCATCTCCCTCAACCCACTTCTTCTTTCCGTCCTCCGTTTCACAGCACCGCTCAAAACAGCCTCGTCGCTCCACAGCGTCACCGATTCCCGCGCTCTCGTGATCCCGGTATAAATCAATTCCCTTGTCAGCAAAATAGTATCTTCTGGCGGCAAAACCATCAGCACCCTGTCGAACTCCGATCCCTGGCTTTTGTGAACGGTCATCGCGAAAGCGGTTTCATGTCTGGGCAGGAACTCTGGCGGAATGGCTCTCACGGTGCCGTCGGGGGCGGCGAAGAAGGCTCTCAGGTTGCCGCTCTCCGGGTCGGGGAGGATGATGCCGGTGTCGCCGTTGAAGAGTTTGTGGATGTAGTCGTTTTCGGTGACGAGCACGGGACGGCCCCGGTAGAACTCTGCGCCAGAGCGGATGAGCGCGGCTTCGTGGAGCAGCGATTCGGCGGCGTGGTTCATGCCGGTGGCTCCCCACGGGCCTTCGCGCAGGGCGGTGAGGATGCGGAAGCGGTCGAAGAGGCGCAGCGCTTCGGTAGGCGTTTCGGCTTCGAGATACGCGCGGAAGCCGTCGAGCACCGGAGCCTTGAGGCGCTTTTTCAGCGTTTCTCGCGTCGGCGTCGCTTCGAGCGCAATCGCGCCACTGCCGGAGTCGGCGAAGAGGCGGAGCGCTTCGTGGTTGTCGCCCGCGTTCACGGCGCGGCTGAGGGCGGCGATGCCGGAGCCGTCGCCGAAGCGGTCGTTGCGGTCGAGCACGGTGACGCATCCGGCAACCGCCGAGCCGGGCGATTCGGCGACGCGGCAGATGTCGCCGAGCACCGCCCCGGCTTCGACCGAGGCGAGCTGGTCGCGGTCGCCGATGAGCACGAGCCGGGCGTGCGGCGGGAGCGCCGTGACGAGCGCCGTCATGAGCGGCAGATCGACCATCGAGGCTTCATCGACGATCACCGCGTCGCAGGGCAGCGGGTTGCGCTCGTTGTGGCGAAAGCCGGTCGAGCCGGGCAGCGTACCGAGCAGGCGGTGAATCGTCGTGACCTGGCCTGGAATCGCGCGCTTCACCTCGTCGGCGCACGGCAACGTTTCCCGGAGCGAGGCGATGGACGAAGCGAGGCGCGCGGCGGCCTTGCCGGTGGGCGCGACGAGAGCGATGCGCATCCGCTCGCCTCCGGGTTGTTCAAGCAGCAGGCCGAGGATGCGGACGACGGTGGTGGTTTTGCCGGTTCCAGGGCCGCCGGAGATGACTGAAAATCGCCGCCGGAGCGCCGTCAGCGCGGCCTGCCGCTGGCGATCCTCTGCATTTTCGGACGTCGGGAAGTAGCGGTCGAGCTCTTCGGCAAGCGAGGTTTCGTCGCCATCGACGCTCTCCGATGCGGCTCGGGCGCGGATGGCGTCGGCCAGCAGCGCCTCGTAGCGGAAGTAGCGGTAAAGATAGAGCCGTCCGGCGGAGTCGAGAATCAGCGGGCAGTGCCCCCCCGGCCCGCCGAGCGTCGGCAGCGAGCGGAGCGCGGCGACGAGGCCGGCAGCGTCGGGCAGACGCAGCGGCTCCTCCTTGCCGATCCGGACAATTTCTCCGGCGATCTCCTCCAGATCGAGGCAAACGTGCCCCTGCCCAACCGCCTGACTGAGCAGCGAAACGACCGTGCGCAAAATCCCGGCCTCATCCTTCGCGCCCCGGCAAAGGAACGCCGCCGCCTGCCGGTCGATGGGTCGTTCGATGAAGTCGATCATAGGCGCATTGAATAACTTGTTGGGCAAGCCGATAGCTGCCGCCGGAGCAACCCGCTCATGGCGGGTTGCTCCGAAAGCTTGTCCGTGATGCCCATATTTTGAGGGTTAGCGCCCTCCCCGCTGTCATTCTGAACAAAGTGAAGAATCCAGTTTCTTCCAGGAATATCACGATAACTGACTGATGAAAAAGGCTTTACGTGGATTTTCTGGATTCTTCGCCCGACATCGTCGGACTCAGAATGACATGCTAACGAAACAGTGTCATCTGAAAAAATCATACATCTCTTCCTTTTGACACAGCCGCTTTTCACGACACTTTTTAGATGCTTTCTCACCCGTCCCGCTCCCCTTTCCCGGTTTCAACCAGCAAATCGCTCAATTCGCGAATCAGCTCCACCGGCGGCAGGTCGCGATAAAATCCGAACGCTTCGCCGCGTTCGGCGCTGACGCCGCGCAGAAAGACGTAGATCGCTCCGCCGAAGTGCGTCTCGTAGCGGTAGCCCGGCACGCGCAGTGCGAGGAAGCGGTCGAGCGCCACGGTGTAGAGCAGGTATTGGAGCCGGTAAAGGTTCTCCTGCATCGCCCGGTCGAGCCGCTCGCGGCGGTACTCTTCGACCGAATTGCCGAGGTGGTTGGACTTCCAGTCGAGCAGCCAGAAGCGCCCTTGCGCCTCGAACACCATGTCCATGAAGCCCATCAGCAGCCCCTTCACCGGCGCGAAATCGAGCGCCTGCAATGCGGCGGCGGGATCGGTGCCCGCCGGGATAACGCCATGTTTCGCAAGCACTTCGGCAAGCTCCGGGGCAGTGATGCGCTTGAGCGGGAAGAAGAACTCCAGCTCGGTGAACCACGTTCGCGGCTTCAGACCGCCGAGGGTGAACGGGCCGCCGGGCGACGAAAGCGGCGTCGCGAGCACCTCCCGCGTCATGCTCGCGAGTGCCGATTGCCACTCCTGGTCGAAGCCGTAGCGGTCGAGCGCCGTCATGCACGCCGCGTCGATGTCGGCATCTGACACCGTGGCGAAATCGAGCGTCTCGAAGATCGAGTGCATGAGGATGCCCGCTCCGGCTCCTTTCGGGAAGGCGAAGATCGAGCGATCCGCTTCCGGCAGCGCGACCGGCACGGTGGCGGGTTCCGCCGGAGGGCTTTCGTCGCGGTCGGGTAGCTCGAAGGCCACGTGCTTGTGGCGGCTGAGCGTGGTGAAGCTCGCGATCCGCCAGTCGGTATCGAGGCGTCTTTCGAACTGGCGAAGCACGAGTGCAGGCCGCTCCGTCGAACTGGCGGGCGGAACGCTCACGCGGAAATCGTCGCCAAACGAGAATCGCCGCACCTGCATCGCGCCACCCGATTCCTCCGCCATCGCTTGCAGCTTTTCCGCCATGTCATCCACCCCGATGGCCTGAAGCTCGTCCGCTGCTTTGGCGACCGGATCGGCGCTTCGGCGGGCGTCGTCCGAGGCGTAGAGCAGGTAAGAGGCGGGCGTGAGCTGAGGCGGCTTGCCGCTTTTGCGGCCATCGACGATGCGGGCGGTGAAGAAGATGCAGCGCTGTTCGGCCCGCGTGAGGGCGACGTAGAAGAGGCGCAGGTTCTCGGCAAGGGTCTCCCGCGCGGCGGCTGCGCGGTGATGCGAAATGGACGAGGATCCGAAATCACGCACCATCCGTCCCGCGTCGTCGTGACACAGCACCACCTCGCCGTTGCCATTGCCGCCGCCGAACTGGAACGGGCAGAAGACCACCGGGTACTGCAACCCCTTGCTGACGTGCGCCGTGACGATTTTCACCGCCGCTTCGTCGCTTTCGAGGCGAATCTGGTACTCCTCGCCGGTTTCGCGCGTCGCCACGCGCTCGCTGAACCACGCCACGAGGCTCTCCATGCCGAGTCCCCGCGCGTGCGCCTCGCGATGCAGCAGCTCGAAACAGTGCAGTACGTTGGTCAGCGCCCGCTCGCCGAAGGTTCCCGCCGTGGCGAGCAGCCGCTCGCGCACCCCTTCGCGGCGCATCAGCTCGCGGGCCATCACCATGAAGCCGCGCTCCCGCCAGAGCCGGTGGTAGTCGCGGAACTCCTGCAATCGCACGGCCCAGGCGTTTTCATCGGCGTTGAGGCGGGCGATGTCGCTGCCGTTCAGCCCGAAGAGCGGCGTGACGAGCGCGGCGCGAACGAGCGTTTCGCGGCCCGGATCGGCGAGCGCTGTCACGAGAATGCGCACCTCCTCGGCCTCGATGGAGGCGAACACGCTCTCGTCGCTGCGCATCACCGAGACGATGCCCGCCCTGCGAAGCGCTGCCTGCATCTGCCGGGCCTGCCGGTGGGTGCGCACGATCACCGCGATGCCGCTCGCATCCGTGCCGCCGCCAATCGCTTCGGCCACCATCGAAGCGCACGCCTCCGCCGCGAACAACGCAGCGTCGCCACTGTTCAGGCTCCCCTCCTCCTTGCCGCCATCGAGCAGGCAGATTTCGAGTGGTGGCGCGGCGGATTCATCGACAACGTCACGGCCCGCCACGAGCGGTGGCGAGGGGATGTCGTCGAAGACGAATGGCTGACGAGCTTCGTCGAAAAGGCGATTGAAGCCGTCGAGCAGCCGGGGCACGGAGCGCCAGTTGGTGTTGAGCGTGAATCGGCGCTCCTCGCCAACGTCGCTTGCCGCTTGCAGATAGGCGAAAATGTCTGCCCCCCGGAAGCTGTAGATCGCCTGCTTTGGATCGCCGATGAGGAACAGCGGGGCGTCCGAACCGGCGTAGATGCGCCGGAAGATGTCGTACTGCACCGGATCGGTGTCCTGAAACTCGTCGATCAGCGCTGCCTGGTAGCGGTTGCGCAACGCCTCGGCCAGCGCGGAAGCCTCGGGGCCGTCGGTGAGCGCGTGGTAGAGGTCGGTGAGCAGGTCGTCGAAAAAGCGGATGTTTCCCTCTTTTTTACGCTCCGGCAGCCGCTGGCGGTAGAAGGCGACCAGCTCGGATTTCAGCGCGAGCAACCGCTCATCCGCCGCCGATTGCAGCCGCTCGCAGGCCTCGAAGAGCGGATGCTCGGGCGGCGTACCGGAGCTTTTCGTGCCCGCCGCGATGCCGGATGCGGTCAGCTTTTCGAAGCCGTCGAAGAGGGCGAAGGGATTTCGATCCTCGACAAACTTCGCCTGCGCCAAGAGCAGCGGCTCCACCTTGTCGTCCCGATAAAATTTTTCTGCACGACTCAGCGCCTTGCTCGTCCGCAGAAGTTCCGCAAGCGCTTCGCGC
This sequence comes from uncultured Chlorobiaceae bacterium, assembly GCA_964476855.1. Lineage (GTDB taxonomy): Bacteria > Bacteroidota > Chlorobiia > Chlorobiales > Chlorobiaceae > Chlorobaculum. The sequence continues at coordinate 8,870 of CAYZCF010000044.1, forward strand.
TCGTCACGCCAGATCCGGCAAATCTCGTCGAACGCCGCCTGCGCCTCGCCCTCTATCCGCTCGATCTCCACTTCTCCGTAGAGCGGAAGCACCACGTCGCGCTCCGAGAGCTGAAGCGATTGCAGGAAAGCCATCAGGCTGTCGGGCGTCCACTTTTTCAGCAAGGCGTAGGCGAGCAGGCGGTTGGCGCTTCCGAAAAAGCGCTCACGCCAGAAATCGTCGATCACCTGCCCGGCAAGCGCGGACTGGTCGTCCATCAGCTCGGTGTCGTAGAGCGCCCCGCTCTCGAAGGCGTGATCCTGCAACGCCCGCAAGCAGAAGCCGTGGATCGTGAAGATCGAGGCCATGTCGAACCCGGCAAGCGCCGCTTCGAGCAGTTGAGCGGCCTGTTCGGTCGAGCCGGACGCTTCGGCGCGGTCGCATAGCTTGACGAGAAAGTCGTCCTCCGTCAGCTCGCCGCGCATCACGTCGAGCGCCTCGCGGATGCGGCGGCGGATTCTCGCGCGAAGCTCCTGCGTGGCGGCCTCGGTGAAGGTGACGACGAGAATCTGTTCGGGATGCAGCTCTTTTTCGACAAGCAGCCGCAGGTAGAGCGAGGCGATGGCCCAGGTCTTGCCGGTGCCCGCGCTCGCCTCGATGAGGTTGATGCCGGAGAGCGCCACGGCGGCGTGGTCGAGGATGCGGATGGTCATGGGCGGCGCGTCGGGAGGTGGTGGATATACCACCCATGATTGTTGCCCCGGACTTCAGTCCGGGGATCAGGAATACCACAAAATAAAACGGGCTTTGGCCCAATCGTTTTCAAGACATTGATGACGACGAATTGCGTCCGAAGTAACGACAGAAGAAATTGGGCTAAAGCCCTCTGTTTTTTTGATGATTTATCCCCGGACTGAAGTCCGGGGCAATCGTACATCAAGACTTCTAATGCATCAGCATGATGCTGAAACCATTCATCACATTGGAAGACCTGACGGAGAAAGTGTTTCCTGTTTCTCATCCCTTCCCTCCGTGCTCGATCATCGGTTGCAGCAATGCTTCGGCAATGGCGGCGAAACGCTCGCCGAAGGGCGGCTCTTCGCCGAAGCAGCGGCGGATGGCCGGGTCGCTCCCCTCGCCTTCGCGTCCGCCGAAGCCGTCGAGCCACTCGCCAAGCGCGGCTTTGCGGCGTTCAGCCTCCGGCTTGTCGCTCTTTTCGGCCCAAGCGAGCGAGGCGAGGGGGAAGAATGGCAGCGGCTCCGAAAGTCCTTCGCGGTAGAGGTCGAGCAGCGCTTCGAGCCGCTCCGTCGCGCCCTCGACCGGGCGATAGCGAATCGAGCGGTCGAGCGTGATGATGCGCGTTTCGCTCGTCACGTCTTTTTCGACGGCGTGAAGGGCGAGGTGCAGGAGCCACGAGCGGAGGCGATCCTGCGCGCGCATTCTGGCGCAACGATAGAGCAGTTGGCCGTTTGGCATCAGGTGGTCGAGCGTTCCGGTGAGGCGGAAGCCACCGATGTCGAGATCGAGGTCGAGCTGGCAGAACGCGCCGCCGCCCTTCAGCTCTTGCACCTTCGCGGCGAACTCCTCGACCTCGGCGAGAATCTTTCGGAAGAGCAGCTCGCCGTGCGCCGCTGGCGGCAGGAGGCCGCGTGACCGGAAGAGCGGCAGCATCGCGCCTCCGTCGCGACCATCGAGCAACGCTTCGAGCAGCTCCTGACGCATTGCGTAGCGTTCGAGTCCCACCGCCTCGAACGGCTCGCGCTCTTCGAGTGGTTCCGCTGCTGCCGAGGGTTTCAGGCCGAGACGCCGTTCGAGAAAGTACGCTGCCGGATTGG
>CAYZCF010000044.1:10693-17373 GCA_964476855.1 uncultured Chlorobiaceae bacterium
CGAGTTCGTCGAGCGTGACCGTCCTTTCTTCGTCTGTGAAACCGTCGAGTGGCTTCTCGATAAACGGTCTGGCAGAGAGCGAATTGCGCCCCGCGAGCGCCCGGAAGTTGTCCGCTGAGTAGCTGAAAAGCTTGGCATCAGGCGTAAAATAAGCCGGGCTGAAGCCCTGAAGCCGGTGCTGGACGACGAGGCGTGACGCGGCATCTTCGCCGTACGGAAACTCGAAGCCGCGCTCGACGGCGTCGAGCAGCTCGCTCACCAGCACCGATGGCGGCAGTGGCGTATTGTCGCGCACGCTCTGGCCGACGTAACTCAGGTAGAGCACGTCGCGGGCCGAGAGGATAGATTCGAGGAAGAGGTAGCGGTCGTCGCCCCGCACGGAGCGGTCGCCCTTGCGCGGCTCTCGGGCGAGCAGGTCGAAGCCCGGCGGGCGCTGCTGGCGCGGGAATGCGCCGTCGTTCATGCCGATCATCGCCACCACGCGGAAGGGAATGCTGCGCATCGGCAGCATCGCGCAGAAGGTGATACCGCCGGTCATGAAGCCGAGGCCCATCTCGAACTGTTCGAGCCGCCCGCGCATCCAGACGATCATCACCTGCGCCGTCACCTCGCCATTGAACCGGGAGTGCTCGGCAAGCGCGGTGAGACTGTCGATCTCCGCCTTGAGGTGCGCCAGCTCGCGCGCCGAATCATCGTCGGCCTCGATGAAAAGTTCGAGCATCCAGAGAAAGTGCTCCCGCCACTCGCCGAGCGGTCGCGGGCGACTGAAGCGCTTCGAGAGCTGATCGACGGCATCGATGAAGTCCGCCAGCTTGCCGAGCGTTTCGGCCTCGCCCGCTACCTCGAAGGGCAGAACGCCGTCGAAGAGCCGCCCCTCGTCCGGCATCGCATAGCCGAGCAGCAGCCGCTCCAGCCCGGCTCGCCACGAGTTTTCGCGGAAGGGTGGCAGCCCCAGCTTGCTGCGCGACCGCTCGTCCATGCCCCAGCGGATGCGCGTCTCTTCGATCCAGCGGCGCACCGTGTCGAGTTCGTCGTCGTCAAGCCGGAAGCGGCGGCTCACCGGCGGCGACGAAAGCAGGTCGAAAAGCGCGGGCGCGGTGTGGCGGCTGCCGTAGAGTTCGAGCAGCTTGAGCATCGCCGGGGCGACGCCCCCCTCGTTGAGCATCCGGCGGTCGGCGATGGAGTGCGGCAGGCGCGGCTCCCCTGGGCCGCTGGCGCCGAACACGGTGGCGATGTAGGGGGCGTAGGTCTCGATGTCGGGCGTCATCACCACGATGTCGCGCGGTTCGAGGCCTGCCACGCGGTCGAGCAGGTCGAGCAGGTTGTCGTGCAGCACCTCGACCTCGCGTAGCGGATTGTGGCACGAGTGCACCTGCACCGAGCGGTCGTCCATGGCTGGAGCCGGATGCCGCTCCTCGGTGCCGTCGCCGCGCAGATTGAGCATGTCGGACTGTAAGGCGCGGAGCAGCGTACCAGTGCCGGGGTCGTCGTAGAGGTCATACTCGTCCTCGACATTGCCCACGTCGAGCAGCAGTTCAGCGAACTCGCGGCCGCTCTTGCCGAGCGAGGCGAGCAGCGGATTGCCCTCCATGCTCAGCGCCCGCTCGCTCTCGCTCATGCGGAACAGCCGCCGCCGCGAAACGATGTCCGTCCAGAACTCCTGCGTCGGGCTTAATAGGAACAGGTTGACCGGAATCCGCGCGGCGATCGCTTGGAGCATTTCAACGTGATACGGCGGCATGTAGGAGACGCCAAAGAGCGAAATCCGCTTCGGAAACTCCGTCGGCAGCGTGGCGTTTTTCAGCTTGCGGATGAACTCCGCCTGGAGCTGGCCGCGATGCTTGCCCGCGCTTTCGGCGACGAGTGCCCGCCACAGCTCCGGCTGCCAGTCGCTGGCCACGTCCTCGCCGCCCGCCTCCCACGCAGCGAGCAGGTCGGGGCGGAACAGCGTGTACTGGTCGAAAGTGTCGCCGATTTTGCCGCAGAGCTGGAAAAGCTTCAAACCGTCGCGGTCACCATCGAGATAGGAGCGCAGAGGCGCAAAGAGGTCACGTTGCACCATGTCCGGCAGGATGCGCATCAGGCTCCAGCACATCGCCTCCTTGGAAAAGCTCTCGCCATCCGCCTTCTCCGCCAGCCCCAGCCACTCGAAAAGCCTCTGGATCAGCGCATTCGGAAACGGGTACTCTGCCCCTGCCCAGACGCCAAAACGTGAGGCGAGCTGCATCGACAGCCATCGCTGCATTCCCTTGCTCTGCACGACAATCATCTCTCGCTCGAATGGCGACGAAAGCGGCGTGGCCGCAGCCATTTCGCCGAACGCCGAAACGAGCGTTTCGAGCCGGTTGCCGGTGTATATCTCAAGCACGGCGAGGCGCTCCGGAGGTTAAGGAGTGGCGCGAATGGGGCATGGGTTGTTCGGTTTTGAGGTCTATGTATTATAAGTAATGAAATGGCGGTGAATCAGCAAAAGTGGACATCGTGGACGGGCTGAGTGCTGTGGACAATGGACTGACAGGAAACGGGAGGCCCTTCATTATTCATTATCTATTGTCAATTATCAATTGCCCGAATTCCTTACATTGAAAGCAGGCGCAAGCCTTTTTCAATTTCAAACCGAACGACCGAATTACTATGGATGCGAAAACCACCATTCTCGAAGTGCTGAAAAAAGAGGGCGAACCCATGAGCGCGGGGCAGATCGCCGAAAAGAGCGGGCTTGACCGCAAAGAGGTGGACAAGGCGATGAAAAGCCTCAAGGAGGAGGAGCTGATCGTTTCGCCGAAACGCTGTTACTGGACGCCAAAAGCCTGACGCGCGGATTGAGTTCCGCCAGAATTTTCCCCGGGGATACCTTCACAATCATCAACAAACCATTATGCTTCAATCAGAACGAGCCCATCAACCACTCTCCGAAGAGGAGCTGAACATGCTCGAAGCGTTCCTCGCCTCCACGGATGCTCCCGAAGAGTGCATGAACTCCCTCGAAATGATCGATGGCTTTCTGACCGCCATTGTCATCGGACCGGAGGTTGTCCCTGAGCATCGCTGGATCAAGTACATGCTCGATCCCGAAAACCTGCGGGAAACGCTCTTCAAATCGCCGGAAGACGAGTCGCGAATCACCGAGCTTCTCAACCGGCACGTCAACGCCATCGACGCCCAGTTCGAGAACGACCCGGAAGGGTTCCTGCCGATCTACGAAATGTTCAGCTACTCCGAAGAGGAGGAGCGCCAGATCGCCATCGAGGAGTGGGCGCTTGGCTTCATCCTTGGCATGGAGCTTTGCCACGAAGCATGGCAGCCGCTCTTCTCCGACGAATCCACTGCCATGCTCGCCGGACCGCTCTTTGTGCTCGGTAAAGTGACTGATGACTACGACAAAATGTCGCAGGAAGAAAAAGATCAAATGATCGACATGCTCGACGAATCGATAATCGGCATCTACGCCTTCTGGCAGCAGCAGGCCGGCGAAGAAGGGCCAGAGTGATTCGATCAGTCGGATCCACAAAAAAAGCCGGACTTGCAACAGCCCGGCTTTTTTCTGTAACAGCCTTACCTCTTCAATTCATAATTCATCGTTCAAACTTCATCATTCGTAATACACCATCTCTGCTGTCAGTTACGACCCGGGCCATCCCAGCGATCCGGTCTGCGGTCGTCACGGAGGTCATCGCGCCAGTCGTCACGTCTCTCATCACGCCAGCGCCGGTCGTAACGGTCGCGATGCCTGCGGTACTCGGCCTCCCTGAACCGGCGAATCTGTTCGATCCGGTAACGCCTGATCCTTGGAGGCAGCTCGCGGAAACGTACATATCTCCAGGGACCATTGTAACGCGGTGAACGATACCATTGCCCATTATCGTACAGATAGTAATGATTGCCGTAAAGAACGATGTCGTATGGAGCGCCGTATGAGATCGAGAATCCTGGAGTCGCAAGCTGTATGAATCGCGGAGGTCTCTCGATGACGTAAGCCGCTCTCGGGCCGCCCCCGATATTTACCTGAACATCTGCCAGCGCTTCGGCCGATGGACTTGACATCAGCATGCCGGCAACGCCTGCCAGCATTAACATTTTGCTTTTCATGGCTCTCTCCTTTTTGTTCTTTACCTTTTCAGAAACATCGGACTGTAACGATGAAGCTCTGGCCCACTGGTGGAGCCTCATCGTATCTTCCAGCTTCTGTAAGTTCTGACGACAGTTAGAAACAGATTCCTGCGCGGGAAAATTCATGTCAAAAAAATTCCCATAAAAGCAAGTCATGTTTTTTTATGAATAACGAAAACCGTAACGCGCTCGAAGCGTATTATCAGCCAATCGTTGATGAAATCGTCGAGCGATGGGCCATCGGCAAGCCGCCAAATCCCTCGCCTGCCGCAACCTCCACCAGGCCAAGCGGTTACTTTCGCCTGAAGAACTGGCTGCTCGATTATCTGGTAAGGCATGGAGATTTTCCGAAAGGCGTTCACATGATGCCGGAAGGACGCGACCGGTTCGGGGAGCTGGAGCCATCGTTCCCGGTCGATTTCGATCCGCTGACCGGCGGCAGGGCACTGCCGGAGCTTTGAGAAGTTACGGGGTTTCCAGCGCGATGGCGCTGTTGAGGAAGGCGACCATCGGCATGACCGCCTGGCAGCAAATGCCGAGCTGCCCGACAAATCCGTCATCCGTAACCTCTTCGTCACTGAAGAAACGCTGGGTGTAGTAGCCTTTGAAGCGCAGATAGCGAATGGCGGGATTCGACTCGTCAAACCCTTTCGGAGCGCGTTTGGTCGCGCCCGATGGCAGCACCCCATCCGGAAAAGTGGCAAGCAGGTCGGGCGTGGTCATGATGGCGTTCCATTCGTCAAATCGGCTGTCGATAGCCGCGCGGGTTCTGGCGAGCACCGGCGCTTCGGGCATGTACAGCCCGCCGCCAGCGAACGACGCACCCGGCTCCAGGTGCAGGTAATAACCCGCCAGCGGCCCATTCCGCCCGCCAGCGCTGACGTAGGCAAACAGGCCGGTTTTATAGGGCGTCTTGTCCTTCGAGAAGCGCACGTCCCGGTAAATCCGCATGATGCACGATTTCGGGTCGGGCATCACCTTGGCGATGTCTGGGTCATAACTCGCCAGCACCTGAATGAACCGCGCGACCGTGTCGAAGAAATCGGCGGCGGCCTGCTGGTAGCGCGGGCGGCTGGCCTCGAACCACTCGCGATTGTTGTTGGCTCTGAGTTCCGCGAGAAAGTCGAGCGTTGGCCGGGTTATCATGTTGCAAAAATGGACGTTGTTGACGAGGCGTACTGCGTGGACAAGCATGGAAAAACAAGTGCTGCCCCTCCTCAGAACATCGAGTGCGCGCCGAGTTCCTGGCCTGCCAATCCCTCTTTGAGCGCTCGCTGGTAGAAGTCGCGCAGCGTTTCGGTGCCGTAGGAGGGAGTTGCGTCGGCGTCGTAGCGCTTCTTTACCGGATCCCAAACCAGCATCGACTCCGAGCAGTAGTATTTGCCAATGCGGGCAAATTCCGCTTTTTCGTCAAATGACGGAAAAATCTTCGACAGCAGGGTCAGCACGGGAATAATTACGTCAAACATCTGGATCGGCATCTTCTTGAGCTTCGGCTTGCGGCCAAGCAGCTCGAAGAGCATGAGCGCCTGGTCGAGGTTCGTCACCGGTTCACCCGGCCCGCCGATGGGCAGGATTTTGTTCTGTTTCGCCGGATCTTCGAGGCAATCGGCGATGAACCGGGCCAGATCTCCCTCGCTGATCGGCTTGCACGACGTCAGCTTGCCGTCGCCGAACATGACGTAAGGCTTGCCGTTTTTCACCTTCTCGATCTGCCCGGCAATCGACTTGAAGAATGCCGTCGGTCGAACGATGGAGTACGTCACGCCGGATTCGCGCAACTCCTTCTCGAACTTCAACTTGGCTCGCTGGAACTCCAGCATCGGCTTCTGCACGCAGATGGCCGAGAGCAGCACGAACTGGCTGATACCGGCGGAGATGCCCGCGTCGAGCGAATTCCGCGTCGCCTGGTAATCGATGTTCCACGAATCCCTGATGCCGCCGTTGCGCGAGGTCAGGCACGAAACTACTGCATCGAAGTGCTCCCCTTTGATACCATCCCTCAGCAGAGACGCCATATCGGATACGTCACCGAAGCGTACTTCCGAACCCTGTAGCTGCCGACGTGTCTCCTCTTCTGTCGTCGATGCGTTCACGCCGGAGCGCGGGCGGGCGAAACTGACGACATCGTAGCCTCTCGAAACCAACTCGCGCACAACAAACTTGCCGATATAACCGGTCGCCCCAACCACAAACACACGCTTTTTCTGGATGCCGGTGCGGGGTTCTGCCGGTGAAGAGGATGATGACATAGTCAACGGTCAAAGTGAATGTTGGTGAAAACCGGGAATCGTTGCCCAGAACGAGTATAAGGCTAAAATCGTGATTTTGAAACTCTTGGAAAGTGGTTCCCTTGATGCATTTTTATTTCCGTGATTTTCAAACAATACTTTGAATTTTAAAGAACTCTATCAACGCGCAAACAAACGACGACAAACATTGCATTTATTCATCCGGCTTGAGTAACTTTTCATGTAAACGAGTATCATCAATAATACAGACTGATGATGTCACCAATACCGGGATACACGATCAGAACCATGACTCGCCAGGAGATCGACCTGGCTGTC
>CAYZCF010000045.1:0-4151 GCA_964476855.1 uncultured Chlorobiaceae bacterium
CAGCGACTTTTACAGTTACGAGGACAAATACATCAAAAACGAAGCGAAGCTCGTCATCCCCGCCGACCTGCCTGAAGGGGTGGCCGAGGAGGTGCGCAAAGCCGCGCTGACCGTCTTCAAGGCGCTCGGCTGCGAAGGGATGTCGCGGGTCGATTTCTTCGTCGAAAACGGTACGAACCGCGTTATCCTGAACGAAATCAACACGATACCCGGCTTCACCGACATCAGCATGTATCCGATGATGATGGCCGCCTCGGGCATCGGTTTCGCCGAACTGGTTGAAAAACTCCTGCTTTTGGCCTTGGAAAAGCGGTCGATAACGCCTAAAATCTGAGCTTTCGGGAGTCACCCGGCTCCCATCTCCCGAACTGCCTTGACCCCGATACCGGAATGACCAGTGACCCGCATCTCATCTTCGCCGAAGTTTCACTGGACATCAAATGCGGCGCGTTCCAGCCAGCCCTCGACAAGCTGACCGCGATGGGGCGCTGGCTTCCTGAATCCTACCTCTTTCATCTGCTCGCCGCGCGGGCGACGTGCGGGCTGAAGCGGTACGACGAGGCCATCGAACATCTCGGCCACTGCTGCCGCATCGCTCCGTCGAACCAGGTCGCCTGGCGGGAACTGATCGAGGTCAAGACGCTCCAGTCGCAAGCGCCTGAGCCAGAGAAAGCACCAGCTATTGATAGTATCACCGCAGAGTTAGAACAACTCTCGATCGCCCTCTCAGGCTTCTCTCCGCCGCGAGCCGCCGAAACCTCTGATCCAACTCCTATTATCGAGCAGAAGCAGCCCTTCCCCGACGACGCCTCGATTGCCGTGCCGACCGAGTCGCTGGCAAACCTTTTCATCGACCAGGGCGCATATAAAAAAGCGATTCGGGTCTTCACCTCGCTCATCCAGCTCAATCCCTCGAAAGCGGATCACTACCGGCAGTGCATCGACCAGGTGCTCGAAAAGCTGTGACGGAACGTTGAGGCAATCCTCCTGTTTAAAACGATGTTCTGTAAGGGGCAGCCCTCGCGGTTGCCCTCATGTCGAGATATTTCCGGTATTCCTGAACAGGGCGACCACAAGGGCCGCCCCTACAATTTATCTTGTATTATATTTTTTGCACCGTCATCGAAATTTCCATTTTCATCATCCGGATTTTACACATCCATTCCGTTGCAACTATGTGCTTTACCTGCTCGTTGCGTATATTCATGGCAACATGATGCAACGATGCCGTATAACCGAGGTCAAACCGCAAGCTGTCGAATGGTGAAAAAAAACGTTTTTATTGGTATTCTTCTCCTGTTCCTTCCGGTAGTGACTGTTCACGCAGAAAGTCAACAGACGAAAACCCTGTCGTTGCCGGAGTGCATCTCGATCGCGATCAACAAAGCTTATTCGGTCAAAAAAGCTGAAAACGCCCGCCATCTCAGCGGCGTCGATCTCCTGAGAAGTTACGGCAATTTCCTTCCCAAAGTCACCTCGTCGGCATCGTACGTGCCGCGTTCGGTCAGCCGCTCCTATGCCTCCTACTCTCCGCTCTCCGGCATCGGATCGGATACGGCCATCAACACGACCTCCCGAAGCTCCTCAGTCGATCTCAGCGTTACCGCTTCGCTCAACCTTTTCAACGGTCTGAGCGATTATGCCGCCCTGCAAGCGGCGCTCGACCGGAAAAAGGCCGCCGGATTCACGTTGCAGCGCGCAAAAGAGACCATCGCGTATGACGTGACGCAGCACTACTACCAGGTGCTGCTCGACCAGGAGCTGCTCGACATCGCGCGGGAAAACCTCAAATCGGCGCAGGATCTGCTGACCCTCACCGACCGCCAGTTCAGCATCGGACTCAAGTCGATCACCGACCTCTACCAGCAGCAGGCAGAAGCGAGCAACGGCAACCTCGCTGTCATCAACGCCGAAAACCAGCTCCGCCGCAGCAAGCTCGAGCTTGTCCGACGGCTGCGCATCGATCCTGCGACGGAGATCGCGCTCAAACCGGTGGATGCGGCGGCAATCGGAAAGCTCTCGCCCGAGGTGGACATCACGGCGCTCACCGCTTCGGGCCTCGAACGACGCGCCGACCTCAGGGCGCAGGGCCTCGAACGCGACGCGGCGCGGCAGGATGTGCGTCGTATCGCCGGTTCGCGTCTGCCCAAACTCGACCTCGCCTTCTCGATGAGCAGCGGTGCCATCGACTCCTACCAGACAACCATGCTTGGCCAGACTTACGACTACTCTTACCCGCCGGTTAGCAAGCAGCTCGAAAACGGCATCGATCACGCCATTTCGCTCAACCTTTCGTGGACGATCTTCGACGGATTCATGACACGCTACAACGTCGAGTCGGCAAAGGTAGCGAGCCGGAACCGCCAGCTCGACTACGAGGAGCTGAAAGAGGGCATCGAGATCGACCTGAAGCAGGTGGCGGGCGATTACCGGGCGGCCTTCGCGCGGATCGGCGCAGCGCGACAGAGCCTGAAAGCTTCAGAATCGGCGGCTCAGGGGATCACGCGCAAGTACGATCTCGGCGCGTCGGGCTTCGTCGAACTCAGCGCGGCCCGGGCGGCGCTCTTCAACGCCCGCTCGACGCTGACGCAGGCGCTCTACAACCTCGCCCTGCAAAAGGCGCTGCTCGACTACACCAGCGGCGCGATGAGCATCGAACAGGAAAGCAACGCATCACTTCACTGATTTATGGCAAAGACACAACGCTCCGGAAAACTTCGTACCATTCTGATCATCGCCGCTGCGCTCATCGTTGCCGGAGGCGGGCTTCTCGCCTGGCTGAACATGCGCGAAAAGGCGGTGGAGGTAACGACCGAAAAGGTGTTCCGCAAGGAGGTGGTGCACACCGTCACGGCGACCGGCAAGATTCAGCCCGAAACCGAGGTAGCCATGTCGCCCGACGTGTCGGGAGAGATCATCGAACTGCCGGTCGTGGAGGGTCAGGAGGTGAAAACCGGCGACCTGCTCTTCCGGATTCAGCCCGATATTTACGTCAACCAGGTCAAGCAGAGCCAGGCGCAGCTCAATCTGGCGAAAGCGCAGAGCATGGAAGCCAGGGCGCGAATGCTCAAGGCGGAGGACGACTTCCGCAAAGCCTCTATATTATATAAAGACAAGCTGATTTCACAGACCGACTGGCTCACGTCGAAAACCAACGCCGAGGCCAGCCGCGCAGCTTACGACGCCTCGCGCTTCTCCATCCAGCAGAACCAGAGCATGCTCGACCAGAACGACGAGCGCCTCGGCAAAACCGTGGTGCGCTCGCCTATCGACGGCGCGATCGTGTCGCTGAAGAGCAAATCCGGCGAGCGCGTCGTCGGCACGGGGCAGTTCCCCGGCACCGAGGTGCTGCGCATCGCCAACCTCGACAGCATGCAGCTCGAAGTGGAGGTGAACGAGAACGACATCGTCAACGTGCACGTCGGCAATCCGGTGACGGTCACAGTCGATGCCTTCGGCGAGCGCAAGTTCCGGGGCGAGGTGCGCGAAATCGCCAACTCGGCCACCACGCAGGCCGCCAACACCCAGGAGGAGGTGACCAACTTCGCCGTCAAGATCAGGATTCTCAACCATCAGCGCCTGCTCAAGCCCGGCATGAGCGGCACGGCGGAGATCGAAACCCAGCGCGTGCCGAACGCGCTCGTCGTGCCGATCCAGAGCGTCACGATGCGCGACGCCTCCGGCAAGAACCACGCGACTCCGGCGGAATCCGCGAGCGAGAACAAAGCGGTGCAGAGCGCCTCTGCCCTTCATGCCCCGAAAGAGAGCGAAGGAGTGTTCGTCGTCGAAGGCAAGCGGGCGCGATTCAGGAAGGTCAAAACCGGAACAACCGACAACACGCACATCATCGTGCTCTCCGGCCTGAAGGAGGGCGAGGAGGTAGTGTCGGGCAGCTACAGCGCGATCAGCCGCGAGCTGCGCGACGGCAGCGCCATCAAAGCGCAGGAGAGGCAGTGAGCGAGCGCCCCTTCATCATCAGGATCAGCTCGCTCTCGAAGCACTACACGATGGGCGACCAGTTGGTCAAGGCGCTCGACAGGATCGACCTCGATTTCCGCGAGAACGACTACGCGGCCATCATGGGGCCGTCGGGCAGCGGCAAGTCAACGCTGATGAACATCCTCGGCTGCCTCGACACGCCGACTTCAGGG
>CAYZCF010000045.1:4161-17358 GCA_964476855.1 uncultured Chlorobiaceae bacterium
CGCTACGAGCTGAACGCCCAGAACGTGGCCGAAATGGATGACGACGAGCTGGCCCGCGTGCGCAACCGCGAGATCGGCTTCGTCTTCCAGACCTTCAACCTCCTGCCGCGTCTCGACTGCCTGCGCAACGTCGAGCTGCCGCTGATCTACGCGGGCGTCTCGCCGGAGGAGCGGCTCGAACGGGCGCGCAAGGCGCTGGAGGAGGTGGGCCTCGGCGACCGGATCGACCACAAGCCCGGCGAGCTGTCGGGCGGCCAGACGCAGCGCGTGGCGATTGCGCGGGCGCTGGTAAACCACCCGTCGATCATCCTCGCCGACGAACCCACCGGCAACCTCGACACGGCCACCAGCCACGACATCATGGAGATGTTCGGCAAGCTCTCCGACGCGGGCAACACCATCATCCTCATAACCCACGAAGAGGACATCGCCCGCTTCACCCGCCGAATCATCCGCCTACGCGACGGGAGGATTGAAAGCGATTCCGCGCCATGAACTCCTCGCTTCAGCAGTTCCGGTACGAGACGGGCGAGAGCCTGAACATCGCCGTGTACCAGATCCGGGCCAACAAGATTCGCTCGTTTCTGACGGCGCTTGGCGTCATCATCGGCATCGTGGCGATCACCATGATGGGCACGGCCATCAACGGCATCGACCTCGGTTTCGAGAAAAGCCTCTCCATGATCGGCTACGACGTGGTCTATGTGCAGAAAGGCTCATGGAGCACGATGGGCCAGTGGTGGCGCTACCGCAACCGGCCCGACATTGAGACCCGCTATGCCGCCGAGATCAACCGGATCATCGAGGGCAACCCCGGCTCCGAACTGGTGGTAGCCGTACCGCAGATGTCCACCATCCAGGCCTCGGCCCGCTACCGCGACCGCGAAATTCTGCAAATCTTCGCGATGGGCACCAGCCACGACTACCCGCTCACGGCCTCCGGCGACCTGTCGGCGGGGCGCTTCTTCACGGCGAAGGAGTCGGCGACGGGCGACGCGGTCTGCGTCATCGGGGACGATATCGCCTCGGGATTGTTCCCAGACGGACGAGCGGTCGGCAAGTCGGTTCGCCTGCGGAATCACAACGTGCGCGTGGTGGGCGTCTTCAAAAAGCAGGGCAAGTTCCTCGGCCTCTTCAGCTTCGACAACCAGCTCATCATGCCGCTCGGCGCGTTCACGAAAGTCTATGGCAAAACTCCGATGGTAACGATCAGGGTCAAGATCAGGGATGAAAAGCGCGTTCCGGAGGCCAAGGAGGAGCTGACCGGCCTGATGCGCCGCATCCGGCGACTGCCGCCCGGCAAGGCGGATGACTTCGGCATCAACGAGCAGCAGGCGTTCAAAAGCCAGCTCGACCCGATCAAGAACGGTATCGCCGTGGCGGGCATCTTCATCACCGGCATGTCGCTGTTCGTCGGCGCGATCGGCATAATGAACATCACCTTCGTCTCCGTCAAGGAGCGCACCCGCGAGATCGGCCTGCGCAAGGCACTCGGCGCGCGACGCCGCACGATTCTCATGCAGTTCCTCATCGAATCAGTGATGATCTGCCTCGTCGGCGGCGTCATCGGCCTCGCCACGGCGCTCTCGATCACCGTGCTCATCCAAAACCTGCTGCCGGAGTTCCCCGTCAGCTTCTCGCCGATGCTCGTGCTGGCGAGCCTCCTGATTTCGGTGGCCACCGGCATCATTTCGGGCCTCGCTCCGGCGATTTCGGCATCGCGGCTCGATCCGGCCGTTTCACTCAGGTACGAATAGCCATGATGCACTCGATCCGAGAAACCGTGATGCAGGCCGCGACTTCGCTGGCGGCCAACAAGCTGCGCTCAGCGCTGACGACGCTCGGCGTGGCGGTGGGCGTCTTCTCAATCATCGCGGTGATGACCGCGCTCGACGCGGTTGACCGTTCGATAGCGTCGGGCCTGTCGAGCCTCGGCGCGAACACCTTCCAGATTCAGAAAAATCCCGCCACGGTCTTCGGCGGCGGACACAGCAGGAATCTCTACGCCAACCGCAAGGACATCACCTGGCAGGAAGCGCAGCTCTTCAAAAAATACATGGGCGAGAGTGCGCGAAACATCGGCTTCATCATCACAAGCCAAGCCGCGCAGGCCAGTTACGGCAACGAAAATACCAATCCTGACGTAACGCTGACCGGCGGAGACGAAAGCTTCGCTCCGGCCAACGGGCTCGACGTCATCTCCGGCAGGAACCTGAACGACAGCGACCTCCGCTACGCCTCCGATACCGCCGTGCTCGGCAGCGATATAGCTGACTATCTTTTCCGGCAGGGCGAAAATCCGGTCGGCAAGCAGATACGGGTCAACGCCAAGGTTTATACGGTCATCGGGGTGTTCAGCAAGAAGGGGGCGGCGTTCGGCCAGAGCCAGGACAACTTCGTGCTCATTCCGATCACCCGCTATCTCGACGAGGTGAACGAAACGTCGAGCATCTCGATCACGGTCGAGGCGACCTCGCAGAAAGTCTACAAGCAGACCATCGACCGGGCCATCGGCGCAATGCGGCTGGCACGGGGGCTGACCGTCAATAAAGCGAACGACTTCGAGATACGAACCAACGAATCGCTGGTCGAATCGTTTCGCGACATCCAGCGCATCGTCGGTACAGGCGCCTTCATCATCAGCTTCATGGCGCTGCTCACCGCGGGCGTGGGCATCATGAACATCATGCTGGTAAGCGTCACCGAACGCACGCGCGAGATCGGCTTCCGCATGTCCGTCGGGGCGCCCCGTCGCACGATTCTGGAGCAGTTCCTGCTCGAAGCACTGCTGCTCTCGCTCGGCGGCGGCGCGCTCGGCATCGTCGCCGGAGCGGGCGCGGGCAACCTGGTGGCGCTGCAATTCAATCTGCCGGTGATTCTGCCGTGGGTGTGGATCGTCGTGTCGCTGCTGGTCTGTTCGGTCATCGGCATCTCCTTCGGCCTCTTCCCGGCCTGGAAAGCCTCGCGCCTCGACCCGGTTACGGCACTCCGGGCGGCGCGCTGAACACCCCGCGCGCGTGCCGCTCGCAGCACCGCCTTATTTGCCGAATGCGCTGAGAAAAGCGGACAAGCGCTGGGCAATGTCCTGCTGACCGGCGGCAATTTTCTGCATTTCGTTTCTGCCGGGCCACTGACGATTCATCTGGCGGTCAGCAGCTTTCCATGAAGGAATCACGCACTGCTCGACCCACTGCCACCGGTCACTCGGACTGGCGACGCTTTTCAGTCCAGCAATCGTTTCAAGATAGCCGTGAAAAGAGCTAAAGGAGGCGCGGTACCGAGAATCGGAGAGCATGTCGCCGGAGAAATCGAGCTCGCTCCCAAACGAAGCGATGATTCGCCCGCCGGAACTGAGCCTGTCGAATACCGGCTGAAGCACATCGACCTGCTCATGACGCAAGAGAAAGATGTTGCCCTCCCAGATGAGCCGCTCCCCCTCCTGATCGTTTGCATCCCGGCGCAAAAGCTTTCGCCCACGATCAATCATACCGAACCCTTCGACGAGCAGGTCATCTTCGCGCTCGGCGGCGCAGGCTTCGAGTTCGGCAATCCCGCCACCGATGTAGGCGGCGTGAGCCCAGGCAATATCGCGGTAAATATTGTTGTTACCGTTCCTTATTTCTTCGAAATCGGCCAGCATGAACCGTTCCGTGCCAAAACGATGCAAAGCCAGCAGCGGATTTCCATCGCCGTTTTGTCGCTCCGGAACCGTCATCAGCTCGGCAGCCAGAATGGCCAGGCCGACCTGCCGGGAGGCAAATGCGGCCATCCCGGCCCATTTGAGGATTCCGGGATTTTCGAGGTACCAGCCTGCATAGCGGGCGGTAATCATGCGGTTTCTGTCGGAGTACCGCTCTCTGGGCGGCAAAACCGATTCGGCAGTCTGCTGCCACTCTTCTCGTGTTCGCAACATTATTTTATGATCTTCGGAAACACTGTAGCTTTTTACTGAATTGACAACAGCACAGAACGGCAAATAATTTTTCACCTCGAACAGTGCCCCCATCCAAGCTGAGGGCATAAGCAGAGCGGGAGAATAAGAGTGTTTTTCATACATTGAACTGAGAGCTGCCGCAGACGTACGGACAGGCTCCGGAGTTGTCGCGGACAGGCTTGATTCATACGATGCACGCTTTCTACCAGAAACAAAACGAGAACAACGATGAATACCATTCAGAAACTTACAAAGCCAGCCGCCTTTGTCATGCTCTTTTCAACAGCTACGATGATCACCGGTTGCGAATCATCATCGAACGCCGGGCGTGGCGCAGGTTATGGTGCAGCAGCAGGCGGGGTGATCGGCGGCATCATCGGCAGCAGAAGCGGCAGCTGGGTTCAGGGCGCGCTGATAGGCGCAGCAATCGGTGGCGCGGCGGGAGCAGTCATCGGCGATTACATGGACAAGCAGGCCGAGGATATCCGCCGGGATGTGCCGGAAGCAAATGTGGAACGGGTCGGCGAAGGCATCCGCGTGGTCTTCGACACCGGTCTGCTCTTCTCGACCGACTCGGCAACCCTCAACGCCAACAGTCGTTACAACATCGAAAAACTTGCCAGAATCCTGAACCGCTACGACGACACCAACGTGGTCGTTGAAGGACACACGGACAATACCGGCACCGAAACCTCGAACCAGATTCTTTCCGAGCGCCGCGCCGAATCGGTCGCCACCTTACTCAGAACATATGGTGTCTCTGACCGCCGCCTCTCCGCGATCGGCTACGGCGAAACCCGCCCTGTAGCCACCAACGAAACCGAAGCTGGCAGACGTCTGAACCGCCGCGTAGAAGTACTGATTTACGCCAACGATGAGCTGAAGCGGCAAGCCCAGACAGGAGAACTCAGGCTCTGAGACATCGACCATCCTGCCTCATGTATTGGAAAGAAAAAATGCTTATCTTTGGCCCGTCCGGTTCGATCAGCCAGTTTTGGCCGACGCTGGACGGGCATGATTTTTCCGGAATCACCGACGCTTTGCCGGGTAACCATGCCAACAGGAGTATCGACCACAAGCGAGCAACACGCCATGCATTACCAGAACGCCGAAGAGGTTCTTTCAGAGTGGATTTCCGGGATATGCACCGGAGAGATTGAAAAAGTAGAACAACTCTATCATGAACAGGCGGTACTCATTCCGACCTTTTCACCTCACACCGTCATTACGCCCGAAGGCATCCGCAACTACTTCGAACAGCTTGCTACCCGAGACAACCTCCGTGTGCGGCTCTATGAAAAATCGCTCAAGAAACAGTCTCTCGGCGGAAACGCCTGGATTCTCGGCGGCATCTACGCCTTCGAGTTCGAGGTTGACCAGCTGCTGCTGACCTTCCCTTCAAGATTCACCTTTGCCGTCAATCTGGAGTATGAGAGACCTATCATTCACCATCACTCGTCCCAGGTACCAAGAAACCTGTCATGAGTCTGTCATTGCATGAAATTGTTTTTTCTGCACTAGCATTATCTGACCGATGAAAATCAAGGCAAATCCAATAAAACCTTATTTTTTCAGGCTCTGACCGACCGCAAAAAAGTAATCATTCATGAAGAGTATTACTGTGAACCATAGTGAATTTCCAATAAAATCCGTATATACTACAGTAAATAAAACATAACAGCCAGACCATATTCACACTCTCTGGTGATCGACAGTTTTACATGTTTTTAATTTTTTCGAATAATCAGGAACGACCACCTGTATCCTTTACAACTGTCATCCCTCGTTATCAGGAAACCGTACTGTCCTGTTTGTATGTTGAGAGACATTGATTCTGCCCTGCCACCCGATAAACCGAACAAACGGACTGGTAGTTTTAGGTCCTTGTCAAAAAATCCCGGACAACCATAATTGGCAAATGCACAAGTCGCACTTGCATGTAAAATACACCAATAACCTCCTGAATAAGTTTTTCCTATATAAGAGTCATTATGACACAAAAAACAAATCATCACCAAGGGACAGCAAATGGCACCCGATATATTACTCCTGCATGCCCCTCTTACTTTCTGCTCATTTACGGCGACACCCTTCCTGCGCCTGCTGAAGAGCAACAGGTACTCATAGCCGAATCACCCGAAGAAGCTTGCAATTTCATACACATCCTCGGTAACGCATGCAAACCCTTCCTCTCCCCGGAATATCGGCTTCGTCATCCTGGTCTGTACGAAAAACTCGAAGCGATTGCCGTATCAGAACCAGGTAACGATGCACCTTTCAGTATCGATACAGCCGCGTCCCTGTTGAAAAAACTGCCGCTTGACCTGAAAAGCCTTATAAACAGCCCAATCGCCATCAGGCCAAATGACACGCAGCCCGACCCGATACGGAAAGAGCTGGTTCACAAAAAACATGAAGCTAACGTCCTGGTGTCGGAACCATTCACAACCGGATGGGTGCATTACTTCAATATGTTTTTCAATACCGATGAACTGCAATTCGACCATCCTTCCAATCATGTACAGGGCGTACTTATTATAGAAGCCATGAGACAGACAGGTATTGCGATGGCCCATATACAAGGGCTTCCTTCCGATGGAATTATAGCCCTTTTGAATCTCAACACAAGCTATTACAACTTTGTGGAAAAAGATGCCCCAGTAATTCTGAGAGCATTCAGTACCTTTACTGCAAATTCATCAAGTAAAGACAAAGAAATTGAAGTATTCGTGCAGCTCATGCAGTGGGGACGACTTTGCTCAGACGCAAAACTGAAAGGGTATGCGTACATGAACAGCGACAGATCCCAAAAAAAAGAGGAGCAGCTTAATAAAATTTCAATGCGAACGAGAAGTAATTTCGACGCCAGAATCAATCGAATAATGGGAATGGAGTTATCAAACTAATGCGTGTAGCAGTCATTGGTGGCGGCATATCAGGTATTGCTTCTGCATTCTATCTCGCTCAGCAACAAGTCAGCGTGGATATTTTTGAGTCGGAAAACCAAATCGGAGGCAGAGCTGGCAGCGATCTTTTGCAGACACGCCGGGTGGATTTTGGCGGTAAGAATATTGGCCGTAATTACTTTCACTTTCGTGAATTCGCCAAAGCCTACGGAGATCCTGAATTTGAGTACTTTGGCATAAATACCTCACAACTTGTTAACGGTCGTATCGTCGCCATAAGTCGGGAAGGATCTGCATGGCTTAATATCCTCAAGCTCGTTCGCCTGTGCGGGCTGAAAGGAATCATGCGTCTTTACCCTCACATCAATGCGATTCGGAATGACCGAAACCAGGGAGTATTGTGCAGTGAATATTTCAAAGCACTGAGCGATCGGTCTGACCATCTCACTCTTGACCAATACCTGGGCACCCGCTGTATTGACAATGTCATAAGACCGATCACAGTCAGGATGAACGGGGCTGAGCCTGAGGAATGTTATCCCGGAAATTTCGGTTCAAATCTTGCCCTTGCCCTGGACAGCTTCGAACAATTGAGCGTGGGCATGTATGATCTGCTCGATACATTCATCACCAGTCACCGGTCTGATTCATCTTTTAGAATACTGACCGGTCACCGGGTCACTTCGATAGCCAAAGATCAGGGCATATTTCGGATCAAATACCTGCATGGCACAACTCCAGGTACCGGAAGTTATGACAGGGTCATTTCGACCTTGCCCGCGCATAGTCTGGCCGAGGTACTCCGGAATGAGCTTCCTGAAGCCTCCTCGCTGCTTAATCAAATCAGCTATTTCCCGGTAGGTGTTGCGATCGTAAAATATCGGAACGAGGTCTTTCCCAAAAACCGTCGGGCAATGGTTTTCGACCGTAATTCCCCGCTGAGTAACGCCGGAGCCTATGGTCTTAATGACCTGGATTTAGTCAGGTATACCTTCAGCGGCAAAGCTTCAAGAACAGTTATAACGGAACACTCATCACCTGAAGAAACAATAGGGCTTGGTGAAAAGATTGCCTCTCCTTATTTTAACATTAAAGAAAATCCTAAAGAGGCCTTTGTATTCAGATATTTTTCGAAAGGCTTATGCGCATACTCTCCAAAACACCATCTGCTTCTCGAAAAAACAGACCGGCTGGTCCAGCGTCTCTCCGGTTTGGGAATCACTGGTGACTATCGCCGCGGCGCATCGATCGAAGCCTGTTTCAGAGCCGCAAGGGAATGTGTTGAAAAATTAATTGGAGACGGATCTTGAAGGGAATCAATCACTTAACACAATACCTCAAGAAAGGGACTCTGGTCTCACGCTCCAATACTTTGGCAGCCGGACTTCTCGGTGCGCCCGCTCATTTTACGTTCTATTTCGTCTTCAAATACGGTTTCCATCTGCCTTATGAGAACTTCTGGCTACGGATGGCAGCCACCCTTATGTGCATAAGCGTCATATTCATGCACCGCCTTCCCTCATCGTTCACGCCCTATTTTCCTTACTACTGGCACGCGTTCCTGACTTTTGTCTTGCCGTTCATATTCACGGTGAATCTCATCATGAACAATTTTCACGAGCTCTGGCTTTACTGGGAAATATTCATGGTATTTATTTTGATGATGTTCGTGCCAAACTGGTTGATCTTTACTATAGACTTGTGTCTTGGAGTTGTGGGTGCTATCGTTTTTTATTTGCTATCAACCCCTCATGTGGTACTCGATCCGACCTTCAATATTCCGCTTTATTCAATCGTCATAGGTTTTTCCATCATCGCCGGATACATTTTCAGCTTCGGCAACTGGAATACCCTTAAAGAGCTCGAGAGAGAAAAAGCCGAAGAAAAATACCTTGCGCTTGAGGCCCTCGCCGGAAGTATCGCCCATGAAATGCGCAATCCTCTCTCGCAAATTCGCCACAACCTTGATGAAATCCTGCTGGAGCTGCCACAGAGCAGCACCGAAAGCGATTGCACATCGCTCCCCAAAAAAAATATTGAAACGATAAACAAGCGGGCAAGCCAGGCCCAGATGGCTGTCAATCGCGGCCTCCATGTCATCACCATGACTCTGGGCAATTTCAGGGATACGGATGTTTCCAGGGACGATCTGACGTTTCTTTCCGCCATGGCCATGACCCGTAAGGCCCTGGGGGAATATGGCTATGCTTCCGAACAGGAACGGCAAATGATCCATCTTTTGCCGGGAGAAGATTTCGTGTTCCTCGGCGAGGAGAACAACTATATCCTGGTGCTCTACAACCTGCTGGTCAATGCTTGTCATGCTCTCCATGCGGTGCCTCATGGGCGCATCGAGATTACCATCCAGCGTGGGAAAACGGTAAACAGGATTCTGGTAAAAGACAATGGGCCAGGAATTTCACCAAAAATCCTTTCCCAAATCTTTGACCCATTCTTCACTTCGGGGAAAAAAGGTGGTACAGGACTTGGTCTGGCTTTCTGTCAGCGGGTGATGCAATCCTTCAAAGGCCGGATCACCTGCAAATCTGAAGAAGGTGAATACACTGAATTCTCTCTTGAATTCCCGGTACTCGACCATGCTGCCATCGACAAGTACGAATCGAACCTTTATGCGGAATACGCACCCGTCTTTTCCGGCAAAAAAGTACTTCTGGCTGGCATCCCTGATGAATATGCTCCGTTTTTTCGTCGCCAACTAGCCCCGCTGAATATCAAACTGGATGACGTTGCTGACGGCAACAATGCCCTTGAGATGATAGAAGCAAAACGCTATGACCTGATACTCGCCAATGATAGCCTGCCGCCCTTTGGCGCGTCAAAGCTCACTTTGAGCATCAAAAAAAACGGCTGGGATATTCCGGTTGTCGCATGCAGCTCATCGACAAATCCATCCATCAATACCATTGGAGGTATCGATGCCCTGATTTTGATGCCACCAGTCCTGTCTGAACTGCTCAGCGCCATGAAGAGTGCTCTCGAAATGGTTCGAGAAACGCTCAGGGAATCGCTCTCAGGAAAAACCGTTCTGGTCGCGGACGATCTCGATTCCAACCGCAGGGTCATCAAACTGATGCTTAACAAGCTGAACGTCACGATCATTGAGGCATCCAACGGCCTTGAAGTACTTGAAATCCTTAAATCACAGCCTTGTGACCTGCTGATCAGCGACATGAGGATGCCGGTGCTCGACGGTTTTGAAACCGCAAAACGTATTCGCTCAATGCCTGCCCCCTACAACGCATTGCCAATACTCGGTCTGAGCGGCAATCTTGACAATGCAACACTGAAAATGCTCAAGGAAAGCGGCATCAACGACAGTCTCATCAAACCGCTCAAGCTCAACCCGTTCCTGCAGAAGGTTTCATCGATGCTCAAGATCAGTCAGCCCGTCTGAAATCCAACTCTCTCCGGAAGCGCTGGTTGCCCTGCGTGACGATTTCAGCCAGCGCCCTCTGTCCGGCGACGGGCAATCAACCGTCGAGACGCTGCTGAAGCTCTCGCAACTGCTTCTCCAGCGCATCGAGCTTCGACTTCATCTCCCCAAGTCCGCGCACCTGCGCCTCCTGGCGGAGCTGATCGCGCATCGGCTGGGCGGGCACACCGCGAATGGCCAGCCCCGGTTCCATGAAGGATTTCGAAATCCCCGCTTTGGCCGCCACCGAGGTGCGATCGGCGAGTTCGAGATGGCCCGCGAACCCCGCCTGGCCACCGATGAGACACTGACGCCCGATCTTCACGCTGCCGGAAATGCCGGCCTGCGAGGCGATGACCGTGTCGCCGCCGATCCGGCAGTTGTGGGCGATCTGCACGAGGTTGTCGATCTTGGCACCCTTTTCGATCACCGTCGCGCCCATCGTCGCGCGGTCGATGGTGGTGTTCGCGCCGATCTCGACATCGTCGCCGATCTCGACCGTGCCCATCTGCGGAATCTTGATGTAGGAACCATCCTTCTGCGGCGCGAAGCCGAAGCCGTCCGCGCCAATCACCGTGCCGCTGTGAATCGTGACGCGGTCGCCGATCACCGTGCCATCGTAAATCGTCACCAGCGGAAAAAGCATGCAACCGGAGCCGACGGTCACGCCATCCATGAGCACCGTATTCGGGCCGAGCACCGTGCCGCTACCGATGACGCAGTTTTCGCCGATGACGACGTGCTCGCCGACGGAGACATTCTCGCCGAGCCGGGCCGAGGCGGCAATCGAAGCCGTTGCTGCGATGCCGGGAGCCGCGATGCGCCGCTTGCCGGAGAAGTGCTGGAGGATGAAGACGAAGGCTGTGTAGGGATCGGCCACCTTCAGAAAGCTGACTCCGGCAGGAGCCTCGTCGAGCGGAGCCTTCTGGCCGACGACAATCAGCGAAGCGCCGGTCTGGGCGATGTGACGGTAATACTTCTCATTGGCCACGAAGCTGACCTGGCCAGCTACGGCCTCCTCGATCTTTGCTGGTCCCGTTATTTCGTTCTCCCCCGCACCGACCAGCTCGACCGGATCGAAATAACGCCCGAGAAAGGCTTTGATGTCATTAATCTTCATGCTCTACTCACCAACAAGGCAAGCCAGAAATTTTCTTAAAATTTTAATCCGTTTTGCTATATTCTGAATCCTTTTACCGTTCCGGATGCGACAAGCAGTGCGGCGTACCCGGTAACTGAAGATGGAGGCGTAATATAATTCGTTTCATCAGAAAAAGCAGTGAACGATGGAAACACCTATCAAAATTGTCGCTGGACGCAGCAATCCGGAACTTGCCAGGAAAATCGCCGACTACCTCGGCACGCCACTGTGCGATGCCAAGGCGGAGAACTTCTCTGACGGCGAGATTTCGGTCAACTATTTCGAATCGATCCGTGGCTCGGATATGTTCATCATCCAGTCCACCAATCCTCCGGCTGACAATCTGATGGAACTGCTCATCATGATCGACGCGGCCAAGCGCTCTTCAGCGCACCGCATCACCGCCGTCCTGCCCTATTACGGCTATGCCCGCCAGGACAGGAAGGACAAGCCGCGCGTGGCGATCACCGCCAAACTCGTGGCCAATCTGCTCACGCAGGCCGGAGCCGACAGGATTCTCACCATGGACCTGCACGCTCCGCAGATTCAGGGCTTTTTCGACATTCCGTTCGACCACCTCTATTCGAGCGTGGTGCTGATCGACCATGTCAAGAACATGGATATTGCCGACAATCTCGTCGTGGCTTCGCCGGACGTAGGCGGCGTGAAGCTCGCCCGCAAGTTCGCCTCGGAGCTTGGCAGCGAGCTGGTCATCGTGGACAAACGCCGTCCGAAAGCCAACGTGGCCGAGGTAATGAACATCATCGGTGACGTGAAGGGCAAGAACGTGCTGCTCGTCGATGACATGATCGACACGGCAGGCACCATCGTCAACGCCGCCAAAGCGATCAAGGAGGCCGGCGGTCTGAAAATCTACGCAGCGGCCACCCACCCGATACTCTCCGGACCGGCCATCGAGCGCATCAACAACTCGGTGTTTGAAAAGGTGATCGTCACCGATTCGCTGGTTTCAGAACATGACTACTGCTCGAAAATCGAGACTGTCACCATCAGCAATCTGTTCGGCGAGGCGATCAAGAGAATCTACGACGGCGAGTCGGTCAGCTATCTGTTCGACAGCAAGAACATCACTCACAAAATTACCAATCATCATTAATTACAAGCGTTAACTGTTAAAGGAGCCAGAGGAAAAGCATGGAAACAAGAGCATTGTCTGTCAACCTTCGCGAAGTCAAGAAAAACGAGGCTGCAAAGCTGCGCCGTCAGGGCCAGGTTCCGGCCGTCGTTTACCATAAAGGAGCAGCCACCGTTGCTATCAGCGTCGATGAAATCAGCCTCGACAAGCTTGTCCACTCGTCCGAGTCTCATGTGATCGACCTTCAGTATCCGGATGGCAAAAGCGTCCGCTCGTTCATCAAGGACGTGCAGTTCGACCCGGTGTCCGACCGCGTCATTCACGCCGACTTCCAGCTCTTCTCGGCTGACGAAGTGGTCGAAATGGAAGTACCGATCCACCTCGAAGGCGAGTGCCCCGGCGTCAAGATCGGTGGCGGCAAGATCCAGATCAACGTACACACCCTGACCCTGAAGGGCAAGCCGGAAGCCATGCCGGAGCACTTCACCGTCGATATTTCCGGTCTCGAGCTGGGCCAGGCCCTGCATATCCGCGACCTTCAGACTGTTGCGCCGGAAGGCATCGAGATTCTCGGCGATGCTGATGCATCAGTCCTTTCAGTTTCAGCCCCCAGGAAAGAGGCTGAAGCCGCTGCTGAAGGAGCCGCTCAGGCCTGATTCGCCGTCGAACGGTTTGCGAAATGAAATC
>CAYZCF010000046.1:0-5624 GCA_964476855.1 uncultured Chlorobiaceae bacterium
GAACGAATCCTCGATTTCAAAAAATCTGTCCAGTAAGATGCTTTAGAATACAGCTTAAGTTTACAGGTAATACGCAACTTTCTATCTTTTGAAATATTCAACACCTCTGGAAAACTCGCTGATAAGAACGCGCATGTTAAGCTCTATATCTGAATCGGGTAATTTCAAACCAACCCCACCAGGCGTCTTGTTTGCGTCAAATACTATTGGCTTTCCATTGTTCCAAGCCCAATCTATTCTACCAAAATCCATACCGAGCTTTTCACGAACAGCACGGACTTCTTGAGGAACATCTGCATTGCTTACAATTTTTATCTCTCGCCATTCTTCACGAGACCGTATTTTCTCCTCCTTACTCAGATTACTCCATTTTGGTATTGGTTTAAAAGCAGCTAATGTTCTATTGAACTCCTTATCACCAAAAAAGTACCAGTGCCGTAAAACATATCGCCCATCTGCATCCTGTTCAGGCAAAAATTTCTCTACGATCAAGCGAGGATTTTTCCATACACCAGGAGGAACATCTTCTATTGAATCAAAAATTGGATAATTATTAGAATCAAGCACTCGTACTTTTCTCCAAAGAAAAGATTTCACAAAGCGGTTACTCAAGGATTTTGACATAGCAATATCCTTGGTTTTAAGAATAATTTTACGCCTTGTTTTGGAGTAATTTCCTCTTTCTAACTCTGGCAGACCTCCGTAATTTTCTTTTGTTTTGACAATTACTTTTCCATCATATCCAAAAGGCTTTTCTAAAATTTGATTACTGAAAAGATCCTTGCTAATACTCCCAACACTTCTGTTTATTACAACAGGAATTCTTTTCAGCAAATCCAAATAAGCTAACGGAATACAAGTCAAATTCACATGAAGAAAAACAATGTCAGCCTCTATCTTTGTATTCGGATTGGAAATAAACTCTACGGAGTAACCCGAATCAGCCCAGCTCTCAGCCATCCACCCTATCAGATAGCCTTTTGATGAACCACCATTCGTTATAATCACAATCCGCTTGTTGGGCATAACGTCACGAACCTTTTTCAGTTTCAGATTTTTTTGGATAGCTGACAGCAGCCAGCCCAAGTAATCGTCGTGCATCCTGAGCAGAAGCAATTGGCCTCTCAAGCAGTCTTGCTGCACTTACGACACGCTGTATCAATTCGGCATTGGTGGCGAGCCTGGTCCGCGCTGCATCAAAATACACGTTGTCCTCAAGTCCTACGCGCACGTGTCCACCCGAGACTATCGAGATGGTATTCATGGGTAACTGAAATCCTCCAAGTCCTGCAACCGACCAGATGGAGTTGTCTGGAAGACTCTGCACGAGATATGAGAGGCTGTGCATTGTCGCCGGAGCCGAACTGATACCGCCAAGCAAAATATTGAAGTATTTGGTGCCACCGATAATTCGATGCCGCTCAAGGTATCGAGCGAAATTGATCATGCCTGCATCAAAAATTTCAAGCTCTGGCTTGATACCTCGTTCTTTCATGGTCTGAGCCAGACGTTCGATGGTTGCAGGGGTGTTGATGCTGGCTCCTGTACTGAAGTTCAGTGAACTCAAAGTCAGGCTCGCCATGTCAGGTTTGGCGTTGCCGCCCAGGTGGAGTACAGCAGATCGCTCCTCGAATGAAAGCCCGCCACGCCCTGACGTTGTGGCACAACAGATAAGCTCAGGACGCTCACGCCGAATCCCGACAATGATCTGCTCGAAGACGGCAGGATCTGAAGTAGGCGTCCCATCACTGTTTCGAGCGTGCAAATGTACAATGGATGCACCGAGATCGTGAGCCTCAACGGCTTGTTCGATGATCTCCTCAGGATGAACAGGAACGTAAGCCGTAAACTCCTTTTGCGGGATCATGCCTGTCAGGCAAACATTGATTATAAGCGGCTGATATGGCCCCAACGGAGGAGGATCGTTGGCCTCGATGTATGTCTGGTGATGAGTTTCCCTGCTCGGCTGATCATCGAAAAATTCATCAAGGTCTGTCTGAAGTGTCGTCCACTGGTTCAAATCCGGATCACCAAAACTCA
Organism: uncultured Chlorobiaceae bacterium; assembly: GCA_964476855.1. Lineage (GTDB taxonomy): Bacteria > Bacteroidota > Chlorobiia > Chlorobiales > Chlorobiaceae > Chlorobaculum. The sequence goes on from CAYZCF010000046.1 coordinate 2,041, forward strand.
TGAGTTTCCTGACATGCCCGATGGGACGATAGCCGAAGTTGCGCTGATACCAAGCAATTACTTCCGGGCGGTCGGCATTCGTCACAAGGCTTCTGACACCGAGAGCGTGAATCTCACGCATGCGCGCGAGCTGCAATTCCTTGCCAATACCAGTGCCATTAAAAGCCGGAAGCACTCCAAGGAGTGTAGTCTTTGCGGTTCCATCACTTTGAATTGCATAACCTGCCGCACCGACGAGCTCTTTACCGCGCACGGCGACAAAAAAACAGCTGATATCAATCTCTTGCATTTCTGGCGAAGGAACGTGATGCATATTCCATGGACGCATTACATCAAGAATCCCCTGATAATCATCTGAAGTTGCTTTACGAATCGTCACATCCCGAGGCAACATCATAAGCGAGTGATCTCCATGTTTTTGGGCATTGATCATTATCGGCCTGATATGATTTTTATAATCAAATACAAAGCTGTAGTAAACACATTACGCATAACTCCTGATTCTTCCCCTGACAAGATGCATGAAATTATCATTAAAATAGCAGAAAAGGAGAATTCATTTCAACGACTTACGCTCGTTACAACTTTTTAATCCATTGGAGTCATACGCCCACCCTATGACACTCAGGCCACGCAGGCCATCAGACACGGACAACGCACTTTCAGCTTTCGACAAGATTTTCCTGAAAAAACGTTTACAATGCTGTTCGAGAGGCTGCTTCATTGACTCGTGCTACATTGCATCCCGCCCCTTTCCCCTCATACCATCGAGAACAAGAATCTTATAACGGGAACAATCCTTATTCTGAACTCGCAAGCGCAGTGTTCACCAACTGCTCAAGGCAAAGAGCCATCATTACTCTTCACAATGGCATTTATCCCTGCTCCCCCCATGCCCGATATTCCCGATTTTTTGATATTTTCCGGCCTCATTCGCAGAGAACAGGAATTGACACATCAGAAGCAGAGTACAGACCCATGGAGTTAGCACAGGAGATCGCGCGGCGGCGGACGTTCGCCATTATCAGCCACCCGGATGCGGGCAAGACGACGCTTACCGAGAAATTACTGCTGTTCGGCGGCGCTATCCATACGGCAGGTGCGGTCAAGAGCAACAAGATCCGCAAGACGGCGACCAGCGACTTCATGGAGATCGAGAAGCAGCGCGGCATTTCGGTGGCCACCTCGGTGATGGGCTTCGAGTACAAGGGCAAGCGCATCAACATCCTCGACACGCCGGGCCACAAGGATTTCGCCGAGGATACCTACCGCACGCTGACCGCCGTGGACAGCGTCATCCTCGTCGTAGACAGCATGAAGGGCGTGGAGGAGCAAACCGAACGCCTCATGGAGGTGTGCCGGATGCGCCATACACCGGTGATCATCTTCATCAACAAGCTCGACCGCGAGGGGCGCAACCCCTTCGAGCTGCTCGACGAGCTGGAGGAGAAGCTCGACATCCAGGTCTGTCCGATGACCTGGCCGATCAGTCAGGGGCAGACCTTCAAGGGCGTGTACAACCTGTTCGACAAATCGCTGAACCTGTTCGAGGCCAACTCGTCGAAGATCGGCGAGAAGCTGACCGACATCGAGGGGATCGACGATCCGAAGCTCGAACACTGGGTCGGTACGGGCTATGCCGACAAACTGCGCGAGGATGTGTCGCTAATCGAAGGCGTGTACGAGCCGTACGAGCTTGAGATGTACCGCGAAGGGTTGCAGGCACCGGTCTTTTTCGGCAGCGCCATCAACAACTTCGGCGTCGGCGAGCTGCTCGACACTTTCATCGACATCGCCCCCTGCCCGCACGAGCGCGAGGCGTCGGAGCGCATGGTGAACGCTTCGGAGGCGGCGCTCTCCGGCTTCGTCTTCAAAATTCACGCCAACCTTGATCCGAACCACCGCGACCGCACGGCCTTCTTTAAAATCTGCTCAGGGCGCTTCGAGCGCAACAAGTTCTACCAGCACACGCGCCTCGGCAAAAAACTGCGCTTCTCCAACCCGACGCAGTTCATGGCGCAGGAAAAAAGCGTGATCGACGAAGCGTGGGCAGGCGACGTGATCGGCCTTTACGACAACGGCTCGCTCAAGATCGGCGACACCCTGACCGAGGGCGAGAACCTGCACTTCAGGGGCATCCCGAGCTTTTCGCCGGAGATATTCAAGGTGCTCGAAAACCGCGACCCGCTCAAGACCAAGCAGCTCGAAAAGGGTATCCACCAGCTCACCGACGAAGGCGTGGCGCAGCTCTTCACCCAGTACGGCTCGCGCAAAATCGTGGGCACGGTGGGCGAACTTCAGTTCGACGTCATCCAGTTCCGCCTCGAACACGAGTACGGCGCGCAGTGTACCTTCATGCCGCTGCGCTTCCACAAGGCGTTCTGGATAACCAGCGACAACCGGGAGCAGCTCGACGAGTTCATGCGCCGCCGCTCGAACGTCATCGCTTTCGACAAGGAGGAGCATCCGGTATTCATGGCCGAAACCGAGTGGATGCTCAAGATCGCCAGGGAGGATTTTCCCGAAATCGAGTTCCACGCGACTTCGGAGTTCAAGACGGAGGGCGAAGACGCCTGAGGGATGAACCGAGAGGGCGGGCGTAAAACCCGCCCCTACGAAATATTTCAAAACACCCCACCTCTCGTAGGGGCAACCCTCGCGGTTGCCCTGCCGCGAACCGCCTCGATGCCACGATGAATCATTCGCCTTGCAGCCAAACCCTCCCCTACGGTGGACGAGAGGATGACGCGGGGAACCATTGCCTGTTGGGGCTGGTAGTAGTGAGCAATACACGAAACCAGCCAACTCCGCAATGACTATTCGAAACTACTCGGTCAAGGGGATGCACTGCGCGAGTTGCGCGGCGATCATCACCAAAAAGCTCTCGGCGCTTGACGGCGTCGCCAAGGCCGAGGTCAATCTGGCGACCGAGACGGCTCGCATCGAATTCAGCGGCGAGCCGGTGAGCGTCGAGGCGCTGAACTCGATGCTCGAAAAGTACGGCTTTTCGCTGGTCGAAGAGGTTCCCGCGAAAGCCGCCGCGCCGGAACCTGCCGCCGACCGCCGCGCATCGAAAAAGCAGGAAAAGCTCGACGAGCTGCTCCGCCAAAAGCATCAAGTGCTGGCAGCACTTCCGCTTGCGCTCATCTTCTTCGCGGTGATGTTGTGGCACAGCGCCGCTTCGGCCATCGCCGGAGTACCGCACTTCCCCATCGACATGGAGACATGGAACTCCATCGCGCTGCTCGTGGCGGCGTGGATGCTCTTCCATCTCGGCAAGCCCTTCCTGCGCGGCGTCGTGTCGTTCATCCGCACCGGCGCGGCGAGCATGGATACGCTCATCGGCATCGGCTCGCTCGTCGCCTGGAGCTACAGCGCCTTCGCCATTCTTTTCCCATCGCTCCGCGACCTGCTCGGTCTGCCGCACGAGAGCTTTTCCGACGCGGCTATCGTGGTGATCGGCTTCGTCTTGCTCGGCAAATACCTCGAAGCCCGCTCGAAGCTGAAGACCGGCGAGGCCATCGAGAAGCTCATCGGCTTGCAGTCGAAGTCGGCGATTGTGTACGATAACGGCACGGAGACAG
>CAYZCF010000046.1:5634-8563 GCA_964476855.1 uncultured Chlorobiaceae bacterium
GGCACAATGCTCGTCGTCAAGCCGGGAGGCCGGATTCCGGTGGATGGCGTCATCTTTTCCGGCAGTTCGTCGATCGACGAGTCGATGATCACCGGCGAACCGGTGCCGGTGGACAAGCGCGAAGGCGACCCGGTCATCGGCGGCACCATCAACCGGCAGGGCGCAATAATCTTCACCGCCACCGGCGTCGGCGCGGAGACGATGCTCGCCCGCATCATTTCGATGGTCGAGGATGCGCAAGGCTCGAAAGCGCCGGTGCAGAACCTGGCCGACAAGGTGGCGGCGGTATTCGTTCCGGCAGTGCTCGCGCTCGCCGCGCTGGTGTTCCTCCTCTGGCTCGGCATCGGCACGCCCGCGCTCGGCTTCAAAAGCGCCCTCGCCTACGGCATCATGGCGATGGTGGGCATTCTCGTCATCGCCTGCCCCTGCGCGCTCGGCCTCGCCACGCCGACGGCGATCATCGTCGGCACCGGCCTCGGCGCGCGGCACGGCATCCTGGTCCGCAACGCCGAAAGCCTCGAAATGCTGAGCAGGGTCGATACGGTGGTGTTCGATAAAACCGGCACCATCACGCGCGGCACCCCGTCGGTCACGGGCATCGAACCGTTCGGTGACAAGATGACGGACGGCGAACTGCTCGCACTGGCCGCGGGCATCGAAAAACATTCGGAGCACCCGCTCGCCCAGGCCATCGTCAGCGCCGCGAAGGAACGGAATGTCGAACCGGCGCAGGTGACAGAGTTCAAAGCACTCGAAGGGGTTGGCGTCGATGCCCTGCTCGGCGGCGAGCCGGTCAGGATTCGCAAGCCCGCCGATGCTGAAACTGCCCGACCGGAAGTCGAGCGGCTCCAGCAGGAGGGCAAAACGGTGGTGATCGTGGAGCGCCACGGCGAGACGATCGGGATGATCGCGCTCTCCGACACGTTGAAACCCGAAGCCGCCGAGACCGTTGCCGCCCTGCGCAAGATGGGCAAGCGGGTGGTGATGCTCACCGGCGACAACCGGCACGCCGCGCGGTTCATCGCCCGGCAGGCGGGCATCGACGAGGTGCTCGCCGAGGTGCTGCCCGGCGATAAAGCCAATGCCATCAAGAAGTTACAGTCGGAAGGCCGCACGGTCGCCATGGCGGGCGACGGCATCAACGACGCTCCGGCGCTCGCCTTGGCCGACGTCGGCATCGCGATGGCCGGTGGCACCGACGTGGCCATCGAATCGGCGGGCATCACGCTGCTCGGCGGCGACATCCGCAAAGTCGCCCAGGCCATCACCCTCTCGCGGAAAACGATGCGGGTCGTCCGCCAGAACCTCTTCTGGGCCTTCATCTACAACGTCATCGGCATCCCGCTCGCCGCCGGAGCGCTCTTTCCGCTCTACGGCATCTTCCTCAACCCCGCCTTCTCCGGCATCGCCATGGCCGGAAGCAGCGTGTCGGTCGTGACCAACTCGCTCAGGCTGAGAGCGGCGAAGCTGGGGAAATAATGGATAATGGATAATTGACCATGGAGAATGGATAACGAGTAAAGAAGGGGCCTCTACTCGGCCTCTACTCTCTGACCAGACTTTGCCGTCAGGAAAGCATCAGCGTCTTGGGAATAAAAAATACCCAGTAATCATATCCTGCTTTTTTCTCTTCTACCTATAGTTCCGCGTGACCTGTACGACCTTTCAGACCTCTCATCCAACAGACCTGAAAAAATAAAACAACAGCCATGAACCACGAACTCAACCGGTACCGAGAATTCCTCAAAGACAACATCCGCCAAAGAGTTGACTTCTCGCAAACCCCGCAGAACCGCCACATTCCGCCGCCGCCGGTTGAAAAGCCCTTTTCGCCGGATGCCCGACGCATCGCGCTGAAAAAGATCGACCTGATCGGCGACCTCGGCGCGTTCGACCTCAAAAGCGCCATCGCGCACCGGGAGAGCTGCCGGTTCTACTCCGGCGAGCCGCTGAAACTCGACGAACTCTCCTTTCTGCTCTGGGCCACGCAGGGCATCCGGCTGAAGCTCGACGCGGGCCATGCGTTGCGGACGGTGCCCTCGGCGGGGTGCCGTCACGCTTTCGAGAGCTACCTCTGCGTGCTGAATGTCGAAGGAGTCGAAAAGGGAATCTACCGCTACCTGCCGCTCGAACACGAGCTGCTCTTCGAACAAGCCCCGGAACAGCTCGAAAGCCGGATCGTCAGGGCCACGCTCGGCCAGCGCTTCACAGGCGACGCGACAGTGGTATTCGTCTGGACGGCGATTCCCAGTCGCATGGAGTGGCGCTACGGCCTGGCCGCGCACAAGGTGATCGCGCTCGACGCAGGCCACGTCTGTCAGAACCTCTACCTCGCCTGCGAGGCCATCGGCGCGGGCACCTGCGCCATCGCCGCCTACGACCAGCCCGGAATGGATCGCCTGCTCGGCGTTGACGGCGAGGAGGAGTTCACGATCTACCTCGCTCCGGTCGGCAAAAAAGGGTGAGATCAGCGCTGACGGGCGGCCCGCCATGCGGCGAAACGGGATCGCGCCACCAGCAAGGCGAGAAGCAGCGCCGAAGCGATGGCGAAGACACCGCCCTCTTCGTGCGCTCCGCCGTTCACCCAGCTTCTCGGGTTCAAACCAAGCCAGCCGTAAAGGTGATTGGCGAGAATTCCGAAAAGGAGAGACATCAGCACGATGACCGCCAGGTAGACCGCCGTGGCCCTCTTGCCGAGCAGTTTCGAAATCACCGGCAAGGAGGCGGCATTGGTCGCGGGGCCAGCCAGCAGGAAAACGAGCGCCGCGCCGGGCGAGATGCCTTTCAGGGCAAGCGCCGCGACGATGGGCGTGGACGAGGTGGCGCAGACGTACATCGGCACCGAAATCGCCAGCATCATGAGCATAGCGATTATGTCGTTCGGAAGGTAACGCTCGACCAACTGCCCGGACACGAACACCGAGATCAA
>CAYZCF010000046.1:8573-16948 GCA_964476855.1 uncultured Chlorobiaceae bacterium
GACCTGATCTTCTGCGCCACTCCCGGCTCCTCGACGCTGTTGTGGCCGCAACCACAGGAGCAGCAGGCGCCGGATGGTGCGACGTCAGACGGCGGTTCGGCGGCAGGCTCCCCTTTTTCGGTGAAGTTGACAGCAATACCGGTGGCGATTGCCGTCACGAAAGCCGCGACCGGCCTGATGAGCGTCATCAGCGGATCGAGCAGCGCCCAGGTGATCGCGATCGAATCGATGCCGGTTTCGGGAGTGGAAACGAGAAATGAGGCGACCGCCCCCTTTCCCGCGCCCTGTTTCTTGAGACCTGCCGCCGCCGGAATCACCCCGCAACTGCACAGCGGAATCGGCACACCGATCGCCGAGGCCTTCACGACGCTCGACAGCCCGCGGCCAAGATGAGCCGCCACCAGCTTTTCAGGCACGAACGCCTTGACGAGACCGGCAACCAGAAATCCAAACAGCACCCACGGCGCGGCATCGAGCAAAACCGACCACGAAGCCACCATTATATCGATCAGAACCTTCATCACGTCAGGCATGATTCACCTCATTTACTGTTTATACATTTTCGCATGATCATATATTCATGCTTTATTCAAAAAAAAGAGCCTTATCCCTCCTGTACATGCTCGAAGCCGATCCTGATAAGTTCGGCGATGTGACGGTCATCGAGACTGTAGAGCACATTCTTTCCCTGCTTCCTCGACCTGACGATCCGGCTATCCCGCAGCACCCGCAACTGATGCGATACGGCCGACTGGTTCATGCCGAGAACGGAAACAAGATCGCAAACGCAAAGCTCCGAACGGCACAAGGCGTTGAGTATCTTCACCCTCGTCTGGTCGCCGAGCACCTTGAAAAGCTGAGCCAGCTCCTCCTGCGCCCCATCCTGCGGCATGGAGTGACGAACAGCATCGACCAGATCGGGATGGTCGCACATCTCCTGGCACAGCACCTGATCTTTTTCTGTCATCGGCGCACTATGCATATGAGCATTTATTCATACGATAATATAAAAAGATAATCCGGACAAATCGTTCAACGCTCCCTTGTGAAAAAGCAAGGTTTCATACCCCGGCTCTTCCATTTCGACTCCGGCCATTGAAACATTTGAACCATTGCTCCGGTGTCCAATCCTGGGTATGCGATTCATGGTTGCCAACGCAAAACGACATTCTGGCGGCGAAGCGGTCAGTTCCGTCTCGCCTTCGAAAGCGCCTCATGGCAGAACATGAGGATGTTCACCTCTTCTCCGGCGTTGCTGTCACCCAGAAGTTTTTTGGTCAGCACCAAAGCGAGGCGTTCGTAAAAGCTGACTGTCTGGGCGTAATATCGTGCCACTTCCGGATGCCCCACCCTTTCGCCGACGATGATGCGCAGGCAGGTCTGCATCACATCGATAGCCGTCGTGGTTTCAACAGAGAGCAGCTCGGAGGATGTTTCATTTTCCGCGACAATCGCATTCAGCGTCCTGTATGCCATCAGGTAACTCTCCGATTCAAGATAGCCGAGCATATTCTCCAACTGATGTTTCATGTGTTTTTTCTCCATCTCTTCAAGGATATATCTGACATGAAATCGTCTCGAAAGGATACAAGTTCCCGGCGTGTTCCGATTCACTTCATCGGGACTCAAGCCGCTCCACCCATGCGATCTGGCCCGGCAGGCAGACCCGGCGAAGATCGTAGTGGCGCTGGACGAACTGGCGGGCGCGCTCTCCGAGGGCGCGTCGCCGCTCCGGATCGTCAAGCAGCGCGGCAATCTCACCGGCGAGCGCCCGCGCATCGAAGAAATCGACGAGGCGACCGGTTTCATCGTGGCGGATCGCCTCCCGCACCGGCGCGGTGTCGCTCGCGACGATAGCGCACCCGGCGCTCATCGCTTCGAGCAGGCTCCAGGAGAGCACAAAGGGATAGGTCAGATAGACATGGACAGTCGAGAGTTGCAGGAGCTCGATGAAGCGCGAATAGGGAATCCTGCCAAGGAAGTGGATGCGGCTCCACGCCTCCCCGTTCATCTGCGGACGGACTTCGTCGGAAAAGCGTTGCTTCCAGCTCACCCCATCCGCCGGACGCGCGCCGTAGCTTACGTCCTCGCCACCCACGATAAGCACGCGGGCGGATGGACGCTGGCGAAGCAGCTCGGGCAAAGCACGCATGAAGATGTGAAAGCCGCGATAGGGTTCGAGGTTCCGGTTCACGAAGGTGATCACCTCGTCGCCACGACTCAGCATCACGCCGTCATCGAGCGCAAAGGTGACGGAAGACTCCGGCCTGACCAGCGCGGTGTCGATGCCATCGTGCATGACGGTGATCTTCGAACGAAATGGCTGAGGAAAAGTGCTTGACTGCCACTGCGTCGGAGAAAGCGCGGTATCGGCGATCTCGAAGTGCAGCATGTTGTTCAGGTTCTTCATACGAATGCGGCAGGCATTACCCTCCGGGTCAGTCACCGGAAATTCCGGATCGAAGTCGATGTCCGCACCGTCGTGCCGGTAAAAGAACTCACAGTAGATGCCGAGCTGCGCTTCGGGCCAGACCTGCTTGACGAACAGGCTCTCTCCCCAGCCGGGATGTGCCACGATCACGTCCGGGCTGAATCCCTCGGCCTTCACTTTCAGGCACGCGCGGAAACAGGCCTCACCCCGGATCGTCTTGGATTCGATGTCGGACACCCAGGGGTGAATGCCGGACGTGCTGCCCCTGGCAACCCGGTAGTGGACGAGGCGCACCCCCTGCCATTGCGCCGGAGCGTTTTTGACCATGGTCATGGCCGTCACCTCATGGCCTCGCGCTGCCAGCGCGGGAGCGAGGTAACGGAACTGGCCGGGAAAGTTCTGATGGATAAAGAGGATACGCATACCGGCAAAGTCAGGAACCGCCTGCGGCAAAAAAGTGATCGACCTCGTCCAGCTCCTCCTCGCCGAGCATTCCGGCAGCATCCCGGAGAAGGAGACGGTTCAGGATGTACTGGTATCGCGCCCTGGCAAGGCTGCGGCGGGTTTCAAAAAGCTTCCGGGTCGCTTCGAGCACATCGGTATTGGTTCTGAACCCGGCCATGAATCCTTTCTGAGTGCCCTCAAGCGCTATTTCGCCCGATTTCACCGCCTGCTCGTAAGCTCGGACCTGGACGATGCTGTTGAGTTGTGCGTTGTAATACTTCCGAACGTCCGCCAGGGACTCTCGCTCCTCGAGATTGAGCGCTTCGTTTGCCTTCTGGCGCCGGGCGAAAGCTTGCCGGATCGAGGCGCTCGTGTAACCACCGGTGTAGACTGGCACGCTCAACTGCACGCTGACCGACCAGGTGTCATAAGTTGAGCCGATTGTATAACTGTTCTCGCTCACCGAATAGCTGCGCCCTGCCAGAAGGTCGAGTTGCGGATAGCGGGAAGCCTTGTTCTTATCGATCTCCTTTCGGGCGATCTCAACCTCATGGCGGGCTGCCTTGATTTTGCTGCTCTTTTCACTGGCCATCTCGACCCAGGCCTCAACATTACGAGGAACAGGTCCGGCAAGTACGAGTTTTTGCGGGTCAAGGCGACAGAGATTTTCAGCATAGACCCCTGTCACGCTCTCAAGTTCACGGCGGCTGTTTTCGAGTCCGGCAATAGCGTTTGCATGTTCGGCAACCGCAAGATCATAACTTGCCTGAGACTCGTTGATTTCGGTGATGGTGCCAAATCCGTTCGCATAGCGCTTTTTCGACTGCTCGACCTGTCTGAGAAATGCTCTGAGCTGGGCATCGGTAAAAGCGATATTCTCTTCTGAATAGAGCACGTTGCAGAACAGCTCGACAGTGCGGACAATCAGTGACGAGTGCTCGCCTTCGAACAACGATTCACTTTTGGCCTTCACCGCTCCGGCCTGTTTGTAACTGGCAATACTTTGCAGGTTAAAAAGTGGCTGCCGGACAGAAAGGGTGTGACTCAGGGTGTTGTACCAGATTGTCGGTTTTTCTCCGTATATGGTCGCATGATTGGTCTGGTTTCGCCCTCTCGATGTTGAGGCTTTGACATTGGGCAAAAATGCCGATCGTGCCTTTGCAACCTCCTCTTTGGCAATCCGGGTGTCCGCTTCGGCTGACAGATAGCGAGCGTCATAGTGCAGCGCAAGATCGTATGCCGTTCTCAGGCTGAGAGGCTCCGCGCCAGATAAAGATGGGAACAGCAGCCCTGCGGCCACAAGCAATCCGGTAATGGTTCTCCCCGGCCTGCCAATCCGAAACGACCGGGAATATCTGTGCTGTTGGTCCATTCTTCGTCACTCCTCCTTGAGCGAAGCCGCCATGCGCTGCATCAGCGGGTGCAGAATGTAGGTCAGCATCGAACGCTCGCCGGTCTTGATGACCGCCAGTACTGGCATACCGGCCTGAATCTTGTGGCGGCCAAGCTCCTTCATCCCTTCGGGGGTGACGGCGATGCGGGCCAGATAGTAGGAGACGGCGGGCTGCGCACCCGATGGCGATTCGGTCAGCAAGTCGCCCGAAACCGACTCGACCTTGCCGGGGATGACCAGTTGGGGAGCATGGGCGAAGGCGGTGAAGTGCAGATCCACCGTCAGGGCGGCGTGAACCTTGTCGATCAAATGAGGTGCGATCTTGGCCTCAATCAGCAATGGCTCGCCGAACGGCACGATATCCATCAGCTTCTGCCCGGGCTGGATCACCGCTCCAACGGTCTGTACCTGAAGCCCGACCACCTGGCCGTCCGCCGGAGAGGTAACGCGCGTGTCGGCAAGCTCTTCAGCCAACGCTTTCGACTTTTCCGCATCAGCTTTTACCTCGTTCTGCACCTGGGCGAGTTCCATGGCGCTGTCGGCGCGGAGCTGCGCGACCTTGATTTCGAGCTCCCGCTGCTGGCTGAGCGGCGCGAAGCCCTCGTCGGCAAGCTTCTTCATACCGCCAAGCTGCGTGCGCAACAACCTCATGATCGTCAGACGCGAATCGAGCAGCTCCTGCTGCGTTTTGACCAGCTCCGTGACCAGAGACTTGTCGGGGTCGGATACCAGATCGGGATGCAGCGCCATCTTCGACGATCCGCGCTGTTCGGCCAGAAGCCGCGCCTCGGTAGCGCGAAGACCGAGATAGTGCTGGTGCACCTCAGCGTAGCGAGCCTTGGCAGTCTGGTCGTCGAGCACCATCAAGAGGTCGCCTTTGCCAACCTTCTGCCCCTCCTGCACGAGCACTTCGGTCACGGTTCCGCCAAAGCGGTGCTGCACCACCTTGCGCTTGGTGGCGATGCTCACCACCCCCTGGCATGGCACTCCTTCGTCGAGCGGGGCCAGCGAGGCCCACAGGATGAAGCCACCAAACCCGATCACGATAATCCAGAGGCCGATCTTCACCGGGCTGCGTGTATCGGTGTGCTTCTGCTTCAGACCCTCGCGAAGCTCTGGATCAGGCCCGTTTTTTTTTCGTTTGAAAAGTGAACCAATACTCATTATCCGTTCTGTTTTCCTTGTCCGTTCTGATTTACCGAAATTTGCTGCCCCCCACTCTTCCCCACCTTCTGTGCATTAAGCACGTCAAGCACCCCATCGCGAGGCCCGAAGTGCTCGATCCGGCCATCCCGGAGCGAAAGTATCCTGTCTGCCGCGCTGAGAATGTTCGTCCGGTGGGTGATGAGAAAAACGGTTTTTCCCGACTGCTTGAGCTGGGCGACTGCTTGCGCCAGCGCCCGTTCACCGGCGTCATCGAGATTGGAGTTCGGCTCGTCGAACACCAGCACCGATGGATTGCCGTACATGGCGCGCGCCAGACCGACGCGCTGGCGCTGGCCGCCGGAAAGCAGCGCTCCGGCTTCGCCAATCTGGGAATTGTAGCCATTCGGAAAGCGCAGGATCGCTTCGTGAATACCTGTGCGCTGCGCGGCTTCGATCACACGGGCAGGATCGGTGTCACCGAAGCGGGAGATATTCTCAGCAATAGTGCCGTCGAACAGCTCGATATCCTGCGGCAGGTAGCCGATATGCGGGCCAAGCTCCTCGCTGTTCCAGCTCTGGATCGGCTCCTCGTCGTAGAGCACACCACCCGAAACCTCCGGCCACGCGCCAACCAGGCACCTTGCCAGCGTTGACTTGCCCGAGCCTGAGGGACCGATGATCGCCGTGACGGTTCCGGCGGCGAACGAAGCATCGAGGCCGTGCAGAATCGGCTCCGGCCTGCCCGGCGCGGTGGCGACAAGGCTGTCGATCCGCACTTCGCCCTGCGGCGCGGGGCGAGACGGTTTTTCCGGCGACTCCGGAAAATCTTCGAAGAGCTTCTCCATGCGGAAAAAGGCGTCGCGCGCCTGGATGAAGGGCTTCCAGACGACGATCAGCAGGTCGAGCGGCTGCAAGGCGCGGGACATGAGCACGTTGGCTGCGATCATGCCGCCAACGGTCATCTGCCCATCGATCACCATCAGCGCGCCCGCGCCGAGCGTCAGGGACTGCATGCTGTAACGCACGAACTTCGAGAAGGCCTGCTGCCGGTGCTGCTTGTACTGCGCCTGGCCATGCAGGTCGAGCGCGAACTCGTGCAGGTCGAGCCAGCGCTGGCGCAAACTGCCAGTCATCCCCATAGCATGAACCGGCTCGATATTGCGTAGTTTGCTGAAGAAATAAGCATTGCTCTCGCTGCCTGCCGCGCCCGACCGCTCGATGTCATCGACGGTAGCCTTGTGGTTGATCCAGGCCACCACAAGCTGAATGATGCAGAACAGCAACGAAATCCATCCGAGAAACGGCTGGAGCAGGAAAATAACCGCGATGTAGATGGGCGTCCAGGGGGTATCAAAAAAAGCAAAGATGCCGTTGCCCGTCAGAAACTGGCGGATCACCGTAAGATCGCCGATGGCTTGCGCCGGATTCGTGCCTGCCAGCTTCAGGTTCTTCTCAAAACTGGCGTTGAAAACAATGGCATTCATCGCCTCGTCCATTCTGACGCCAGCACGCACCAGGAGCCGCGAGCGCAGCCACTCGGCCACAACCATGATCGCGTAAAAAAAAACCATGAGCAGTGTCACCACAATGAGAGTCAACTCGCTTCGGCCCTTGAGCACACGGTCATAGAGTTGCAGCATGTAGAGCGTCGGGGTCAGCATGAGCAGATTGGCGATCATACTGAAAAACCCTACCCAGAGAAACTCCTTGCGGAACGACCACAAGTGGCGGGTCAGTTCACTCCTGTCGAAAAACAATCCCGTCTTCATGCTTGCCCTCCCGGCGCAGGGTTAAGCGGGATTCCCTTGGGTTGCTGCGGCTGAGGTTTTGGTGAAGCCTGAGGCTTTTGCGACTGCTCACCCTTGAGGGCGGCCAGCACCTGGTCTTTTGGGCCGAACTGCCTGATCTGGCCATCGATGAGCACCAGCATGAACCCTACGACCTGAAGGATGTTCATGCGATGCGTCATGACGATCACCGTCGTGCCTACGGCCTTGAGCTGCTGAAGCGTGTTGATGAGAGCAGCATCTCCGTCGGTGTCGAGATTGGAGTTGGGTTCGTCGAGCACCACGAATCGCGGCATCCCGTAGATCGCCCGGGCGAGCGCCACGCGCTGCCGTTGCCCACCGGAGAGGAATGCCCCGTCATCGCCAATGGATGTATCGAATCCTTTTGGCAAAGTGGAAATGAACTCCTCAAGGCCAACCATCCGGCAAGCGACCTGAACTTTTTCCTTGTCCGGCTCGCCGAAACGTGCGACATTTTCGGCAATCGTGCCATCGAACAGCTCCACGGTCTGCGGCAGATAGCCGACGTGCGGGCCCAGCTCCTCCTTGTCCCAGGTCGCGATGTCGCTGCCATCGAGGCGCACCTTGCCGGACATCGGAGCCCAGACGCCGGTGAGCAGGCGGGCGAGCGTGGTTTTTCCGGAAGCCGACGGCCCGACCACGGCCAGCGAATCGCCGGGCGCAACCCGGAAGGCGACGCCTTTGAGAATCTGAATCTGGCTCCCCGGCGCTCCGGCAATGACGCCTTCGACCGAAAGCGCTCCTTTCGGCGGCGGCAACGGCATTTTCTTCTCTTCGTCGGGAAACGCCCGGAGCATGCCATCGAGGCGAACGAACGCTTCACGCGCGCTCTCGACCTGACGCCAGTTGGCGATGATCTGCACCAGCGGGCTGAGCACCTTGCCGCCGAGAATCGAGCCGACGATCATGCCCGACCCGCCGAGATTGCCCTCAAGCGTCAGCCAGCAGCCGATGCCGAGCAGCGAGGAGCCGAGCAGCGACTGCACCAGCTTGGAGAGCGAAGCGTTAGCGCCCGCCGTGTCGGAGGCATAGATGAAGCCGGCGGGCGTGGCCTCTTGCAGACACACGACCGGCCCGAACACCACCACGTCCACCTTCTCGCCCGCGGCGGCGGTGGCGTTGATGGCGATGCCGAGCACCATCGCGCCGGTGA
>CAYZCF010000047.1:0-301 GCA_964476855.1 uncultured Chlorobiaceae bacterium
CCGAGGCGGTTCATGGCGATGGCGAGCGTCTCGTGCGCCTCCTTGCTGATCGAGCCGTAGGACATGGCTCCGGTCTTGAAGCGCTTGACGATGTTCTCGACCGGCTCGACCTCGTCGATAGAGATCGGCTTCTCGGAGAAGCGAATTTCCATCAGGCCGCGAATCGTGCAGTAGTGCTCGCTCTGGTCGTCGATGAGCTTCTCGTACTTCTTGAACAGCTCGTAATCGCCCGTGCGGCAGGAGCGCTGGAGATAGTGCAGCGTCTCGGGATTGAAGAGGTGGTACTCGCCGTCGTGACGCC
>CAYZCF010000047.1:311-5906 GCA_964476855.1 uncultured Chlorobiaceae bacterium
CTTGTTGCCGCCAGGCGGGAATGCCGCCTCATGGCGCTTGCGAACCTCCTCGGCCAGCGTGTCGAGGCCTATGCCCTCGATGCGCGACGGTGTCTTGGTGAAGTAGGTATCCACCACCTCGGTATTGAGGCCGACCGCCTCGAAAATCTGCGCGCCGCGATAGCTCTGCACGGTCGAGATGCCCATCTTGGCCATCGTCTTGACCACGCCCTTCACGGTCGCCTTCACGTAGTTCTTGATTGCCTTCTTCTCGTCGTGCGTGATGCGTCCCTGCGCAACTTGCTGGCGAATGGTTTCGAACGCGAGGTACGGATTGATCGCGCCCGCACCGTAACCGATCAGCATCGAGAAGTGGTGCACCGTGCGCGGTTCGCCGGACTCGACGATCAGGCCGACCTTGGTTCTGAGGCCCGCGCTGATGAGAAACTGATGGAATCCGGACAACGCGAGCAGCGCCGGAATCGGTGCGCGCGACTTTTCGAGTTCACCCTTGTCGGAGAGGATGACGATGTTGACACCCTCCTGGTTGATCGCCTTTTCCGCCTGGCGGTACAAGTCCTGCATCGACTCCTGGATGCCGTGGCCGCCCTCTTCGACATTGTAGAAGATCGGCAGGGTGATCGCCTTGAAGCCGGGCTTGTCGATGCCGCGAATCTTTTCGAGGTCTTCGTCGGTCAGTATCGGATGCGGAATCCTGACGCGGCGGCAGTTGATCTCGTCCGATTCGAGCAGATTGCCTTCGGTGCCGAGCATGACGGTGGTCGAGGTGACGATCTCCTCGCGGATCGAGTCGATCGGCGGGTTGGTCACCTGGGCGAAGAGCTGCTTGAAGTAATCGTAGAGCAGCCTCGGACGATTCGAAAGTACGGCGAGTGGAGTATCGTTACCCATCGAAGCGATGAGTTCGATGCCGCTCTGCGCCATCGGCCTGATCTGGTGGGTGAGATCCTCGTTGGTGTAGCCGAACGCCTTCTGGCGGGCGGTGATGCTGTAGTTGTCCTCGTCGGGATTCTTCATGCGCTCGCGCTCCGGCAGGGAGGCCAGATCGATGACATTCCGCTCGATCCACTCCGTGTAGGGCTTCTCCGAAGCGATGCTCTTCTTGATCTCCTCGTCGGAGATGATGCGCCCTTCGTTGGTATCGACCAGGAACATGCGGCCCGGCTGGAGGCGATCCTTCTTGACGATCTTTTCGGGATCGATGTCGAGCACGCCGACCTCGGAGGCCATCACCACCAGGTCGTCGCTTGTTATATAATAGCGTGACGGGCGGAGGCCGTTGCGGTCGAGCACCGCGCCGATCTGGATGCCGTCGGTGAAGACGACCGAAGCGGGGCCGTCCCACGGCTCCATGAGGCAGCTGTGATATTCGTAAAACGCGCGTTTTTCCGGATCCATCGATTCGTTGCCCGACCACGGCTCCGGAATGACCATCATCGCCGCGTGAGCCATCGAGCGGCCGCACATGACGAGCAGCTCGAAAGCATTGTCGAGCGTAGCCGAGTCGCTGCCCTCTTCGAGCAGGATCGGCTTGATCTCTTCGAGCGCACCCTTGAAAATGGAGGACTGCATGTTCTTTTCGCGAGCCTTCATCCAGTTCACATTTCCCCTGAGCGTGTTGATTTCGCCGTTGTGGCTCAGGAAGCGGTAGGGATGGGCGCGATCCCAGCTCGGGAAGGTGTTGGTGCTGAAGCGCGAGTGCACCATGGCGATAGCGCTCTCCATGTCGGGATCGCCCAGTTCGGGATAGAACTCCTCGACCTGCTCCGGATTGAGCATGCCTTTATAGACAATCGTGCGGGCCGAAAAGCTCGACACGTAAAAGAAACTGCTGCCGAGAAGGCCTGAGGTGAAACGGACGCGCTTGAAAATACGGCGGCGGATGATGAAGAGCTTGCGCTCGAACTCGATGTCCGACATGTTGTCGTTGCCGCGACCGACGAAAATCTGCTTGACTACCGGCTCTTGCGAGCGGGCGGTCTGGCCGAGGGTCGAGTTGTTGGTCGGCACCTTGCGGAGGCCGAGATATTTCTGGCCTTCGGCCTGCACCATCTGGCGGCAGATATCTTCTATGGCGCGGCGCTGTGAGAGGTCAGGCGGAAGAAAGACCATGCCGACGCCGTACTGTCCCGCCGGGGGCAGCTCGATATTCCGTTCGGCACAGACTTTACGCATGAACTTGTCGGGAATCTGCATCAGAATGCCGGCGCCGTCACCGGTATTCTTCTCGTAACCGGTGGCTCCACGGTGCTTCATGTTCACCAGAACCTGCAGGCCTTGCCTGATGATCTGATGAGACTTGACACCCTTGATATTGGCTACGAAACCAACACCGCAGGCATCATGCTCGAACTGTGGATCGTACAGGCCCCCTTCATGCTTTGCTTTCATATTTTCAGGCACATCAATTCAGAAAAATTCAAAAATACAGGACTTTCCTTGTGCAAAGGCCAGAATATAAGGTATTGAACAGAAAATTCATGACCTTTTACATTCAGGCCCAAACCCCCGGCGCAAGCGGAACGTCACGCGACCGGAACTTCTCAATAGCTCAGGCTTTGCCCTGTTTGGCGACCGCCTCCATCTTTTTCTTCAGCTCCTCCTGATCACCCAGATAGTAGCTCTTCAGCGGCTTGAGATCGTCGTCGAGTTCGTAGACCAGCGGAATGCCGGTGGGAATGTTCAGGCCAACGATATCCTCGTCAGAGATGTTGTCGAGGTATTTGACCAGCGCCCGGAGCGAGTTGCCATGCGCCGTGATGATGACGTTCTTGCCGTCGCGAATCTGCGGGGCGATGGTTTCGTGCCAGTAGGGCAGGAAGCGCGCGACCGTGTCCTTCAGGCACTCGGTGGCGGGCAGCTCTTCCGTTGAAAGCGAGGCGTAGCGCGGATCCTTGCCCGGCCAGAATTCATCGCTCTCGGTGAGGGCCGGCGGGGGCGTGTCGTAGCTGCGACGCCAGACGAGCACCTGCTCGTCGCCGTGGCGCTGCGCGGTCTCGGCCTTGTTGAGGCCCTGCAAGGCGCCGTAGTGGCGCTCGTTGAGTCGCCAGCTCTTGGTGACGGGAATCCACATGAGATTCATCTCGTCGAGCACCGTCCAGAGCGTCCTGATGGCGCGCTTGAGCACCGAGGTGTAGGCGACGTCGAACACAAATCCCCCGTCCCTGAGCAGCTCTCCGGCGGTTCTCGCCTCCTCTCTTCCTTTTTCGGAAAGATCGACATCCACCCATCCGGTGAAACGGTTCTCCCGGTTCCACTGGCTTTCACCGTGCCTCAGCAGGACAAGTTTCTTCATGTAACGCTCCTTGTGCTCGTAATTTTTTTCTTGAAAAAGGAAAGAGTGCGCCATTTACAGGCTTGGCAATTTAATATTCTGAAAAACCATTCTCAAACATAATCCCGGATGACTGCAAGCCCCTTTTCTTCCTCCGGGCAAGAGATTTTTTAGCCAGAGAAAACCCCCTTTTATGGCATTATCATTCAAAATGTTCTATCTTATATGCTTTTTGACGCTTGATGACCGAACCTGATTCCCTGGCACCGGATACCGTTGCCCACGGACAGCGGAACAAGCCCGCGTGCCCTCCGGGCAGCACCTCAGTAACCAGCACGTATCCGATCTGAACACCATGAACGTCAACAATTTCAGATTAAAGCTCGGCGGAAAAGAGTTCGTCCCTATCGTCATCGGCGGCATGGGAGTCAATATCTCGACTTCGGAGCTTGCCTTGTCGGCGGAACGACTGGGTGGTATCGGCCACATCTCCGACGCCGAGGTGATGTTCGTCTGCGACCAGGTGTTCGGCACCTCCTACGTCAGCGAAAAACGCCAGAGGTACGCATCGTGCATCAACAATCGTGACAAGTCGGCAGTGCAGTTCGATCTGGAGCAGCTCGCCGAGGCGCAGAAGCGGTACGTATCGCACACCATAAACCAGAAAACGGGCAACGGAGCGATCTTCATGAACTGCATGGAGAAGCTCACCATGAACAACTCCGCCGCCACACTCAAGGTTCGTATGGAGGCCGCGATGGAAGCCGGTATCGACGGCATCACGCTGGCTGCCGGACTGAATCTCAGAAGCCTCGACCTCATCAGCGAGCACGAACGGTTCCGCGACGTCAAGATCGGCATCATCATCTCGTCGGTGCGAGCGCTCTCCATCTTCCTGAAACGCGCCATTCGCTTGCAGCGCCTCCCCGACTACATCGTGGTCGAAGGCCCGCTGGCAGGCGGTCATCTCGGCTTCAGTCCCGACGACTGGCAATCCCACACCCTGCACGCGATCGTGGTCGAAACGCTCGCCTTCCTGAAAAAAGAGAACCTCGATATTCCCGTCATTCCTGCGGGCGGTATCTTCACTGGCACCGATGCAGCCGAGTATCTTCAGATGGGCGCATCAGCCGTCCAGGTGGCCACGCGCTTCACCATCGCCAAAGAGTCGGGCCTTCCGGACGAGGTCAAGCAGCACTACCTCAATGCACGCCAGGAGGATGTGGAGGTCAACCTTTCATCGCCCACCGGCTACCCGATGCGGATGCTCAAACAGTCGCCCACGCTGCAATATGGCATGAAGCCGAACTGCGAAGGGCTCGGCTACCTGCTCGACAACAACGGCAAGTGCTCCTATATCGACGACTACTACCAGTCGATCGAATCGAGAGACCCTGCCGAAAACCTCTTCGTCGTCAAAGGCCACACCTGCCTCTGTACCGGCATGGCCCGCTATGATTGCTGGACTTGCGGCCATACGGTCTCGCGCCTGAAGGAGACGACCAACCGCCTGCAGGATGGTTCGTGGCAACTACCCTCCGCCGAAGACATTTTCATGGACTATCTCCTGAGCGAAAACCACTCGATCAGGAAACCCGAAGCTGGAAAGCAGAACTGAAAAAAAGCGGTTTTTGCCTCTGACGCTCAGATAGCTTACCTTGACTGGAAAGGAACGGCGCAGGCAAGCGTCCGTTCCGGAATGTGATTTCGGCCAGAAACCAGCGTCCTGCAAGCATGAAGAAACAACTGCTTTCCTGGTTGAGGCTTTTGGCCTCGTTCACCATCCTCCTCGTGGCGGCCATCACCGTCAACCAGCTCTACCGCCTTTCCGTGCTGCTGAACGGCCTTCTCCCGTACTCCGGCTATGCGTTCCTCGCCTTGTGGGGACTCTTTTTCGCTGTCACGCTTTTCACCGGTCTGCGGCTCTGGAGCGCACCGAAAGTGCCGCCACTGGCCGACCGCGTCGGAGGCAACAACTTCGAGCCGTATATCGCGTATCTGGGCAAATCGCTCGCCGTGCATCACGCCCATCCCGACGGCGGCAAAAAGGAGCACGACCTGCGGTGGATCAGGGCCAACCTCAAGCTCCACGAGATTGATGCGCTCAACGCCACCAAAACCGTGGCCACGAAAAATTTCTTCATCGGAGCCTTCGCCCAGAACACCTCCTACGGCACAACCACGTCTCTCATGAATAACATCAAGCTGGTCTGGAACATCTACGCGAAATACCACCGTGAACACTCGATCAGGGAGTTCCTGCGGCTGCTCCGCTCGGTCTACGAGTGCCTGCCGCTGTCGGACTTCAACAAGGAGGAGCT
>CAYZCF010000047.1:5916-16854 GCA_964476855.1 uncultured Chlorobiaceae bacterium
CATCAAGCCGATCATCCAGTGCTCTTTCAGCAACACCCTCTCCTCGCTCCTGCCGGGCGGGAACCTGCTGACGCCATTTTTCCTGAATCTGTTCCTGGCAGGCGCGACCAACACCTACCTCACTTGTCTTGCGGGCATCATTGCCTCAAAGCATTGCCAAGTGCTTTCACTCGAAGACAAGGATGAGATCGTGCAGCAAAGCATGTTCGAGGCGGCGTTCATGCTCAAGGAGATCGTCAAGGAGTGCAACCCGATACTCTCTGTAACAATCAGCAACGCCGTCAAGAAAGCGGGCATCGAAAGCCTCGACACCGTCACCGCGCCAACATCAGGCAGCGGCCTAGCCCAGGACATCGTCTCCCACCTCGCCAGCTCGATCAAGCATATTATTATGGAGAGCGGAAAGGAGTAAGGGGAATGTGGACGAAGTGGACTGGATGGGAAGTGTAGCGACGGAAGAAAAGGCAGCCGGGCTAAAGGATTTCATTGAACTTCGACAAAACCTTCATCACTCTCACGCACTGCCTGCTCAAAAAGGAGGGTTTCCTGAGAACCGGAATTTGCCTCGTTATAGGCATGAATATCATCGAGTTCTTCAAGAGAGTCGCAAATCTTCTCCTACTCGGCAAGGGAGAGTAACACCCCCGTCCGCTGCTGGTTATCATCGACGACATACTGTGGATACACCTTGATCATTTAATCACTTCAGGCAATTATTGTTTTAATCGACACAATCCTAACTCCAACACCTGTGCGTTTCCGAGCGCTAACGTTTGAGTTCAGCGGCGCGCGGCTTTATCGCGCAGCGTCCGTGTAGACTGCTGGGTTAGCTCTCATATACCGTGGATAGAAAAGAAAGTCTGCCAACTCGAAAGAACACCCTGCACCATATCAAGGCAGTGAAAACTGGTGCCGTCGTTTAAACAAACCTCAATGCTTTCTTCTCCAACCCCATAAACGCCTTTTCCAAAACGGCCCACGCCAAACCCACTCAACGACGATGCAGATGAGGTTATGGGTGTGCGCTTGGTGAGCGTGAAATGTTTGCTTGCGGTGGCAAGGTCTCCGCAAACTTTAAGCCAGTGATCGTTATAGAGGCTCTCCACGATGGCTGGAACCTTTGCCGCAGATGAAACAGAGGGATCGTTTTTGACCCAATCAATCATGGAATAACCCGTGACGACGAAGTTGAAAAAACTATCGCTTGTGACTTCTTCGTCTAGCGTAGCAGCATCGCGTTGCAGCTTCGCATGGAGATCGCGTATTGATGTCAGGCCAAAGGTAAGTGCCATGGCTTTTGAGAGCTAACGTTGTTTAGACTTTTCTGCCTAACTCAAAAAAGAAAGCAAGCTTCTTTCTGTATAAGACAACCCTAAAATCATAATCACCGCATTTCCGTCACTCGTGTTGCATCGGCTCTGATCTGCTCATTCGGAAGGCCGTCTCGGGAGGGGCACTGCATAAGCTCGACGGTGAGGTTTACGAGAATATCTACGAAGATTACTGGAGTTTTACAAAACTCAATGACAATTTGTCAGCAACCGTCCTGACCTAAAACCTCTCAGCAGCCTGATTCTCTTCTCTCTCTTTCACCGCCCTCGCAGCCCCCGGAAAAAGTCCTGCAAAAGGCTCTCGGCTTTGCGCTCCATGATGCCGCCATAGACTTCGGGTTGGTGATTGAGGGCGTTGCAGCCGGTGATGTTGAGGACAGTTCCGGCAGCTCCCATCTTTGGATCCCATGCGCCGAAAACCACGCGGCCAATTTTCGACAGCACGATCGCCCCGGCGCACATCGGGCAGGGTTCGAGCGTGACGGCAAGCGTACACCCTTCGAGATATTTGCTGCCGAGTGTGCCCATCGCGGAAGTCAGGGCGATCATCTCGGCGTGGGCGGTGGCGTCCGAGAGCATCTCGACCTGGTTGTGGCCGCGCCCAATCACCGAGCCGTTCGGGTCGAGCACCACCGCGCCGACAGGCACCTCCTTGCTCTCGTAAGCCTTGATGGCCTCCTTGAAAGCCAGTTCCATACAGTGATTCAGGTCATGCATGAGCGTCAAAAGAAATCTGCGCTTCGAGCCGCAGGGGTTTCAGCAATCGGGATTTTTTTATTATCATAAAGTTTAATCCTCTTTTCTTTCCGCGTTGAGGCCGGTCTTGTCCGGCAGTCTTTCTATCATAACCATAGAACTTGTGCTATGAATATTCATGAGTATCAGGGCAAAGGCATCCTGAAGCAGTTCGGTGTGGCCGTTCCGAAGGGCATAGTAGCATTTTCGGCTGAAGAAGCAAAACAGGCGGCGATCCAGCTCTTCGAGGAGCAGTCGAGCCCCGTGGTGGTCGTCAAGGCGCAGATTCATGCCGGTGGCCGCGGCAAGGCGGGCGGCGTCAAGCTGGCCAAATCGCCCGAAGAGGTGTTCGAAATCGCCCAGAAAATGCTCGGCGCGACGCTCGTGACGCACCAGACCGGCCCCGAAGGCAAGGAGGTTCGCCGCCTTCTCATCGAAGAGGGGATGAATATCGACAAGGAGTTCTATCTCGGCATCACCCTCGACCGCGCCACATCAAGCAACGTGCTCATGGTCTCGACCGAAGGCGGCATGGAGATCGAGAAGGTGGCCGAAGAGACCCCGGAGAAACTGCTCAAGATTCACGTCGATCCGGTCTACGGGCTGCAAGGCTTCCAGGCTCGCCAGGCCGCATTCTTCCTCGGCTTGCAGGGCGAACAGTTCCGCAACGCCGTGAAGTTCATCGAGGCGCTCTCTAACGCCTACACCACCATCGACGCCTCGCTGGCAGAGATCAATCCGCTCGTCGTCACCAAGGAGGGCCGCGTGCTCGCGCTCGACGCCAAGATCAACTTCGACGACAACGCGCTCTACCGCCACAAGGAGTACCTCGAACTGCGCGACATCAGCGAAGAGGATCCGCTCGAACACGAAGCCTCGAAGTCGAACCTCAACTACGTGCGCCTCGACGGCAACGTCGGCTGCATGGTTAACGGCGCGGGGCTGGCGATGGGCACCATGGACCTCATCCAGCTCTCCGGCGGCAGACCGGCCAACTTCCTCGACGTAGGCGGAGGAGCCAGCCCCAAGACGGTCGAAGAGGGCTTCAAGATCATCCTCGGCGACAAGAACGTCAAGGCGATTCTGGTCAACATCTTCGGCGGCATCGTCCGCTGCGACCGCGTGGCCGGAGGCGTCATCGAAGCCGCCAAGAACATCGGCCTGACAGTGCCGGTGATCGTGCGCCTCGAAGGTACCAACGCCACGGAAGCGCAGAAGATGCTTGACGAATCGGGCCTCAACCTCATCTCGGCCAAGGGGCTGAGGGACGCCGCCGAAAAGGTGCAAAAGGCGCTCGCCTCGGCATAACACAGCCTGCACGCGCATAGAAACGGAAAAGCCCGCCCCCACAGAACTTCATGGAGGCGGGCTTTTCCATTATGCCACTAACAGGAGAATGAAATGAAGGTTTTTTTAAGAAGAGCAGTAAAAAATGCTATGCAATTTAAAAAAAGCCGGGCGAAAGGATCAACCAGCCTGTCGCCCGGCCAAATCAGCAACAACCAGTCCTTCTCCGTGATACATCGTCTCAACTACTGTATTCATCTTGACTCATCACGATCAACCATACCATAACACTACGGAGAAGACCCGGAAAGTTGCTGTCACTCAACACAAATAAAGAACAACACATCACAACCATACTCAACAACTCATAACACAACAACGAATCGTATCATTCAACTCATCTCTTACACTTAGTCTGACGATGATACCCGAATTTCCTTGCGCACTTTTTTATTTTTATTTTTTTCATGCTTCATCACTCGATTCAGCCAGGATTCGAAAGCGCGATCACTCGTAGCGCAACGCCTCGACCGGCTTGAGCACTGCTGCTTTTCGGGCAGGCCAGAGGCCGAAAAAGAGGCCTATCAGCACTGAAAAACCAGTAGCGAGCACCACCGAAAACATCGAGGTTTTCACCGCCCAACCGGCAAAGGTCGAGAGCATCGCCGAGACGCCGATGCCGACGCCGATGCCGATGAGGCCACCCGCAAGCGTCATACCCACCGATTCGATCAGGAACTGAAGCATGATGTCACCTTTCCGCGCGCCGATGGCCTTGCGCAGGCCGATCTCCCTGGTACGTTCGGTCACCGAAACGAGCATGATGTTCATGATGCCGATACCACCCACCACCAGAGAAATGGCCGCAATGGAGCCGAGCAACATACTCATGGTCTGCGTCGTGGCGCTGAGCATCTGCTGAAACTCCGTCATGTCACGGATGTTGAACGAATCATCGTCACCGGGCTGAATCTTGTGCCGCTTGCGGATCAGCGCGTCGATCGCCTGCTTGGCCGGTTCGATGTTCCCGGCGTTCGACACCTCGACATAGATGTTGTCGAAATAGTCCTTGCCCAGCACCCGGTGCATGGCGGTCGTCACGGGAATGAGCACCACGTCGTCCTGATCTCGCCGGCCCGCAAAGCCCTTCGGCGGAGCGATGCCGATGATGGTGAAGTTGATCCGGTTGACCTTGATGCTCTTGCCGACAGGATCCTCGCTGCCGAACAGCTCGGAAACCACGGTCGTGCCGACAATGGCCACCTTGCGGCGCGACTGTATCTCCTGGCGGGTGAACCATCGCCCCACCGTAGGCAACGCAGCGCGCATCTGTCCGTAATCATACTCGACTCCATCGACCGAGCTGTTCCAGTTTTTGTCGTGATACACCAACTGCGCCGATCCGCTCACCTCGCCGGAAACGCGGCTGACCAGTGGCGCGAGCGCCGCGATAGCCTCGGCGTCCTGCGCGGTGAAGCGGGTGAAGGTGCCGGAGCCGCGGGCCGCACCACCGATCCTGGCCGAACCGCCCCGGATGGAGAGCATGTTCGAGCCCATCGATTTGAGCCGCGCCTCCATCGACGCTTTCGCCCCCGTACCAAGCGCCATCATGGCGATAACCGAGGCGACGCCGACGAGAATGCCGAGCACGGAGAGCAGCGTCCTGACCTTGTTGGCCGAAATCGAGCGGGACGCCTGCATCACGAAGCCAAGCATTCTCGACGGCTTGAAGAGCGGCTGGTGGCCGATCTTCATCCCCTCCTGCTTCGCTTCGGGCCGGAACTCCATCCCCTCCCTCTTGCGGTCTTCGATGATCTTCCCGTCCTTCATCGTGATCACCCGCCCGGCGTAGTCGGCGATGTCCGGCTCGTGCGTCACCATGATGATCGTCTTGCCCTGCCGGTGGAGTTCGGTGAGAATCCGCATGATTTCGTGCGAATTCTTCGTGTCGAGGTTGCCGGTCGGCTCGTCAGCGAAGATAATCATCGGATCGCGGATGAGCGCCCGGGCGATGGCCACGCGCTGCTGCTCACCGCCTGACATCTGGTTCGGGCGATGACCGGCGCGGTGGCCGAGGCCGACCATTTCGAGCCGCTTCAAGGCGTCCGAGCGGAAATCGCCGCGCTCGTCGCTGTAGATGCAGGGCAGCATGACGTTGTCGATGGTGCTCATGCGCCCGAGCAGGTGGAACTGCTGGAAGACGAACCCGGCGACGTTATTGCGCAGCGTGGCCAGTTCGTCATCGTTCAGCTTGCCGACTTCGCGACCCATCAGGCGATAGCTCCCGCTGTCGGTCACATCGAGCAAACCGAGAATATGCATCAGCGTGGACTTGCCCGACCCGGAAGCCCCCATGATGGCCACGAACTCACCCCGCTCGATCTTCAGGCTCACACCATCGAGAGCGCGAACCGGACTCTCGCCGATGGTGTAGGTTCGGCGGATGTCAACGACTTCGATCATTCTTTCGTCTTCTGCTTGTCGCGCTGGGGAGATGGCAGGAACGGATTGCTGCCTTCGTTATTTTTCGGCAGAACAAACGCCTTCTCTCTGACCACCACGACATCCGATGCCGAGAGACCGCTCTCGATCTCGGCGTTGCTGTCATCCTGCAAGCCGAGCTGCACCGGCACTTTCCGGACGGAGTCGGGCGCCGCCGCCCGCATCAGCACAAACGAGCGGCCATTCTGGCTCCTCACGGCGGCAAGCGGCAGCGTGAGCACGTTCTCCTTTTCGTTCACGACGATGTCGATATTGGCGCTCATGCCGGAGCGGAACACCTCCGGCACCGTCAGGGGAAGAATGTCCACATGGTAGATATTCACGTTGTTGACCAGCGTGGACTCGTAATAGATATGATCCACCACCCCCTCGACACGGATGTCGGGATAGGCGTCGAGGCTGATCCGCGCCTTCTGGCCGACTTTCACGTTGCCGATGTCGGTCTCGTCCACATCAGCCTGCACGATGAGCCGGTCGGAGAGCACGAGAACGGCGTCGCTGGTGGTGATGGTCTGGCCGGGATTGAGGCTGCTGACGATCACCTGCCCGTCGATGGGCGAAATCAGGGCAGTCTGGTTGTACACCTTGTTCCAGTAATCGATCTCGCTCTGCCCCTTCTGCGTGGCCGCGTCAAGCAGCGCCGCCCGCTCCGTCGAGCTGATGAGAGCGAGCACCTGCCCCTTTTTGACAACCTCACCCTCATTGACGAGAATCCTGTCGATCCTGCCACCCACGGGCGACTTGATTTCGAGCCGGTTCTGCGGCTTGATGGTCGCCGTGGTCGAAACCATCTGGCGGATCGCGCCGATTTCGGGACGGTACTCGCGGTACAAAACCTTCGGCTTGCTGTCGAAAACGGCGCGGAAAATGAAAAATCCGGCAACGAGCACGACGGCGGCGGCGAGCGCTCCCCAGATAAGTTGCGGTTTACCTGCTTTCAAGAGTCCCTCCTTTTGCCTGAACCCAGGCCGCCTCGGCGGTCAGCAGATTGGACTGGGCGTTGAGATATGATTTTTTCGCGGTGACGAGATTGTCTTCGATGATCGTCCACTCGTTGAAGGAGACCAGCCCTGCGGAGTACTGCGCATCGGCGATCCGCGCCCGCTCGGAGGCGGCGGCGAGAAATTTTTTCTGGACATCGACATTTTCCGAGGCATCGACGAAGCTCTTCCACGCCTGCGCAAGGCTTCGCTTGAGCGACAGATAGAGGCTCTCCTCGTCGGCGCCGAGCTGGTTCACCAACGCCCGCGCCTTTGCAACGCCCGCCTTGCCGGAGCCACCCGCGTAGATCGGCACCGACACGTCGATGCCCGCCTGCCAGTCGGTGCGGTCTGGCGGAAGCTGCCGGAACGCGCTGTTGCCAAAACCGGTGCTCAGGTAGACCGACGGCATGAAGGCGCTCCGGGCCGCCTGCAAGCTGTATCCGGCAGCATCTTTCTGCGCAGTGAGATTGAGGTATGTGGGACTCTCTTTCGCGATCCGGTCGAAATCTGGCGACTGTCGGGTCTGCTGGCTCGCCGTGAACCGGCCGGTGACGCGGATCGCGCCGGACGAGGCGCGGCCAAGCTGCGTACCGAGCACCACCTGCGCCAGTTCGAGGCCGCGCCTGGCCTGCGCCACCTCGAACTCCGCCTCGGCAAGATCGGCCTGCGCCTTGCTGAGCGAGCCAATATGCTCCGTGCCCGATTTGTAGAGCAGATCGATCAACCGCAGGTTCTGCTTTCGTTTGGTCATGATCTCCCGGGCGAGCGCCACCTGCTTCTGCGCGGTGAGCAACTGCACGAAGGCCGTGCGCAAGGCGTAGCGGGTAGCGACCGAGACTTCGCTTTCGTTGTGCTTCGACGCCTTCACCGTTTCGGTGGCGGATTTGACCTCGCTGGAGGTTTTCGCGCCGTCGAAGAGCAACTGGCTCGCGGTGACGCCGTACGACCACGCCCCGGTCGCCGAAGCAGCGCTCGATCCCGAACGCTCGCCGCCCGCCGACGCGCTCACGCTTGGAAGCTGGCTGCCCTTGACAATGTCCCGTTGCGCCTCGGACTGGCGAACACTTTCCGCCGCCGAGCGGAGATCGGGATGGCGGCCAGCCGCTTCGGCGAGGCACTGCGCCCAGTCGAGCGTTTCGACCGGCGCGGCGAAAGCCGTCGGCATGAGGGCGAAGAGCTGCAAAACGACTGCAAGGAGAGCTGGCCTTAATGGTCTCATGATCCGGATCTGATGAAGAAATACGTTGATACAAACACATGGTTTGACGCCGTAACCGCTTCGTTCCAGCGACCGTGCGGAAAAGAGCGATACACTCGACTGGCGAACGGAAACCGGAAATGGCACGGCGCTTTACTGAAATATCGTATCTTCACCACAAACCTGAAACCGCGACTCCATGCTCGAAGCACGAAATCTCTCTCTTTCGGCAGGCACCAAGGTGCTCCTGCGCGACACCTCCTTCCGTATCGGCGACAAGGATCGCGCCTCGCTGGTCGGCCTGAACGGCACCGGCAAGTCCACGCTTCTGCGTCTGTTGAGTGGACAGCTCAAGGAGGACGGCCCGCTCAGCGACGGCCATATCATGAAGTCCTCGACCACCACCATCGGCTACCTTCCGCAGGAGATTTCCTTCGAAGGCGATCTCGACAAAACCGCCTTGCAGTACGCTCTCGAAGCTAACAAAACGCTGCATGAACTTTCTGAAAAGATTTCGCGCCTGGAGCACGAGCTTTCGCTGCCCGATCAGGATCACGCGGGCGAGGAGTACCACAAGCTGATCGAGCGCTTCAGCGACGCCTCGCACGACTTCGAGCGGCTCGGCGGCTACCGGATGCAGTCCGACGCGGAGAAGATTCTCTCGGGCCTCGGCTTCAGCGGCGCGGACTTTTACAAAAAGGTGAAAGAGTTCTCCGGCGGCTGGCAGATGCGCCTGCTCATCGCCCGGCTCCTGTTGCAGAATCCGACGCTCCTCCTGCTCGACGAGCCGACCAACCACCTCGACATCGACTCGCTGCGCTGGCTCGAACAGTACCTCCTGAACTACGAGCACAGCTACCTCATCGTCTCGCACGACCGCTTCTTTCTCGACAAGCTCACCACCAAGACGCTCGAAATCGCCTTTCAGGAGATCACCGAGTACAAGGGCAACTACAGCTATTACGAAAAGGAGAAGGCCGAGCGCTACACGCTCATGATGTCGCGCTACGAGAACGACCTCAAGAAGATGGCAGATCTGAAGTCGTTCGTGGATCGCTTCCGCTACAAGGCCACCAAGGCGCGGCAGGCGCAGAGCCGCTTGCGCCAGATGCAGAAGCTCGAAGAGGAGTTGCAGGCCCCGGAGGAGGATCTGTCGCAGATTTCCTTCTCCTTCCCGAAAGCGAGGCCCTCAGGCCGCGAAGTGCTCCGGCTGGAGGGGGTCTCGAAGTCGTTCACACTGCCGGACGGCTCGATCAAAAACGTGCTGCGCGACATCGATCTGGAGATCATGCGCGGCGACCGCATCGCCATCGTCGGCTCGAACGGCGCGGGCAAGACGACATTCTGCCGCATTCTCGCCGACGAAATCGACTTCGAAGGCAAGCGCCAGACCGGCCACCACGTCAGCATGAACTACTTCGCCCAGCACCAGACCGACAATCTCGCGCCTGAAAAGAGCGTGCTTCAGGAGATGATGGACGCCGCCCCGACCTCCGAGGCGCAGCGCCGGGTGCGCGACATCCTGGGATGCTTCCTCTTCAGCGGCGACGCGGTGGAGAAGAAAACCGGCGTACTCTCCGGCGGCGAAAAGTCAAGGGTGGCGCTCGCCAAGATTCTGCTTCAGGCCTCGAACCTGCTCATCATGGACGAGCCGACCAACCACCTCGACATGCGCTCCAAGGAGATGTTGATCGACTCGCTCGAAAACTACGACGGCACGCTCCTCATCGTCAGCCACGACCGCTACTTCCTCGATAGCCTGGTCAACAAGGTATTCGAGATCAAAAACGGCGGAGTGCAGGTCTACCTCGGCACCTACGCCGAATATCTCGAAAAGGCTGAAAAAGCTTGGGAAGAGGAGAAAAAACAGCAGGCCGAAGCCGCCGCAAAACAGGAAGCCGACCGCAAAGCCGCTACGGCGAAACCTGTCGAGAAAAAACCGGCCGCGCCCAAAGCGAACAGCAAAAAGATCGCGGCAATCGAAAAGGAGATTCAGCGGTTGGAGGAGTCAAAAAAACAGCACGAGGATATGATGGCCCAACCCTTATTCTACGAACAATCCGCAGAAGAGACGCGCAAAGCCACCGCAGAGTACGAAGAGCTGTGCAAAGAGCTGGATGCGCTCTACCAGTGCTGGGAGGAAGAAGCGGGGTAAGTAAGAATGGAGAATGGTAATCACCTTAATAGAGCACTCTGTAACAATAAGAGGGATCATTACCCGTTGCTTTTTTCATACAAAACGCCTTTTTCCATCATGATATTTATAATTTCAATCACCTCTGACAAATCGATATCATCCTCCATAGGAGTAACGATTAAAGAAAGGCAAGGATCATTTCCGGAATATCCAGGCAAAACAATAAAATTCATCTTTTTATATACATAACCTTTTTCTGACCCCAACTTTACTCCTGTTCCAAACAAAAGTGAGGAAGATTTATGGCTTTGTAAAACACAATCTATTTCATCAAAAAAATCAAAACGTATCGATACACCTTGCATACCTTTTCCCCTAATTTTACGTATAACCTCTACGCACAACGGTAATGTATCACCTATCATAGAAGGGTCCATAGAAAAACTTATTTCAGAAAAAGGTTGTTCTCCATCTGCCATTATCTTTAAGCCAAAAGCATCCAGATAGTTTTGATCAACTCTAAACTCATAACCTTTACTCGAAATGATACTTTTTACTATTTCCAGATTCTTTAACGGGGTATCAATCATATCATCCCACATGCTAATCCTTATATCAATATCGTTCACCACGGAAGATAATTCACGTATTTTACCTCGACCCGCTGGCATTAAAGCCTGATACTCTTCCTCGGTAAAAGTCATTTTATGATGGCTCTTCGCAGAATTTAATGGTCTGGTAGTAAAAATGAGTGGCTTGGTGTAA
>CAYZCF010000048.1:0-16460 GCA_964476855.1 uncultured Chlorobiaceae bacterium
AACTTCAAAGTGAAGTTCGTCGCAGGCACCGACGTAACATTCTACAAGTCACTCCTTCAAAACAGTCTGGTGAACTTCCTCTCGCCCTGGGCATTCGGCGAGGGAAAGGATATTTCGTTCGGCGGAAAAATCTATAAATCATCACTTATCGACTTTGTCGAGGAGCAACCTTACGTGGATTATGTGACCGATTTCAAACTCTTCCACAATGCCGAAAACAAGGACACCGATGAAGTTTCCGCGTCGATGGCGATTTCGATTCTCGTCTCGGCAAAGGCCGAAGAGCATACGATCGAGGAGATCAACGACTGACGCTTGAATCAGGCAACCAAATCAGCACATGGCAACCAGATCAGACACCATCCCGAAAAATCCGGCGCTCGAACTCAGCCAGGACTACCTGCAGTTGCGCCGGAAGGGAATAGAGTATATCGAAAAAGCGGGCAGCCGGTGGTGGACGGACTACAACAGCCATGATCCCGGCGTCACGATTCTCGAAGCGCTCTGCTACGCCATCACCGACCTCGGCTATCGCACGGGCTGGGACATCAGCGACCTCATCGCCGCGCCGAAACCAGGCCCGGGCGACGCAAAAAACCAGGCATTCTTCACGGCGCGCGACATCCTGACCGTCAGCCCGCTGACGCTGAACGATTACCGTCGCCTCCTCATCGACATGGACAACGTGAGCAATGCGTGGCTTTTTCCGCTGGAGACCTCCTGCGATACCGGGTTCTTTGCCGATTGTGAAAAAGGAGGCCTCAGCTACATCCATCCAGAAAGCGCGGAGAAATACCTGCCGGTCTCTCCGCTCGGAACATACACGGTTCTGCTCGAACTCGAGAAGAGCCCGGAGCTTGGCGATCTGAACGACCGCAAAATCCGCCATATCTTCATGATGGCGACCGATCAGGAGCGTTATCCCGTCATCATGGAGCTTCGTTTTCCCGAATGGGATCTCGCCTGGGGCCGCGCCAGTGACTATCTGGACGAGAACGGCGAGATCAGTCTGGATAACCTGATCGTCGAGCTGAAACCCTCTTTGCTCAAAAGCGGAGAGCCGGATACGTTCGCGGAAAGCGAGAAAATACAGCGCTGGCGACAGTGGCAACGGGTCTATTATGCCAGCGTCAAAATCAGCTCCACGAACAAGACATCTCACACGCTCGAATTGACCGATGTTCCCTTCCGCCTGTTCGGCAGCAGCGAGGCGAAAGGGGTTTTCACGGTAGAGAAGATCACTGATCGGAACTACAGGGAAATCGGCAAACTGTTTCTCATGAAAATGGCGCTGGTCGAGCGCACGCTGAAGGCGATCGGCGCCAAACTCAACAGCCACCGCAACCTTTGCGAGGACTTCTGCTGCCCAGGCCTCGTCCGCATTCAGGATGTTGCGGTGTGCGCTGACATCGAGGTCACCGCCAACGCCGACATCGAGCTGGTGCTGGCAAACGTGCTTTTCAGAATAGAGCAGTATTTCAATCCCGAAATCAGGTTTTACACCCTTCAGGAGCTGCTGGCCGAAGGCATGGCCGTCGAGGAGATTTTTGAAGGGCCTCAGCTCGAACACGGGTTCGTCAAGAATAGCGATCTCGAACGCACCGGCCTGAAATCGCAGCTCCGCACCTCGGACATCATCAACGAAATCGTGGAAATAGAGGGCGTTGTCGCCGTCAAAAACCTGCTGCTGACGCGCTACGACAAGGATGGCCTCGCAGAACGGGGCGTGGCCGACGGCGGACAGGGAGTGAACAGGGAGAAAATCAGCGCCGAGTGGACACTCGATATTGCAGAACAGTGCCAGCCGAGGCTATACGTCGACAATTCACACTTCATTTTCTATAAAAACGGCCTCCCCTTCGCCCCCCGATCGAGCGAGGTGCAGGATACCCTCAGCCAATTGCGCGGACAGAAAGAGCGCCTCAAGCTCCGGAATTTGCTGGACGCGGAAAAGGATATTCCCGTTCCCGAGGGAACGTACCGCAAGCCGGACGACTATTCACCCGTTCAGTATCTCTTTCCGCTCGCTTACGGCATCGGCCCGGAAGGCGTGCGCGAACCCGCGACCGAATTGCGGCGCGCCCAGGCCCGCCAGCTCAAGGCTTATCTCATGGTCTTCGAACAAGTGCTGGCTAATGCCTTTAGCCAGCTCGCCAATGTCAGGAACCTCTTTTCGCTCGACGAAACCGTGGATCAAAGTTACTTCGTGCGCGATTTGCGAGACGACGCACTCATCAAAGGGGTAACAGAATTGCTCACTCCTTCGCTGACGGAAGCCGGGCTAAAAACGCTGGCCGAAACCAGGAGCGAGATGCTTGAGAGGCGAAACCGGTTTCTGGACCACCTCATGGCCCGATTCGGCGAGCAGTTCACCGAATACGCCCTTCTGCTGACAAGCTACGATGGTTACCAGGTGGCGGCAGGTGACCTGATCAGAAACAAGAGCGCTTTTCTGAAGGCCTACCCGCTCATCAGCCGTGAACGGGCGCGAGGCTTCGACTACAAGGCGGCGAAAACCACCGGCGACCAGACCGTATTGCGAAAACGGATCGCGCTTCTGCTTGGACTTGACGCGGAGATGGAAGCAAACATCATCATCGTCGAGCATCTGCTCCTGCGGCCCAAATTCCCGGGTGACGCCCTGATGGAGGTCTGCCTTGAGAAAAGCTGCCCGAAGTGCGGCGAGGAAGACCCCTATTCTTTCCGGTTCACCGTCATCATGCCTGGCTGGATCGCTCCCTATGACAAGAATGTGGAGCTGAGACGCTTTGCCGACCGCACCATTCATACGGAAATGCCCTCTCACCTGCTTGGAAAAGTTTGCTGGGTGAGCAATGTCACGCATGGCAAAGAGGTCGTACCAGAGCTGACAAATGCGCTCGCCATGCTGCTTCAGCAAGAGGGCCGGAATGCCGGAAATGCCCGGCCTGACGAGTCGAGCGCGCAAAAAGGGGCCGAGAAGATCGTCAACCATGCCCAGAGCCTTTTTGATGAATGGGCCACGAATGGGGAAACGAAACCCGTGGCCAAAACAGCGATTTCCCGCCAGCTCGATAAGCTGTTCAGAAATAAAATCGAATCATTCGAGGCGATGTACCGCGGAGTCAAAAATTACGAGATTATCGGCGATACAATATTCGAACTGCTTGTCAGATATTTCACCATCAGCTTTGAAGGAATGCTGTACAAGCACTTCAGGAAAGCATGGGAGGAGTGGCTGAACCTCAATGCGGATGCAGAGTGGTGCGCCGGGCAGGTTGTGAAGAAAATCGAACAAAGGCTTTCAATAACGCACGATGCCGCTGAACGTTTAGCGAGGCAGTTCGGTGATCGCTTTTCGGAAACCATGAAAACGAATGTGCTCGAAGGCATCACGCCATCCAGTCCGAAAAAAGCCGTTTTGAAGATTGCCGGCAAGACGTTCCCGAACAATCCTGAAAAAACGACGACCAAGGTCTCCGGTATCGCTTTGAAAAAAAATCAGATAAGCGATCTCCATGACACTCTTGCCGAAATCTATGCAGAGTATGCCGAAGTCACGATGGCGCTCTGGCGGGTGCTGCTCCTCTTGTCCAGGCTCCGCAGCGATTATCCGCCGGTCACCCTGCACGACTGCGACGATGGAAACGATGCCAATCCGGTTCGCCTTGGCAGCACCACCCTTGGCGTGTAGCGCTCCGTCTTGACGAACGAAAGATCGAAAATGATGAAGTGAAACGGGACAAAAGAAAAACCGAACTTGCCAGCTAACAGTAACGCCCAAAAACAAAGCCAGTCATGATACCAGTGAATAAAGAATATCCGGTTTTTGAGGCCAATCAGGTGCTGACGGCAACGCACCTGAACGCTCTGGAAAACTATCTGGATGAACAGAACCGCCTGACGAGGGCCGCGCTGCATGGCATTGGCGTTGTATGCGGGCTGGAAGTCAGCACCGACAACAAGACAAAACTGACCATATCGAAAGGGTATGGCATCACCAGCGAAGGTTATCCGGGAATCGTGGGAAGCGATGACTTCGTGGCTGACAAGTACAAGAAATTCACGGTGATCGATTCCAACCCGCTTTTCTGGAACGAGGATAAACGTAAAAACAAATACGAACTCTGGGAGCTACTCGATGCAGGTCATGATGATTACAAGAATGGCGTAGCCCTCACGACAGATATTCTGAATAACAATGTGGTGCTGCTTTTTGTCGAGCTTCTGGAAAAAGACCTGAAAAATTGCAGCGCGACCTCCTGCGACGATCTGGGGCTGAAAGTTCAGGTAAACACCCGGATGCTGCTCATTTCGGAAACCGATCTGAAAACGCTCAACGACGAAATCACAGAAAACACCAGGCAGGAAAATGCGACAGGCGACCTCTTCCCGAACCTGACGGCGCGACTCGGGTTGCCCGATATTCAACTGCCAAGGCTCGACGTTCCGGCATCGAACATGGTGGACGGGCCAACCCTTTTCGATGCCTACAGAAAGATTCTCACTGCGCCACGCCCCCTTCCGGTGAAAGGCAGACCTTTTTTGACGACAATTGGCGAAACGCTGAAAACAGAGTCACTCTTCACCACGGTTGGCAAGGGGCTGGACGCCTGCCACGAAGCGTTCCAACCGATACTGCCAGCGCTCAGGGAAACCTTTGTCAGCAAGCTTGCGCGAATCGAGGAGATCTACACCGGCAACCTCGCCAATTCAGGCGTCATCTACTCGCAATACTTCTACGATTTTCTCGATGATCTTATCGAGGCTTACGACGAATTCCGCTGGAAAGCCGCGGAGTTCATGACGCTCTGCAACCCGCCGCAAACGCTTTTCCCGCGGCATCTGGAACTTGGCGAAACCGGCAGCGGCAATTTCGCTGGCCACAAAGTTCACCGCCACTACTTCAGGCCCTCCCCGGCCCTGTCGGAAAAGAAAAAATCCGGAGAGGAGGTT
This sequence comes from uncultured Chlorobiaceae bacterium, assembly GCA_964476855.1. Lineage (GTDB taxonomy): Bacteria > Bacteroidota > Chlorobiia > Chlorobiales > Chlorobiaceae > Chlorobaculum. The sequence continues at coordinate 4,936 of CAYZCF010000048.1, forward strand.
CAGCAACTCTTCGAGCGCCTCCGGCTTCTGGTTGACCAGTTCAAGGCCCCGTCACTCCCTGTGAAAGGCACGATCGATGCCAGCGTTAAAATCACTCCGAGCCGCTTGGGGGATGTCTCCCTGTCGGACAAAGCCATACCTTTTTACTACACGCTCTCGGACGGTCTGAAAAACGCCTGGAACTTCACGAAAACAAGCCGGGGCCGCGCGAATCAGAACACCGGTTATCATGCGGATCGAGACCCCGATCCCCTTTTGTTCAACATCGATCGGTACAACTTTTTCCGAATCGAAGGGCACATCGGCCTTGACTGGCGAGAGACCGTCAAAAACCTGCTCGACAAGATCAGGAAATATCGTCTTCCCATTGACGTCGTTGCCCTCAATGCCCACCCGGCGACCGCGACAGCCGCCGTACTCGCCGATCCGCTGGTTGCACATTGCATCACAGACGATCTCGAAATCATCTACGACGCCTGGAGCCAGGAGCTTTCATGCCTCATGCGTGAACAAGTCGGCAAGCTGACCGACTTCACGCTCTCCATTGCCAAGGCAAACGGCGGCGCAATCGTTGAAAAAACCTCATCGTCCGCCAGAAAAACAGTGGCTGCGGGGAAAGCCGCCGTCCGAAAAATCGATCTGAGCAGCGCCATTGTCATCGAGGAGAACACTTTCGGCAAGGTATATGCCAACACGCTGAAAGCCAAGGCTGAAACGCCATCCGTCGATCTGAAGCAAACGTTCGATACGCTGCTCCTGATTGAAAAAAAGGAGTTCGGCACTGTTTCGATGCAGGAGTACAATACGGTCATCGGCAACCGCGTAAATGTCATTGCATCGATGATGGATTTCGCCGATGCGCTGCCAGCCAGGGCGAGCGACATGAATTATGCGGGTATCAGCAAGAAGTATGAGACCTTACAGGATGCCATCTCAAAATACCGGGATGACATTCGCGATTATGACACCGCGAAAGAGAACGCCATCATCACCGAAGCGCAAAAACAGGCGCTGCTGAACGACCTTGAAACGCTTCTGGGCAACTGCCTGATGAACCGCCTCGAAGCGCTGGAAAAGGAGCTGAAAAAACGCAAAAAAGAGGTTGACGAGCTGATCTTCTTCAGCAAATATCTCCAGAAACATCCCGGCATCACGCACAAAGCTGGCGCTCCGGCGGGCGGCACCTTCATCCTGATATTCCAGGAAATCCCTACCGGATCAAAAAGCTATCCGATCAGACAAGAGACGAAATACACCATTCCTGAACGGGTGGTCATCGCGGACTTTTTCCTTCCCTACCGGTGCGGTTCGGACTGCCCGTCCGTCCAGTTCGTCATGCCGGCTGCGCGCCCGAAACTCACCATGCAGCAGGAGTGTCCAAACGTTGACGGGTTCGCATGGGTGAACCTCGACTTCTCCTACAGGGTGCCTCCCTGCGAGGTGAAAATCGACAACAGTGCGTACGAACCTCTCGTCGATGACCGTATCCTGCTGAAAGTCGGCGAGCACATGGTGACCGTGATGGATGCCGAAGGCGGCGTTTCACTCGTGCAGTCGATCCAGGTGCGGCCACGCTTCACCGTCGTGACAGGAACGCCTGCATACGACGTCGAGAGCAAAACCGCCACCGTACAGCTCACCATCGCCAATGCGCAACTCCCCATCACCATCGACGGCGTCGAGAACGAGGCAACCGAACAGGCAGCGAACCTCCATACCATTATCGTTTCATATGAAAAAACCGGAACGATCAGGGTCGGTGATGCCTCGCCCTGCCCGGCTCAGGAGGTAAGGCTGTGCATTCCGGTCATCTTCACCACAAGCCAGGAGTGCCCGGACAATGAGGGCAACGCAATGGTGCACTTCGACGTCAAACACGGAGAAGCCCCCTTCATGGTACAAATCGATGACAAGGAGTATGTATCGCTGATCGACAACAAAATGAATCTGCCGGTCGGTTCTAATCAGCTTATCGTGAGAGATGCCAATGGCTGCGTATCGGCGGCGCAAACGATCGTGATTGTTCCCCGGTTTACCGTTCAGGCAGAAGAGCCGGTATGCGACAAGGCGAACGAAACCTACACGGTGAAACTTCTGCTGAGCAACCCTCGGTTGCCAATCACGATTGACGGCAAAAATGTTGACTCGACCGTTGATGACGCCCAACGCCATTCGGTTATTGCCGGGCCATTCAAGAGCGGAGAAACCGTGACGGTCGAGGTTGGCGACAGCTCGGGCTGCCCCGCACGGAAGCTGACATTCTCACACACCTGCTGTGACCTGCCCTGCAAAGGCATGGCGTTGCGGCGCGGTTATCGCTTCCCGCTTCCCGATCCATCTCCCGATCTGGTTCTGGATGTCGATTTCTGGATCGAATATCCGGCGAGTGAAAAAATAGTGTTATCGAATGAGGTCAAAGAGATCATCCTCAAAGGAAACGATGTTGTTGATCAGATCAATACCCTCATCGACAAAAAAACGGGTATCCCTGGATGGCTTTCACTTCAAAAAGCCCGTACGTCGGATATGATAGCCGAAGTGCCAACCTGGTGGATCGAATATTTTGAATGCCTTGAACTGAAGTTCGGGTTCAATCTGAAATGGACGCACAAAGCAGCGACACGCCTTTCGGGTTCGGTGGAGGTAAGCATCAACCCGGCAAGGAGCATCATCACGATCAATTCGTCAAATGAACCCGTGAGAAAGGTGCTGATTCCGGCATTCGATGGCATCGCCATTGACAAATGTCATCCGGACAGCCCGCAAGAGCCTCTATGCAAAGAGCCTGATTTGAGGCTTGTCACCAGCGCGATACCGGAAGGGAATACGGTAAAGCTTGCCGTAACTATGGAGGGAATTGACGAGGCTGCGTCCGTTCTATGGGAAGTGCCGGAATCGATCGAGAAAATGGCTAATGGTGAAAGAGTCACGTTTAGCTTCAGCGCAATCAGCAATGAAAAAGAACAGTACAGAGTCACGGCATTTACAAAAAACGGTTGCCGTGTGACAAAAGCGGGATCATTTGCTTTTAAACCCATTCGTTAATTATCGACTGTCCTGAAGAAAGATCATGCCGGAAGCTCAGAGACACACGATCCGCCGACAGTTTCTTGAGGTAGAGATCGATGGCGAAGAACGGGAAGGAGCGGCGCTGCACCGCGCCCTTCCCGACTTCTGCGCCCGCGTACTGACTCCTGCCATCGGGCAGGTGCTCGACCGCTATGTTCCGCGCAAAGGCGTCCTCACCATCGAACGGCTCGAACTCGATGCAGGAAACGTAAACATGGATGAGTTGACCGAAAAACTGCCTCGCCTTGTGGCTGAAGCACTTGAAAAAGAGCTGAACAAAATACCCGACGGCGACGGTGCAAACTTTTTGACGGACAATGCCCGACTCAGAACGGTTCCTGAAACCCTGATCGAGGCATTTCTCTTCTTTCTCGAAAACGGTACGCGTCCCTGGTCGTTCAGCAATACGCCGGGCAGCGGGCTGGAGCGTGAAATCGCGCTGGCATTGAAAGAAGCGTCGCCCAATGGAAGCCTGCCCGCGAAAATCAAATCGGCGCTGTTCGAAACGCTCCGTTCGACGGTGGCGAGACAACGGCTGGTTCGCCAGTTCAGCCCGGCATTTATCCGCTCCATTCCCGAGCTGTTCTCCGGCGGAGAACAGCAATTGCTCGACAGTCTGCCTGGCGAGCGCGGCAAAGAGCGAGCTGTCAACCTTGCCGGGCATCCAGAACGGCAACTGCTCGAAGAGGCGTTGACCCTGATCGTTTCGGGTATCAGTTTGACAAGAACCTCACTGCTCGCGGCATTGCCTAAAGCCTCTGCGACAACTGGCGAGCCAAAAGCAGGCGCTGAAACAGCTGTTGGCAAAACCCGAAGCGAAAACCTGCGTTCGCCTGAACTCACGCATACCGGAAAGAGTCCGGCGGATATGCCACAGGAACAGGCCGTCAGCCAGCCTGACTCCAGCGCTGACTCCGAAGTGACCTGCCAGCGGCAAACGCCCGCCGGAAGCCACGACCGCCACGATCACAGCTCTGCTCCTCCCGGCAACGCTCCTGAGAGTGGTGATGAGCGATCACATGCCGCGACTGGCGATACAGCCGTAACAGGCTGCGATGCGCCTTCAATGCAACCGTTGAGCGATACCGATGAACTTCGCCATCACCACGAACACAAAGCTTCAGGAGAGCGATACGCCAGCGCCAAATCTGCGGCAGACAACAAACTGCGAGCGCCCGCCGGAAGCTCCGGCCGCCAGGATGACCACCAACTTTTGCCTGAACACGCTTCGGAGAACAGTGGCGAGGAGCCTCCTGCCGAAAGTGGCGATAAAGCAGTGACCCACGCCCAAAGCTCTCTCACGGAGCTGCACGGCAAACATACGCAAGAACCCGAGTCGAGGAGACACGGCTCCTCTTCCGGTACAGAGCAGGAGTGGACATACGGAAAATGCGAGAGCGCGAAAAGCCGGAAACCGTTTGCCGGCCCTGAGCATCCCGATAAAATGACCGGCCTCTATATCGAGCACACCGGTCTGGTGCTCCTTCATCCGTTCCTGCCGCAATTCTTCAGTGGACTGGGCATCGTTGACAACGACACACTGCTCATGCCGAACCGCGCCCTCTTCCTGCTGCACTCTCTGGCAACCGGCGTATGGAACGCACCGGAATATGAACTGCCGGTCATGAAAATTCTGTGCGGACTGCCGCTTGAATTCATCGCCGAGCCGGAAGAACCGTTGCGCCCGGAAGAGGATGAAGAGGTGACAGCGCTGCTTTCGGCGGTCATCCGTCACTGGGATGCGCTGAAAAACACCAGTCCGGATGGACTCCGGGAAGCGTTTCTGAAACGCCCCGGAAAACTCTCTTTCTCCAGCGGAGAGTGGTGGCTTCAGATCGAATCGAACAGTTTCGACATTCTGCTGGATCGCCTTCCGTGGGGTTTTTCGATGATCCGGCTGCCCTGGATGCCATCGATGCTTCATGTCGAGTGGCGTTTCTGAGAGATTAAACGAGCGGTTATGAAAAGCAGTGCCGATAAATCGTCCGTCAGCAGCGCGAGCAAGCCAGCTCACGCCACCGCCGCAAGCCCGTTTTTTACCCCGGCGCGGCAGAGCGCGTTCTTCGCGCCAGCCGTTCAGATGAAAATGGAGGTCAGCAAGCCCGGCGATCCGCTCGAAAAAGAGGCCGACCAGATGGCCGGAAAGGTGATGCGCATGGCCTCGCCCATCCCCGCTCCAGCCCAGACGAAGGAGGAAAAGCTCCAGAAAAGCCCGGACGAAAGGCTCCAGAAGAGCACCGACGACAAACTTCAGAAAGCTTCCGCGCCTGAAAAGGAGATTCAGAAAAAGGAGGACGACAAGCTCCAGAAAGCTGACGACAAACTTCAGCGCAAGGAGGCTGGCGGCAGCGGAGCGGCGGCCTCGAACGTGCAGTCGGCAATCACGGGAAAGATGACCGGCGGGCAGCCGATGTCGAGCGAGGTGCGCGGGTTCATGGAGCCTCGCTTCAATGCCGACTTCAGCAATGTGCGCATCCACAGCGACCCGGAGGCGGCCAGCCTGAACAACCAGCTCAGCGCGCGCGCCTTCACCCACAGGAACCACATCTTTTTCTCGCGCGACCAGTACCAGCCCGGCACGAGCGACGGCAAGCATCTGCTGGCCCACGAACTGACCCACACCATCCAGCAGGGTCACGCCGTGCAGCGCTCGCCGCAGGTCTCGACCACCGCGACGCCCCCGCCGGTGCAGCGCCTCGGCATTCAGGACGCGCTCGACTACTTCGCCGACAAGGCGGCCAACATCCCCGGATTCACGATGCTGACGGTCATCATCGGCTTCAACCCGATCAACCAGCGCAGCGTTGACCGCAGCGCCTCGAACATTCTGCGCGCGATGGTCGAGATGGTGCCGGGCGGCCACATGATTTCGCAGGCGCTCGACAATCACGGCATTTTCACCCGCGTCGGGGCATGGGCCGAGCAACAGCTCGCCACGCTCGGCGACATCGGCAGCGAGATTGTCGGCGGACTCAGCCGCTTCATCGACTCCCTGAGCTGGACGGACATCTTCGACCTCGGCGGCGTGTGGGATCGGGCCAAGTCGATCTTCACGGCTCCGATCAGCCGCCTGATCTCGTTCGCCACAAGCCTTGCGAGCGAAATTCTCGGCTTCATCCGCGAGGCGATTCTCAGGCCGCTGGCCGCGCTGGCGGAGGGCACGCGAGGGTACGACCTGCTCAAAGCCCTGCTCGGGCAGGATCCCATTACCGGCGAAGCAGTGCCGCGAACGCCCGACGTGCTCATCGGCGGCTTCATGAAGCTGATCGGCCAGGAAGAGATCTGGGAGAACATCAAGAAAGGCAACGCCATCCAGCGAGCCTGGGCGTGGTTCCAGGGCACGCTCGCGGGCTTGCTCGGCTTCGCCCGCTCCATTCCGCAAAAGATCATCCAGACGCTCACCTCGCTGACGATCATCGATCTCGTGACGGTAGTCGGCGCGTTCCGCAAGATCGGCGGGGCGTTCCTCGGCATCGCTGGCGAGTTCGGAAGCTGGGCGCTCGGCCAGGTCATCAGCCTCTTGGAGATTCTCTTTTCGGTGGTCGCCCCCGGCGTGATGCCCTACCTCAAGAAAGCGCAGGCGGCCTTCACGTCGATTCTCAAGAACCCCATCGGCTTCGTCGGCAATCTCGTGCAGGCGGGCAAAAAAGGGTTCCAGATGTTCGCGAGCAACATCGTCAACCACCTGAAAGCCGCGCTGATCAAGTGGCTGGTCGGGCCGCTCGCCGACGCGGGAGTTTACATTCCGAAGTCCTTCAGCCTGATCGAGATCGTCAAGCTCGTGCTCTCGGTGCTCGGCCTGACGTGGCAGAACATCCGCGCGAAGCTGGTGAAGATCATCCCCGAACCGGTGCTCGCGGGGCTGGAGAAAACGGCGGGAGTTCTGGTGACACTCGTCAAGGAGGGCCCGGCGGCGGCGTGGGAGCAGATCAAGGGTGAGCTGAACGAACTCAAGGGCCAGCTCATCGCACAGGTCACGCAGATGGTCTCGGTTGAGATCGTCAAGGCGGCGGTGATGAAGCTGGTGAGCATGATTAACCCGGCAGGCGCGGTGATCCAGGCAATCATCGCGATCTACAACACCGTCACCTTCTTCATCGAAAAGATCAACCAGATCGCGGCGGTCGTGGCGTCGTTCGTCGACTCCATCTCGGCCATCGCCGCCGGGCAGGTCGATGCCGCTGCGAAGAAGGTCGAAACGACGATGGCCAACACGCTGACGGTGGTGATTGCCTTCCTCGCGAAATTCGCCGGACTCGGCGGCATACCGGCAAAACTTGTCGGCATTGTCCGGAAAATCCGCAAACCAATTGATCGAGGTCTCGACAAAATCGTCGCCTGGCTCGGCAAGATGCTGGGGAAGATGGCTGGAGGGGCAAAGAATTTGGCCTCGAAAATCCTGAATTGGTGGAAACAAAAAAAGCGATTCACCGATTCAAGCGGCCAATCGCACAGTCTCTATTTCAGAGGTGAAGCTTCCAATGCAAAACTGATGGTCGCATCGACCGAAATGGTCATCGATGAGGCAATCAGCATTGCATCATCCAAAGCAACAACAGAAAAAGAAAAAGCGGCCGTCAGTCAAGCTCGTCAGCTCAAATCAAAAGCGCAGACAATCATTGCAAGGCTCCAGGCAACAAATGCTGGAGCTTACAAGCCTGATGACATCGACCTTATAAACTCGGTGCTGAATGAACTCTCGGATACAATGAAAATTCTCTTGCCTCTACTATCCGGACCAATCGCAGCTTCCGTTTCCTCCCTTTCAATCACTATCGGAGATCTTGTCAGCTACAATGGACGCCATTGGATCATATCCGAATTCAATAAATCGGGAAACGTGGATATGGTCAAAATGAAACGGCTGATTCCGGCCATCAAATCGAGTAATGCAGACAGTTATGACGTGTCGAGTTTCGACAGGCGCATGAAAAATGGTCAAATTGTTAAAATAAGCGACAAGGAAACAAAAAGAAGCCTCTACGTCGGCGCCACCCCATCCAAATCTTCACAGACAGGAAAAGATGTTAATAACCGCATGCAAAAAATGGGAAAATACAATATTACAACCAAGCAATTTCTCAATGCCCGAAACAATACCTGGCTCCCTGAAAGCAAGGCAGACATGGGTCATATCATTGATGCATCGGTATGGTGGAACAGCAATGGACGATTCAAAGGTCCCAAAGCCCCCGAAGTGCTTACATTCATGAAAGACCCTGATAATTATGAACTTGAGGAAAGTAGCCAGAACCGTTCCCGAGGAGCAAGTTCACCGGATTATCTACCACCAGCGACATGACAGAACTGAAGTTTAATCGTACTGTTCAAACCGAAAGCATGAAAAAAGATATAAACTGCTTAAATCTTGAAAAAGCAATCGATTGGTTGCGACAAATACTTTCAGCTTGCCTTGAACATCACTTTAACAATGAAGCTCAAGCAAATATCGAAGCATTTGAATTCTTCCCTGACACCACTTGTCTCGCAGGATTTATTGAATCTCACAATCCATCTTTCGACGAATTCCTTATTCTTATGATCGCCCTCGCCCCGCATCTTCAGCCCGACTTCTTCGGCAAAATCATCGCTGAATACCTCCCCGATGGTGGCGATTTTCCTGAGTTTGGCGGCGTTCGGGGGGTGAACCATCGCGGGCTTTTGCCTACCGGCGAGACGGCGCAGTTCGTCATTGGGGGGGACGATCTCGAAAAGCGGCTCGATGTGCAGCGGCTGCTCGGGCCGGAGCACTGGTTCGCGAAGGAGCACATCCTGTGGCTTGAACCGGTGCCGGAGGGCGAGCCGGTGATGAGCGGGCGACTCACGCTGAACCCGGAGGTGGTCGAAGAGCTCACGCTCGGCACGGCGAGCAAGCCGCGTTTCAGCATGGAGTTCCCCGCCGAGCACATCGAAACCGGCATGGAGTGGAGCGACCTGGTGCTTCCCGCCGCCACGCTCCGGCAGATTCGCGAGATCGAACACTGGATCACCCACAACGACACGCTGCTGCACGACTGGGGCATGAAGAAGCGCGTCAAGCCGGGCTACCGGGCGCTCTTTTACGGCCCGCCCGGCACCGGCAAAACGCTCACGGCGACACTGCTCGGCAAACAGACCAGCAAGGAGGTGTTCCGCATCGACCTGTCGCGCATCATCTCGAAGTACATCGGCGAAACCGAAAAAAACCTCTCGCGCCTCTTCGACAAGGCGGACAGCAAGAACTGGATTCTCTTTTTCGACGAAGCCGACGCGCTCTTCGGCAAGCGCACCGACATCCGCGACGCGCACGACAAGTACGCCAACCAGGAGACCGCCTACCTGTTGCAGCGCATCGAGAGCCACAACGGCCTCGTCATTCTCGCCTCCAACCGGCGCGGCAACCTCGACGAAGCCTTTTCGCGGCGCTTCCAGAGCATCATCCACTTCCCGATGCCCAAGCCCGAAGAGCGCCACGCCCTCTGGCTGAACACCCTGCCGGAGCGGATGATGACCGACGCCGAAATCGACTGGCGAGCCATCGCCACGCGCTACGAACTGAGTGGCGCGAGCATCCTGAACATCGTGCACTACTGCGCCATCGAGTCGCTCGCCAACCCGGCCCACCCCCTCGACAACAAACGCCTCGAAAAAGCGATCATGCGAGAGTTCATCAAAGAGGGCAAAGTGGTATAATCCCGGAGAATCGTCTTCAACTCTTCTCCCAAAAGTCCCAACTGTCCCAAAAGTCCCACTGCACCCAACCATGAAAAGAGGCGGAACCAGCATAATTTTCAAGAACTCCCGAAATGAAGTCTTGCTCTTCCTGCGGGACGACAAGCCGGAGATTCCCTACCCGAACCTGTGGGATGTGCCCGGCGGCCACTTCGAGGAGGGCGAAACCCCCGAAGCGTGCATCGTGCGAGAGATGCTGGAGGAGATCGAAACCGATGTCTCGGCCTGCCGCCGCCACGCGATCTACGACTTCCCCGACCGGATCGAGTACATTTTTCTGATGGATTTCGAAGCAGAAGCGGACGCCATTCCGCTGCACGAAGGGCAGTGTTTGCGCTGGTTCGCGGAGGAGGAAATTCCGTGGAACGACCTCGCCTTCGGCTTCGACCTCGTGCTCCGGGACTTCTTCGCCGGGCGGCAGCGGTGGGACGACGATGGCGAGCGTCAGGCTTGATCTTCGCGCGAAGTGATGAGGCAGGTATATTCGCCGCTCCCCTCCTGCTGCTCGACGTGCTCGTGCAGCGCCTGGAGCAGGCGGTCGATCTCCGAGAGCAGGTTGCGGTGGTTGAAGGCGAGCGAGACGAGGAAGAGTGGAAAGGAGATGTGCTCCCGCCGCAGCTTGCGGAGCACGTTGCCCATCGCGAGGGTCATGGTGGGAAAGTGATGCCGCTCATCCGCCCGCCGCGCCGCTTCCGGTGCATCGCGCTCAGCCGCCCGCCGGTAGCGGCACGAAAACACGAAATCCCCGTTCTCCCGCCACTCGACGTGAATGCTCGAAGGCTTTGGCCTGCCTGCTGATGAGTCCATAGTGCTTCCCGATGGTTGATCCGCCTGTCGGGATAGATAGCACCCCGGCAGCGCCAAAACCAGCCGAACCATGCAACATTACGGTAAACTCGTTTCCCTGGCAGCCTGTCGGACTTACAGAAAACAAACACCATATTCATCCGGAATACGCACTTATTCTTCGTCATTGCGAGTGAAGCGAAGCGAAGCAATCCAAACGTGAATTCAGCAAGATGGATTGCCACGTCGCTTTGCTCCTCGCAATGACGTCAGAAAATGTGACAAAGTCCGACAGACTGCTAGAGGTTTCTACTCCTCCTCACTCCCCGATGCCTCCGCCGCCTCGTCGAACATCGCTTCGCACTCCGCCGCCGAACTGTTCAGCAAAGCCGCAACCTTGTCGATGATGCCGCGCTCTTTAGTCGCCCGCCAGATACGACCCAACAACCCAAGCGCAATATCTCGACTGTAATGATCGTTGAACTCAACAAATATCTCCGCCGCCTCCAGAGCATAAGCCTGCGCCTCTTGCCACTGCTGCCGATCTTCGGCCAATCTGCCCAACTGTCCAAGCGTACTCGCCTGCTCATACCGGGCGTTGTACTCGATTTTGATCGCAAGCGCATCCTTGTAGTACCCCTCCGCCTCGGCATACTTCCGCTGTTCCTGAGCGACAATGCCCAACTGGTGCAGCGTACCCGCCTGATCGTACCGGGCGTTGTACTCGACGTATATCCCAAGTGCATCCTTGTAGTACCCCTCCGCCTCGTCATACTTCCGCTGTTCCTGAGCGACAATGCCCAACTGGTGCAGCGTACTCGCTTGCTTAAACCGGTCATTGAACTCGACATATATCCCCAGCGCTTCCTTGTAGTACCCCTCCGCCTCGGCATACTTCCGCTGCTCCTGAGCGACAATGCCCAACTGGTGCAGCGTACTCGCTTGCTTAAACCGGTCAT